>JASLKL010000208.1 GCA_030747605.1 Verrucomicrobiota bacterium | reverse complement strand
GACTAAAGCAAAATGCACAGGCAATGAAGTTAGTCGATTCTCTCGTGCAGCAACCTGATCTTAAGATTGGAATACGATTTACAGTTGCTTCTATATACAATGCACTTGGCCAATCAGTTAAAGCTAATGAGCAGAATGGTCTTGCAGTTGTTGCGCTCCGAAAACTTGAGGCGGACGTCGAGAAGGATCCAAGTAAATTTGATCAAGCACTTCGGCTTGCCACTGCTCAGGTTCAACTTGGCCAGAACCAAAAAGGAGTAAATGTGCTTCTTAAGATAATAGGGCGGCCTGAGGTTAACATGACTAACCTTTTGATGGCGGCGGAGTTTTTTAATCAACTTGGTGATTCAAAAAGTCTTGAGGTAGCGCTAGTCAGGCTTACCCAAAAGATGCCGGAGAGTCCAGAAAGCTGGTATGATTTAGCTGGAGTACAGGCTTCTAATGGATCTAGGATTAAGGAGTCTTGGATCACTTTGGCGAAGGCGCTGACACTTGATAAACGCCGCCGTTCTAATAACGCCGCTGCAGATAATTTATACGAACGGGCGCAGGAAGATCCACGATTTGCAGAGATCCGACTGCTTCCGGAGTTTAAGTCATGGCAGCCTTAATAATTAGGCGCTTTTGGTTTTCGTTTCGAAGAAACTTGGAACCGCTTCTTTTGACAATTCCTCAGCGCGTCTTTGTATTTCCTTTGGGGAATCACTATTAATAGCAAAGTTTGCCAGTTCTTTAGCCTTCGATATATTAATGTTGCGAATCAACATTTTCACTCTGGGAACCATTGATGAGGCCACGCTCAATTCTTCTACTCCTAGTCCAATTAGAAGAGGCACCATTGATAAGTCGCTTGCCATCTCCCCACAAACACCTGTCCAGATTCCATTCGCTTTGCCGGCATCTACTGTGGTTTTAATGAGTCGTAAAATACCCGGGTGAGTTGGCTCATAAAGATGGGCAATTTTTTCATTTAGTCTATCGACTGCTAGCGCATATTGGATCAGGTCATTAGTGCCGATACTAAAAAATTGTACTCGCTTCGCTAGTTTATCGGAAATCATTGCAGCAGATGGAGTTTCTATCATTACTCCAATCTCAATATCTTCCGAAAATTCCTCTCCTTTCTCCCTTAATTCTTTCCGGCATTCTTCTAGAATCTTATTGGCTTCATCTAATTCGTCTATTCCTGACACCATGGGATACATGATTTTGAGATCTCCAAATGCACTGGCTCTTAGGATAGCTCTTAGTTGAGTACGGAAAAGGTCCTTTTCTTGAAGGCACAACCGGATAGCTCGCCATCCAAGGAACGGATTCATTTCTGCCGCTACGTTGACATGAGATAGGAGTTTATCCCCGCCAAGGTCAAGCGTGCGAATAATCACCGGTTCAGGAGTGAGTGACTCAGACACTTTTTTATAAGCCTGAAACTGTTCCTCTTCATTTGGTAAATCTTTACGATTAATAAAAAGAAATTCTGTCCGAAAAAGCCCGACACCGGTTGCACCGCTTTTTAAAACAGCTTGAACATCCGAAGCCCTTTCGATGTTAGCTGAGAGAATTATCGAATGGCCGTCCAGAGTTTTTGCAGCCTCTGTCCGAATTTCATCAAGACTCGTCTCGATTGAGTTTTGGCGTTTTACCAGTTGCCCATACTCGAAGAGCACCTGGTCGGAAGGGGAAATAACTACAAAGCCATTGAATCCGTCGAGTAGGATGGATTGTCCTGGTTTTAATTCATCGATTTCTTTACCGAGCCCAAGTACTGCTGGGATTTGAAGTGATCGTGCTAAGATTGCCGTATGCGAAGTTTTGCTGCCAGCTGCTGTAATGAACCCAAGTACTTTTTCAGGGTCTAGCATTGCCGTATCAGATGGTGTTAGGTCATTTGCCACTACAATGCATGGTTCAGTGAGATCGCTGAGACCGACCTGTTTGGATTGTCCTGTTAAATTTTCTAAGGCTCTTTGAATAACATCTCGAATATCAGCAGCACGCTCGCTTAAATATGAATCTTCAACTGCGCTCAACGCTTCGGCGTATTTTTCTGAGGCTGTATACAAAGCGTATTCGGATGAGACTTTTTCCTTTCGAATTTTTCGTTTTACTTCTTCTAAAACCACAGGGTCTTCTAGCACTAGAAGATGTGCATCAAAAATTAGAGATTGTTTCGCTCCAATCTCATCATGAAGTCGTTTTTGTACTTCAAGTATTTGTTGACGTGTTTTGTCTAGTGCAGCTTGGAATCGGGCTTCTTCATCCGCTTGGTTGAGCGTTTTAAAATTAGTCTTAGCTGGAATGATCCGATCACGGTTTAAAACTACGACACGCCCTCTCGATACGCCTTCCGAAACGGGAATGCCTCGTAATTTAAGCTCAAATTTGTTGTGGTCTAACGACACCGAGGAGAGATTAAACGAGGTCTGTGCAGCGGGAAAGTATTAAGAAAATGAACTTTAACTTTTATTTCTTTGGTTTTCTGAGGCTTGTTACAGTCAAGATTTCAGTGAAAAGTGCCCTGAGAGTATTAATCTTGGTCTATGCCTGATTCTACTAATCTTCAATTCATGTCACTTCGCAATGGTGCGTTGAGTCTGGTCAAGCGTCTTACTGATGCTGGTTTTGAAGCGTTTTTGGTTGGAGGCTCAGTAAGGGATGAGCAGCTTGGCCTGATGCCAAAGGATTATGATATTGCGACTGATGCCAAGCCGGAGGATATCGAGCAATTGTTTAGTAAAACCATTCCAGTTGGAAAACAGTTTGGGGTTATAATTGTCTTAGATTTGGGTCATGAATATCAGATAGCTACCTTTAGAGCTGAGGCTGATTATGCTGATGGGCGTCATCCCAATGAGGTGCGTTTTGCTGATGCACGTGAAGATGCATTACGGCGTGATTTTACAATTAATGGCTTATTTTACGATCCTATATCCGAGACATTGCATGATTGGGTGGGAGGGAAGAACGACATTAAATCGAAGTGCATCCGGACAATTGGGAATCCAGTTGAGCGGTTTTGTGAGGACCGACTAAGGATGTTGCGTGCTG
>JASLKL010000207.1 GCA_030747605.1 Verrucomicrobiota bacterium | reverse complement strand
TAAGTATTATAGGTCAGAATTGTTCAGCGCATCAAGAAGGTGCGCGGTTGGTTGATAGTTTTCAAGAACAACTATTGTTTTTCCGTCACGCTGCATTCGCACTTCGCTAACTGTAATATCAGGTGTTTTGCTGGGTGAAAATAAAATGTCATCGTGAGTAGCATTTGTTGGTGTGACAAATTTATCTGGAGTAAGTGTTCCTCCAAGATGATCACTGCGGCCTGTGGCTACGTGTATCGTGCCTAGAATTTTTTCATCTTGAATATCCCGGCCAGAGACCGGCAAGTCTTGTGTTCCAAAGCCAAGCTCACCTATTTCTCCAGTTACCGGATCGCTTTTGAGTTTCTTATTGTGGTCATCAATAGTGGATTGTTCGCCACGTATCAAAGTTGCAGTGATGATTTTTCCTGACTCAACAGTTTGTAGGCCAAGTGTTCCATCTGCATATTGCATAATGAACTCTCCTTCGCCGCCAGTGGGAACAAAGTAGACTTCACCGGCTGGAAGGTTTGCTACGTCTGGTTCATTCTCTAGGCAAATTCCGTGGCTTTTTTGTGCATCCTGCTGGCTGCATTCTAGTTTCAGTGTGTGTGTTTCATCCTCGAGTTGGAAATCGATTTCAAAATAATTCGCATGAGTAAGGGCTAAACGCAGTTTTTCTGCATCCCTACTGACTTCGTTGTAATCTACTGCCAAGCCGCTATTGAGAATAATGTCGTTTACACCATGCAATGTGGCGCCCCTGAAGCCGAATTGTTTTGCGAAAGCTGTCAATGGAGCTGTAGCTGAGTATGTCGATATACACAGGATGATATTATAATTGGGATATACATCCTTATTGAGGCTTAATTCCGATCCGTCAGGGGACATTACTATATCTGGCAGATCTAGATTGCTGCCACCGGTTTCTTCGTAAGCAAAAAAATCTCCGCTAGATAGTTGTAGTTCAGTCATGACATTGTCATGAAGTGCTTGGTAAAAAGATTCATGTGCATGTCTTTGGATAGAGAACTGTTTATTTTCAAGAAATGCCCAATCTTTGACTAAAAGAATATCGGGAAGATCAATTAAAATACATATGCGCTCACCTTTTCTCGGATGAAATGTGTTTCGCAAAAGTCGTGATAAACTAAACGAGGGGAATTCCCTTTGGCTCATTATGTGTTGGATGATTGAGGGTATTTAAATGGTTACTATTTTCGTTTGTTTTTTGGATCGAGATTTTGCTTCAGTTCTTCGGTAGTAACAGTTGATTCAAAACCGTTTTTTGGAACCTTTGCTTTAGCAATCCATAAAAGCCCATTTAGTACTGCTTTGCGAAAATTGTCATTCCCCCAGTTCAAGTGTTTATGTCCTCCCGTGAATCCGAATCCTCGACCTCCATTTTTACGGACGTATGACCACATCATTGTTTCTGCACGGCCCTTATTGGTTTGTATGTGCTTGTATGGGCCTTTTGGCCAGACGTAAGGGCCATTTCGAACCTTATCGCTTGGAGTGGCAACTAGGAGTGGAGTGATTTTACCTACACCATCGTTTCGAAAGCGCATGTTGAAGTACCATTCGTCAACTATCTTAAATGGTTCAATGCCACGAGTTATCGGATGATCGGGGAATTTTTTAAAATCAGGTGCCCACATAGGATTTACAGAAAATGCGTGTTCGTAATAGCCCCCGATCCAGTTTTGCAGGTGTTGCCCAGGATCGCCTTTAGGTACTTCGACGCCGTAATGAGCGCAGCCAATACCTACTCCTTTATTGGCTAGGCTGTCGATCAGCTTGGCCCGACTTTTCTGGATGGCAGGATGTCCACCACCACCATCGGCATAAATTAAAACTGCATCTATCCCATCAAAAGCAGAGTCGCTTTTGGGCCAACCGAAATCGTGCACTTCTGCTTGTATGTTTTTCGCCTTGTTGAGGCATTTTTGGAGGAGTAAGGAGCCTGCTCGAAACTCATGATCCCCCGGACCGTGGCTTGGTTTTCCTGCTATTAGGAGGATTTTTTTATTGGCGGCATCACCGCTTCCGAGACTGCCTATTATTAGAGCTATAATTAAAAGTACTTTCTTCCCAGCATTGTGCATGGAGAGAGAGAAAGCCATTTTTTCGAAAAAATTAAGCTAAAAATCTCTTGGCCAAGCAGGATAGTGCGAGTAGTTTCCCCGACCGGCTTAGCTGTTTTATAATGTTTTGGGGCTTTCTCATACTTCTATTGGCGGGTGGTGTATTTGGCGGATCAATGCTCTTTGATGTGCAGGAGGACTTTTTATCCAAAAGTTTTCTTGAAATGGGTGTTGGTGGGGCCATCGGAGTGGGTGTTGGTTTTGTTGTCTTTGTTTATGTGGCAGGGTTGGTTTATGGGATGTCCTCGCCTACTGGCAGAAAAGTGCTGATGGGGCTTGGAATATTTTTCGTATTATTTGGAGTTTGCTGTATCATGTATTGGGATGAAGTTGTATTTCCAATGATGCCATTTCTTCCTTCAAAATGGCTTGGTCTACCTATCGCAGCTACTGGTGGGCTTATGTGTAATTTAGGTTCTTTCAAGGAGTAGCTGTTCCTCATGGGGGGCCTTATTCCCATGCACTCTTCTACTAAAACATCCTCATCTCCTATTCAAAGTTTGTACGTGCATGTTCCGTTTTGCGCTGCAAAGTGCGAGTACTGTGCTTTTTATTCTGAAGCTTCCGATGGACAACAAATGTCTAGATATGTCGATGCTCTTATTGAAGAGATGGAATTAGTTGCTGATTCTGTTGAGCCTCGAACTATTTTTTTTGGCGGTGGTACTCCTTCAATACTTAGTATTGAACATTGGCGACGCATTTTAAATGCGATGGAGCGGCTAAATTTGTTAGGAGCAGAGGAGTGGACAGTTGAGTGTAACCCAGCCACGGTTTCTACAGAGAAAGCTAAGCTTTTTCGGGAGTTTGGTGTAAATCGCATCTCCATGGGTGTTCAGTCTCTGGATGAGGACCTATTATTGCGTTTAGGTAGAATTCATTCACGGGAGATGGTTATAAAATCATTCAATAGATTAAGAGATGCAGGATTTGATAATATAAATCTTGATCTAATGTTT
>JASLKL010000206.1:2916-3176 GCA_030747605.1 Verrucomicrobiota bacterium | reverse complement strand
ATCGTGAAAATGCATCCTATTTTCTATGGCGGCTACCCCGTGCTCATCAGTTGCTCCATATTTCATCCCTCCTTTAACTCCACCTCCGGCTACCCAAAAACTAAACCCTGTAGAGTTATGGTCTCTGCCATCAGCTTGTTTGATATGAGGTGTCCGCCCAAATTCGCCACCCCATATTACTAATGTTTCTTCAAGAAGTCCTCGGTTTTTTAAATCTTTTAATAGTGCAGCTAGGGGTTGATCAGTAGCGGAGCAGTTAC
>JASLKL010000206.1:0-2906 GCA_030747605.1 Verrucomicrobiota bacterium | reverse complement strand
TCCCAATTACCGTGGGTTATTTCAATGAACCGAACACCTGCCTCTGCAAATCTTCGTGCCATTAAGCATTGGCGGCCAAAGTTCTCAGTTGTGCGGTTGTTGATTCCGTAGTCATTTATAGTTGATTTTTTCTCGTTGTTAATATCCATGAGTTCTGGAACTGCTGATTGCATTCGAAAAGCCAGTTCATATGACTCAATAACTCCCTCGATTTGGGAGCTTTGTTTTTTGCGTTGTAGAAGTTTTCGATTCAATGATTGGACAAAATCGATTTGCTGGCGCTGTGATCTAGAAGATATATTTTGGTTGTTCAAATTTCGCACTGATGCAGTGCGAATATTTTGATTGAATTCTCCGATCTTAGTTCCTTGGTAAAACGCAGGCAGGAAAGCACTACCATAATTTTGCGCACCACCGACATTATTTGGGGGGCATAGTGAAATAAATCCTGGGAGGTTTTGGTTTTCAGTTCCTAGTCCATATAAAATCCATGAACCCATGGATGGTCGAACGAATTGAAAGCTTCCGGTGTGAAGTTGAAGAAAGCTTTGAGGGTGGGCCGGAACAGACGAGTGCATGCCGTTTAGTATGCATAAGTCATCAGAGTGTTGTGCAAGTTTTGGGAATAAACTAGAGATTTTTAGTCCGCTTTGTCCATGCGCTTTGAACTCCCATGGAGATGGCATTAACTCACGATTTTTAAATTTATTTAATTGCTTTCCTTTGTCTCTATTTAGGGCTGGTTTATAGTCAAAGGTGTCTACGTGTGATGGTCCTCCTCGCATGCAGCAGAATATCACACGCTTAGCTTTTGGGGTGAAGTGAGGTCGCTTTGGGTTTAGTGGGGCTGAAGATCTTGCGTCTGCATGCATTCCTGAAAATGCCATATAACCAAAGCCGGTTGATAGTCCTTTAAGAATATCTCGTCGGGACAGAGCGGATGATCCGTATTCGCTCGTATTAGTTTGCTGTATTTGCATTTATTCTGAGTTATCAGCTTTTCTCTGAGTAGTTTGAAATATCTTTTCAGCTAGTCTACATAACGGAACTCTGCGCTGGCAAGTAGTGCTTGGCAAAAAACAGACCATTTCTCATTAGTGTTTTTTTTCACTGAAAGTTCATTTAAAAATTCTTTTGCATTAAATATTTCGTCGTTTGTAGCTAAGCGAGAAAAGGCTAGTTTATAAGCAAATTTGATTCGCTCATCTTTATTTTCTGTATTGCTGGTTACTCGTCTTGCCATGCTAGCTGCTTGAGTGTTTATGAATTGGCTGTTCATTAAATATAATGCCTGAGTAGGGACTGTGGTCTGGTTTCGTTTGCCTACTATTAGGCTTGGCTCAGCGGCATCAAATATTCTCATCATTTCAGGCATTGAGTTTCTGAGTATTGGAAGATAGACGCTTCGTTTTCCTGTGTCACGTTGTGTCCTGCGCAATTGTTTTAAGGCTCTGGCAATATTTACATCACCTAGCTTTGTGACGACTGATCCACTTGCTGGTTGCCGGTTTAGTTGTCCGCTGGTTGCGAGAATTGCATCTCTAAATGTTTCGGCGTTCAATCTCTTGTGATTCATTCTCCAAAGCAGACGATTTTCTGGGTCGGATGCGATGTTTGCTTCATTAAATTCGCTAGAAAGTTGGTAGGTTTGGCTTAATACGATTTTTCGGATTAGCGATTTAATGGACCAGTTGTTTTCGATGAATTCTAAGGCAAGATGATCGAGTAACTCTGGGTGAGATGGATGGTCTCCAGTTGATCCGAAATTGTCTACAGTTCTAATTATGCCAGAGCCAAATAAGTGGTGCCAAATTCGATTTGCTATAACACGAGCTGTTAGAGGGTTGTCAGGTTGGCTAATCCAAGATGCTAACTGTAAACGCCCACTTGAAGCTCCTCCAATTGGGTAGGATTTTACGTGGTTTAATACTTGTAAAAAGCCTCGCTTAACAGTTTCTCCTTGGTTTCGTATCTCGCCTCGAATCAAGATTTTGGCATTAGCAATTCGCCCATCTTTAACGCCCATTGCAAATTCTTGTGAAGGGGCTTGAGATTCTAGATTTTTAATATTGGCTCGAAGATCTTTGATGTCTCGATTGAGTTTGCGTGTTCTTGCCTTCTGGTTGCTGTCGGCTTTTTTCTTTAGGGCGCGAAGTTCACGATGTTCTTCCTGCATTAATAGTAAACGCGCGTTTTCTTGTTCTAGTTTATTATTGTGCTCTCTCGCCTTTCGATCCTGATCATTATTCTTGCTGGTAATTGTTAAAAGTTTGGAAGGTTGGCGATTTCCTTGGCCGTTTACCGTTCCATATTTGGTATCTGTGCTTCGAAAAATGCCAGCTATTGCATAATAGTCCTTGGTTGGAATTGGGTCGAATTTATGGTCGTGGCAGCGGGCGCATGAAACAGTTAATCCAAGGAACGCTCGTGTAGTTGCGTCTATTTGTTCATCGACGACATCGAATTTAAATAGAGTCTTATTACCTTGATTGAGAGGTTTAGGCCCTAGAGCAAGGAACCCTGTGGCTATTAATTCGTCATTTGTAGATTTTCGCTTGTTACGTCCAAGTAGGTCTCCTGCAACCTGTTCACGAATAAATTGTTTGAAGGATTTATCCTGATTAAATGAACGGATAACGTAATCTCGATAACGCCATGCATGAGGGTATGTAAAGTTTCGTTCCATCCCATTGGATTCACTATAACGCGCTACATCAAGCCAATGCCGGCCCCAGTGCTCGCCGAAGTGTCGTGATCGCAGTAGTTTATCGACAATTTTTTCAAATGCATTCTTACTGCTATCATTCAAAAATTCAGCTACTTGTTTTGGTGACGGTGGCAGGCCTGTAAGGTCAAAATATGTTCTGCGAATCAATTCTCTTTTAGTGGCGGCTCTACTTGGTGTT
>JASLKL010000205.1 GCA_030747605.1 Verrucomicrobiota bacterium | reverse complement strand
ACTCTTTAAATAACTCCGGATCTTCCAATGCTGCATACTCCCTGCCACGCCGGGATAAAAATACAAAAAAACTACCAACACCACCTAAAACCGGCACCAATATGAAAAGCAATGAAGCAATCCCCCACTGCATGCCTTTTGTCATCGGATCATCAGGTGCACCAAAACAAACTGCACATGCATTAACACTACTAGGGCATGCGATTACGGCCATAGCAAAAAAATAAACAAAAAATGAGCGCATAAAATTCATAGGTAACCAACGTGTTTAAATTTCTTCAAAAAGAAATAAAGGTAAACAGACATGCCCACGGTTCCTAATAAGGAAATAATCCCTAAAATCAACTCAGCAATTTTTTCACTCGAACCATAGTGGACAATCGCCCAGATCCCAAATACCAGTGAAAACAGGATGGAAAGCACTATGAATACGAGATGGAACGCTTTAAGTGACATAAAATCCTATTTCTTTTTACTCGCTGCTCGCTTGGCCTTTGGTTTCGGAACTGGCTCCGCTTCAACAGCAGTCGGTTGACTTAACATTTTGATCGTGAAGATTGTAAATGACGCCGGCAGAAGCAATCCCAGCAAAGATGCCAAAACAGGCCAAATCGTCGGAACTTCTTCTCTACCCCACCTTGGCAAATCACCTTCGGCCCACATAATTAATCCCATCATCCCAGCAAAAAAGAAGAAAGTCATAATCATGGTCCATGTAATCATGATAAGTTTCTTGTCCCACTTATAGTGCATGAAAATGGCGACTACAAAAGCAGCCTTCACCAATGCAATACTGAGCCCAACTATAGCAGCAATCCCCAGACTCATATCAAGTGTCACATCAATCAATACGGTGATTAGTGTACCAGCAACAAGTACTCCGCCAACCAAGTAAAACAACTTGATGAGATACTGAATAAAGTTTGGTGAATCGTGTGAATCAGACATTTAACTTAGAGGATATATAAAATCGGAAAAAGGAAAATCCAAACCAAATCAACAAAGTGCCAAAAGAGGCCAAAGGTCTCTATTCGGTTGGTGTACTGCTCTCTATCTCTGTGCCAAGTCGCCAATCCAATCGGAAGCAAATTGTATAGCATCACGATGATTCCACCAAAAACGTGAGCTGCATGGAGGCCGGTAATAGTATAGTAGATACCAAAGAAAGTACTATGTTTTGGTTCGTAAGAGTTCAAACGCTTAACGTCTGCAGTATTAATTGTTATCTCCTTATGATGTATTTCTCCATTCTCTTCATGATGACTAGCATCAAGTGCAAACCGGATAGACTTCACACGCGGCTTACCACCAATATCCTCGTTAATTCGGCCAGTTCTCCAAAAATAAGGATGCGCCTCCACGGGTTCATATCCAGCAACGGAAAGGGCCACCGAAAACCCTGATTTAGTCAATTTATACTCAGCACGTTTAGCCACATCATAGCTAACATTCCCCTTTAACAATCCTCCCTGACTACGAAGCCGTTTAGCTACGCCTTCTTCACCACTAATCCCTAATCCAAGCAATATCTTATCGGCCTCGGATTCAGACACGCCTGCATCAGGTTTCCAACCAGTAACTTCAACATTAATCTGAGCCTCCTCATAACCATTGATGTGACCAGATAATGCCAACGAACCGGTGTCCCAAGCTTTGTTGAATGCTTTATGACTTCCCCCATCTTCTTCACTATAGGTTTTAAAGAATCTTTCGACGTAAATCTCCTTCTCTACATAAAGTCTGGCCAAACTAAACTTCTTATCCTTTTCTTCGTCCCACAACTCGGACTTATGGGCTACCCCATCGTGATGATAACCCTCCTCAACTTTGTTATGAAGAACCGCCGAATTCTTAAACCAAACATCGTAATGAACAAACTTTGATGGCCATTCATACGACCACTTCACCATAAGAAATATAACTGCACATGCGACTGTGGCCCACTTCCACTGAATATATCCCCAATTTCGCGGCGATGACCATGGCCCAGATAATTTACCCTGCTTTAATTGTGCCCAAGCCAATACAACAAACATACTTGAGGCAATCAACACCATCGTGTTGCCGGCTCCCACAACAATGTCCATCAACCCCATTGACCAAGTGCCGTCAGCTGCGCCAACGCGCAATAGGACATATGAAGAAAACAAGGCGCCAAAAAGCATGACCTCAGATGCGAGGAACAACCAGATGCCAAGCTTTCCATTGTAGAGGCCCGTATCGGGCCTGGGTTTAACCGTGTAGGGAATTTCCATTGCGAATAAATTATTTGGCGGGTTGAGCCTGCGGAGAAAAATCTTCCTTTGCACCGGGCACACTGTACTCGTAAGGGTCGCGATATACCTTAATGTCCTTTATAAAGTTTCCATGCGGCGGCGGAGTCGGCGTTTCCCACTCAAGTGTAGTCGCCTGCCAAGGATTATCCGATTCTATCTTCTTGCCGTATTTCAAACTCCAAAACAAATTAACGATAAAAGGCAACTGGGCCAACATCATTGCCCAAACTGCAGCTGAAATAGATACGTTTAATCCCATGATCGTATCACTGAGCGTTCCACCTACATCGGCATTGTCAGGATTGGACAAAGAATAAGTAGCACCACCATCCGACATTCGACGGCTCATACCAGCCATTCCCTGAGCAAACATTGGCATAAAAATAAGATTCATAAAAATAAGTGAAGACCAAAAATGCACTTTGCCCCAAAACTCACTCATCATTCGCCCAGTCATTTTCGGGTACCAATAATATACACCTGCAAAAATCCCGAATATCGTCCCCGGGGCTATAACATAGTGAAAGTGAGCAATTACATAATAACTATCATGCAAAGCTACATCACTAAAGTTGAAACCTAAAGGCAGTCCGGTCAAACCGCCAATACCAAACATAGGTAAGAACGCAAGCGAGAATAACATCGGGGTGTTGAAGCGTATTGATCCGCCCCAAAGCGATATTAGCAAACAGGTTAGAATAATCACCGAAGGAATTGAAATTAATAGAGTAGTCGTCTGAAAGAACGCACTTATAACTGTTCCCATACCAGTCATGTACATGTGGTGTGCCCAAACAATAAAAGCAAGAAAGCCAAGCACAACCACAGAACCAACCAAATATTTATATCCCCAAAGAGGTTTACGAGTGTTGTTTGCAATCACCTCTGAAACAATCCCCATCGCTGGCAATACAAGAACATAAAC
>JASLKL010000204.1 GCA_030747605.1 Verrucomicrobiota bacterium | reverse complement strand
ATACATCCAGAAAATCATTGAAAAGAGTGCTGAAAGGAAAAAAATAATCGGTAAGATTGGTAATGAGTATTCAAGTTGTAAGTTGATCGCCATAGCTCCTCCATTCAGTAATCCAAGAATACAAATAAAAGAGGTATTGGCTATTGCTAAATGTTGAGGTTTTCTAATCATTACTACTCTCTATTATTAAGAGCTCGGAGTATGTGGGCCTTTATTTTTTCATTTTTAACGTATGGGTCATTTGTGCTCTTAGCATATTTCATTAAGTGTTGGGTTAATTTTTGGACGATCGATTTTGATTTCGGGAGATTGAAGTTGTTCTGTAGTTCTTCAGGGTCATTTTTTAAATCAAATAGCCAAGGTTGGCCAAGTGAAGAGTAAATAAGTTTGTATCGATCTGTGACTGCTGTCAGCCAAGGCTGGCCATTTGAAGTTGAGCGAAGGAAGGCTACATCATTCCACTTAGTTGACTTGTCTTGGAACAATCCTGAAGCATTTCGGCCTTCAACGCCTTGTGGTACTTTATCGCCGGTTAGAGCGAACAGGGTGGGGAGAAAGTCCACACAGCTGAGCGCTTTGTTGACAACTTTTCCAGCGGGAATCTTCCCGGGGCAATAGATGATAAATGGAATTCTGGCAGATCCTTCATAAGGAACCCCCTTGTTTAGGCGGCCGTGTTCGCCGCAGAGATCACCGTGGTCCGATGTGAAGACAATAATGGTGTTTTCGATCTGATTATTATTACGAAGCGTATTCAGAATTTTACCAATGTTATCGTCAAGGCATTTAATCATCCCGTAGTATGTAGGCATAATTAGCCGAATTGTATCTGCGGTAATTCTGGGATCTGCAGCGGCCCAGTGAGGTGTTTTCGATCTGGGCTTATTAATCGAAACTGGGATAGGGACCTCTACATTTTTATACATTGTATTGTAAGGTGCTCGAACAGTATTAGGGCCATGTGGATCGGGGAAGCTTACCATGTAGCAAAATGGTTTTCCTTGGTTTGTATTTAAAAAGTCGACCGTGCGGTCTGCGAGCCAGTCAGTGGAGAATGTCTTTTTATTGGCTCCGTTTAATTTGTAGTCTGGAATGCCTCGCTTGTTGATGGAGCCTATTTGTGGGCCTTTTTTGGTGGTAATGAATTTTTTCCAGTGTCCTCGATTGAACATGTATCGGTTATCTGAAAAACCGAAGTTTCGTTCGGGTTGCCATTGAGGTTTGCCTATTCCGTCTAGGTGCCACTTGCCGGAATAACCCGTTTTATATCCCTTATTGCGTAGGACTTCAGCAAAGGTGATAATATTATCGCCGAGTCGAATATTATTATTAGTCACTGGAGTGTTTTGAGGATAGCGGCCAGTGATTAGTGATGCTCTCGACGGGGAGCAAACTGGAGTAGTGGCATAAAAGCTGGTCGCTAGTGCTCCGTTTTCTGCGATCCAGTCGATATTTGGTGTTTTGATAATCTTTCCCCCATAACATCCAAGAGTCTTGAAGTGATGTTCGTCTGTCTGGATAACAAGCACATTGTATTGTTTTACTATTGCGAATGATTGGCAAACTACTGTTAGCATTAAGGTCACCATCAGTTTTTTCATGCAGAAAATCCTGACGCTATAATAGTTCGAAGGCAATGTCCTTTACTTGTCGGTGGTGAATCTATCCATGCTAAGGAACCCAATGGAGCTTGGAGTTTTTTTGTCGAGTGCAAGTTCGCTTAATATTTTTCCAATGGAGCTCGAGAATTTGAAGCCATGACCACTAAAGCCACATGCAAAATGTATTCGATTACTATCCGGGTGCCGGTCAATTATGAAATGACCGTCTGTTGAGTTGGTGTATTTGCATACCTTGATGTCCTTAATAGTGCCAAGCGCGCTAGGTAGATATCGTCGTAGAGGTAAAAGAATTTCTTCTTCGTCATTGGCAGAAATTTCCTGAGTAATGTTATCAGGATGCATGGGGTTGCCAGGATGATGCCATGCGACTTTAAGCCCGTTGCCTTCTGAAGTAGTGTTACCAATTGGGAAGCCGTAATAAATTCCATGTAGATTATCATCGCCATTAGGGTCAATATTCCATACCGGAAAATCTCCTCGTCTAAATTGTTTAGGTTGACTCGGTTGCACCCAGCCAAGCACCTGTCTTGTTACTGACAGTTTTAGTTTGGGTAGATGAAGTAAAGGCTCAGACCATGGGCCTGCGCTGATAATAAGTTGATCTGCAGAATATTTTTCGGATTTCGTAAATACGGTGATATTGTTGTTGTCGTGTGACCAATCAAGGACAGGTTGTTCAGTTATTATATGTGCGCCTTTAAGCTGAGCTTGCTCTTTATAGGTTTTAACTATTTTTTCGGAGAGTAGGTATCCGCCATTAGGTTCAAGCGCTCCAACCATTCCTTCAGGAAGAGTAAATTGTGGAAACTGTTTGGTTAGATCAGAACGCATCAAGTTAGAGTATGAAAGGTTGTGTTTTTTTGATGCTAGTTTAACTCCTGTTATTGCGTCTCCATCGGGAAAGCCCATGTAGAGGACGCCAGTTTTGTGGAATAACTTTTCTTTTGATTCTTGTTCGATTTCCTCCCAGAGTCGGTATGCATCTTTCAATAGGGGGACGTAATCGGGATGCTCTTGGTATGTTAATCTAATTACCCGAGTATTGCCGTTGTAGGATGAATTTGTGTTTGGTACTGGTTGGCTATCTAGGCCTAGAACTTTAGTGCCGCGTTTTGCCAAATGGTAACAGGCTGATGCTCCCATAGAGCCGACACCGATCACGATGACATCATAATGTTCTCCCATGAGTTACTTTGGTTGGTGTTTAAGCAAAAAATCGACGATAGGTTTTGGATCTTTCAAGCTATGCGGATGATGGCCAACATCTTTTTTTCGAATCACCATAATGTTTCCTCCCAATTTTCGGTATCGAGATTCTATGATGTCACTATTTTCAGCGACAGGTACAACTTGATCGGCATCTCCAATAACGTGAAGAATTGGGATTTTTTCCCGGGCTATGGGGCTTAATTGGTCGATGGGATTGCCTTTAAATATCATAGCTTCTTTTTCTTTTAATCCGTAGGCCGATAGGCATTGCTTCCATGTTTTGCTACTTCCTTTGCCCGAGCCTTTTCCGCCGGGCCAACTTTTTATATCGCATACTGGGGCATCACCATATATGGCAGCTACCTTGCTTGGATTAGCTGCGGCCCAGTTATAAATAATTAGTCCGCCTCTACTCATTCCTTCGAGTGAAGCTTTGCGGTTCAAGTTTTGTTCCTTAGTTAAGAAGTCATAGAAGTT
>JASLKL010000203.1 GCA_030747605.1 Verrucomicrobiota bacterium | reverse complement strand
GGCTATAGCTTTCAGGTTGAACTAACCCATATTCTTTGGCGTACCGGTTTCAAGGTTGTCGAGGTGCCCATTATTTTCACTGATCGATTTGTTGGAACCTCAAAGATGAGTGGTAAAATTGTTCGTGAAGCAATTTGGATGGTTTGGCGACTTTGGATTCAAAATGGTTTACGCCGGCGACCCCGAAAAAAATAGTCCACTTACTCAAACCAATACGACATTGTTTTTGAGGCAGCCGATTCCTGAGATGTAGATCGAAATGGTATCTCCTTCCTCTAAAGTGAAGTCATCATCAGGTACAATTCCGGTTCCTGTAAGCAGGGCGCTACCAAAAGGGAATTCCTGCGATTGATTCATATATCTGCTAAGTTCATCAAAGGAGCGTTTGATTTGATTTACACTTACTTTACCCTCGAAAACTTTCTTGTCAGCGCGTTCTATGCTTAGGCTGATTTCCCATTGTCGTGCTTCTTCCTCTTTTGCACCGACGGTGATCCATGGCCCTATTGCGCATGATCGGTGGTAGACTTTGGCTTGAGGTAAATACAGAAGGTTTTCACCTTCTATATCACGTGAGCTCATGTCATTGCCTACAGCATATCCTGAAATGATTCCACGTGAGTTCATTATAAGTACCAGCTCTGGTTCTGGTACATTCCACTTGGCATCCCTGCGAATGCCAACTTTATCCCCGCAAGCAACCACTTTTTCAGGGAGTGACTTGAAAAATATTTCTGGTCTGGGAGCATCATAAACTCGATCATATGCAGTAGCACTAAAGTCTGATTCTTCCATGCGAGCATCTTTACTGCGCATATAAGTTACGCCTGCAGCCCAAACTTCCTGCATCTCGATTGGGCAAAGTAGATTAACACTATTAAGTGGAATCTCGGGTAGTTTTTCTTCTTTTAAGCTGGATAGGAATTTTTCAGGAGCTTCATTTTCCATAATGGAGGTAATCGACTCCACCTCGGCCGTGGTTAGGTTAAGAAGGGTGTTATCGTCTTTAGCCAGCCCAATATGAACTTGATTGTCCGTATTAACGTAACGGCAGATTCTCATGGGCGAATGGTGTATTTAAGTTAGGGTAGGGTCAATCCTCCCTGTCGCATCGCCATAAATTTCTCTGCCAACGTTGTTCGATTGGGTTGTAGAAAAGAGCCAGAGCACTTAATCCAACCATACAGATGAAGAATATTGTGGCATTAGGAGTTCGTCCGCCCCAGGCCTCCCAAGGCCAAGGAAAACTAAAAAATGCAAAGTTAAGTCCGTGGTATATCCAGACGCTGAAGAGAAGTGTGCTTCGAATAAATAATGGATGTTCTCCGCTTGGTTTGGCCTGCCGTGCAAACCAAATTGCGATAGTTGTGGAAACCAAAATTGGTAGGATCAGATATGTTAGCCAATTAAGGCTCTGGTTTGCAGGGTCGGCCAAGGCCCGAAGTGTCTTTCCGGCAATTGGCAGGAGGGTAATTGGTAACAATTGCAAATAAGGCCACCAGCGCCCTCGTACACATAGGACCAAAGGAATAAGTCCTATCATTAGGCCTAGATCATAGATGCCGTCGATCCAATCAAGTTTGCTGAATTCGACCAAGCCGAGCAGGGATACATGAACTATCAATAAAATTATTATCAGGCAGTTGGGTAGGGGGCTAACATCAGGCTCAGTAGAGACTGCTATTCGGCGTCGATTAATCCATAGTCCAAGTCCAAGGACCGCTCCCATTACTGTTCCAAAAGTGGTTTCCATGATATTCCACCAATTGAAATATTGGGTTAATCCGCCGACAAAACTTTCACGGAAAAAATCGGGATACCAGGCATTAGTGGCTTGAATGGCTTGGCCAAGTGGAAAACCAAGTGCGCCACCGAGCATTCCCCAGAGCGCTAGATTACGAGCGAGACTGTCGTGTTTTTTTCGATCGGCATATATTATGCCACTTAATAATGCGAAAAGCAGTCCTCCCCAGATTTCAGGGCGATGTTTGGTTGTATCCGGTTCCCATTTCCAGTGATCGGAAAAATATAGGAATGGCAATTGCTTGTTAGTTGGATCGTGAGGAGTATTAAGAAGCCACCAGCCAATTACGACGGCTATTAACATGCCTAAAATGAGTAGGAACATTTCAAACGGTTGATAACGTTTTCCGCCCAGTCCTATGCCAAGGAACAGTCCGGCAAAGCCGATCCATATACTTCCCTTGATAGCTAGGCCAAGCATCCCCCATCTAAATGCCTCCCAATTTCCGATCAATGGACCATCGTGTGTGAGGCCAATGGTTTGTCCGTAGGTCATGGAACCGCCAAAACCCATTGCTATAGTGCCTAGAGCTGCGGCCCTAACAACATGAATTGAGGAGTTGCCTGGGCAAAATAGAAAAACTAGCACTAGACTTACCAGTAGGCCTGCGATCATAGCTCCAGTTTCATGTCCGTATTGACCTCGAATACCCCAGCCCATGCCACCTGCCATTGCGGTAGTTAGCATGACCAGCCAAAGCGACGGTTTGGGATTAATGGTTTCTTTGTTCATAATTTGTTTATGGTTCCAGCCAGAGAGCCTCTAACTAATTTTCCTTGCGAATCATCCATGTCATATTTCAGTTCAAACTGCATTGCCTTTGATAAATCTGGTATGGTTAAAACAACGGTTTTATTGTCATTCTTTAGTCTAACAGACTCTATTGCTACGGTATCACGACCGTTCTTTTTTGGATTTAATATTGACCAATCTTTTGAGCCGTATTGATTACTCCACAGATAATTCCACTGTTGGAGTGAATAGCTTTCAGAATCTTCTGCTAACTCTCGATCAAGAGTCGTATCGAATGTGATTTCAATTTTTCCTGGATGTGTAGAGTAGCTAATGGGCTGCCTTAGTGTGCCTCCGGTGAAACGGAGGCGTTGAAAACATCCATCATGTACAGCGGAAGTTTGCCATCCTCGCAGGCCTGAAACATACATGTGTCCATCGTGTGGATTGAATCGACCGCGCATTGCCCCAGATAGGTATCGGCCAGGTAAATTGATCATAGCTCCCTGTGTCTTGTTCGAGAGATCAGTCATACCGATCATCGCGGTACAACGTCCGTATGAGAGATGAATTATTTTTCCACCAAGTGCTCCCCAGTGATTGTTTGGGACCCAAAGCTGGCCGCCGGCAGAATTATCCATGACTCGAGGAACAAACGCGAATGGGGCGTCGTACATATCAGGCTTTTTAGCTCGATGATGCATTGGCATGTATCCATAAAATCCACCCTTTCGAGTTGCATCAACTCGTGTTTCTGGCACCCAGCCACCCTGTTGATCTCCAACTGTGACGAT
>JASLKL010000202.1 GCA_030747605.1 Verrucomicrobiota bacterium | reverse complement strand
CGTTATGAATGGTTCAAGGAATGCGTGAAGGTGTTTGAGAAGAGTGGCCGAAGCGTGCCGGTGTTTAATGATAAACATCTGTCTACGACTTGGGCTCAATGCAAAGAAATGGTTGATGACTCAAAGCGACTTAATTTCCCGTTCTTCGCAGGTTCTTCCTTGCCAGTTACACGGCGAATACCTTCTATTGATATGCCTCACAACGTACCGTTGAAAGAAAGTGTATGCGTAGCATATGGCGGTGTTGATAGTTACGACATTCATGCACTTGAGACAGCTCAGTGTATGTCTGAACGGCGACGTGGAGGCGAGGTGGGCATCCGGCAGGTTCATGCATTACGTGGGCAAAAAGTTTGGGCACGTTTAGCCGAGGCACGTCATTCTGATACAAGGCGACTTGTAGTTTCGGCTTTGACGCGTAGTCATAATCTTCCGGTGGAAGGAGGATATTATACAGGAAAGATCACGTTTGATTGGGCGCGAGAAACATTTCCTAATCCGACCGCTTATTTCATTGAACACAACGATGGATTTCGCACGACAATGGTTCTGACGAGTATACGAGATTTCAATTATGCCGGTCTTCGGGCCGATAATGGGGATGTTGTTTCCACTCAGATGTATTTGCCGATGCCGACACATGGATCGACAACGGCTGACTTTTTTCATCCGCTCTGCCGTCACATTGAAGATGCGGTGATTACCGGTAAAGTTCCTTATCCGATTGAGCGAACATTATTGACTTCCGGTATGACTTTAGCAGGTGTGGAGTCCCTGCATCGCGGTCAGGTTCCAATTAAGACGCCGCAGATGAATGTTCGTTACACAGTAGGGCCAGAGTCGACCTACTGGAATGACTGATTATCTACTGTAGAAATTCATGTCACTTAGGATTGGCATTGGTGGTATTTTTATTGAGTGCAACCATTTCACAGATCAGCTGACTGATAGTTCAGCTTTCAAACGATCAGAGTGGTTAAGTGGAGCTGAACTTCTTGCTAAAGATACTGGTGTCCTCGGCGGGATGCTATCTTTGCTAGATGCTAAGGGGTTTGAGTCAGTTCCATTGCTTTACGCCAGTGCTTGTCCTGGGGGTGCTGTGCGAACGGAAGTTTACGATGCACTGAAAAATGAATTATTACAGCTGCTAAATGCCGCCGGTAAACTTGATGGTATTCTACTTTGCCTGCATGGGGCAGGTTCGTCGGTCAATGCACCAGATTTGGAGGGCGATTTGGCTCAAGCGGTTCGGTCGCAGATTGGTGATAGAGTGCCAATTGTCGCGACGTTGGACTTGCACGCACATATTACTGCCGAACTTCTTGCCGAAACCGATGCCTTACTTGCGTGGGAAACTTATCCTCATATTGATGCTTTTAAGACTGGCGAGCGTGGGGCTCAAGCGATTATCGATATTTTGAAAGGCTGCTTAAGACCTTTTATGGCAATGGCTAAGGTGCCGCTTGTTGTTAGTGCTATTCAGGGGCAAACCAAGCCGCCAGGTCCATTTGCCGATATTATGAATGAAGCCAAGCGGCTAGAGGGTAATGGGATGCTTTACTCGATTAATCCCATCTTGGTGCATCCATATTTGAACTTGGCAGATATGGGTGGTGGGGTGTTGGTCGTTGCAAACGAAAGCCAATCAGAAGCTGTTGATATAGCCAAAAGATTGACCAAGATCTATTGGGATAATCGTCATGAGCTGCAGCCACAAACATTTCAGCCTAGAGATGCGATTCGAAAAGGAATGAACATTGAAGGGGGGCCGATATTATTAGTAGAGGCGGCAGATTGTTGTGGTGGAGGTGCTGCCGGGGATAGCGTGCATTGCCTTAAGGCATTGCTTGCGGAAGCTCCCGACCAAACTGCAATTATTCCTGTGGTCGATCCTGAGGCTGCAAAGCTGGCACACGAAGCGGGAATTGGGCGAAAGATTCGATTGCGACTTGGTCACCAAATTGATCAAAAGTGGGGAGAGCCTGTGTTTTTGGATGGAGTTGTTGTGCGATTAAGTGATGGGGAATTTACTTATTGCGGTGGGATTTGGGACGGTCGTATTGGTTGTATGGGATTAACTGCTGTGGTGGAGGTGGGGTCAATTCAAATTGTTGTCAGCACTAACGCTACTTATGACTGGATGACAGAGCAATTCGATTTAGTTTGTCTGGATATAGTTAACGCAAAATTTATTATTGTGAAAAACCCTATGAACTATCAGCAAGCTTACGAGGGTATAATGAAATCGGCGTTTGTTCTCGACACGCCTGGTCCAACACCTGCAAACACCAATGTTCTTAACTATACAAACTTTATAAGTGATTCGTTTCCAACGGACGCTGATCTTGAGATTGATGAGCCTATAGTTTTAATTTCAAAACGACGTGATTTAGCCAAGATATGAAAGTTCACTTGCTCGGATAGCTTGATGTTGAGAGAGTCCGCTTAGATAAGTCATTCTATGAAACTAATTTTATATTGCTGCCTATTATTTGGATTTTCTTTTTATTATTCCGAAACCCAAGCTGCAGAACCGACAGGTTTAAAAATTGTTGAGACACTAAAAATTTGGCCGGGTGAGCCACACAGTGCATTTACTGATCTCGAGCGTTTTCAAGATAAGTGGTACTGTGCATTTAGAGTTGGTAGGGGGCATGCTGGAAAAGGCGATTATGGAAAGATTCGTGTAATTGTTTCCGATGATGGTCAGTCGTGGCGTTCAGCGGCGTTATTACAAACTGATGGTGTAGATTTACGAGATGCCAAGCTGTCTGTTACTCCTAGAGGTGAATTACTTTTGAATTCCTGTGAGTACCGTGTTGATAATGATCGTGACGATATTCGCAATAATACCTCAGTGATCTACCGTTCAAAAAATGGAACCGATTGGTCGAATGCTAAACAGATCGCCGATACTGGTTATTGGCTTTGGCAGACATCATGGATAGGAGATATGGGTTATGCGTTGGGGTACCAGTGGGGTAGTCGTGATGCGACTCGTTTTTACCGAACGGCCGACGGTGATAAATATGAGCTTCATGTTGATCATCTACGGCCTCCAGGTGACCGTAGTAATGAGCATGCTATGGTTTTTGATCCTGATGGTGTTGCTCACATGTTATTGCGTCGTGACAATGCTGATTCCAAAACCGGTGGCTATGCGTTGCTTGGGCAGGCCGAGCCTCCTTACAGGGACTGGGAGTGGAGGCGACTTAACATTACCCTTGGTGGGCCTTCAATGATTCGCTTGCCAGATGGTCGCCTGCTGGCCTGTGTTCGTCGTTATGCTGGTGAAAATCACCGCAATTGGGGCTCTCAATGGACTGAGCTGGGCTGGAT
>JASLKL010000201.1 GCA_030747605.1 Verrucomicrobiota bacterium | reverse complement strand
ATAGCGGAATCAGCAGGATTCACTTTAGCCGGCCTAGGCCTTCGGCCAATGGCTTCATTTCGTGTTCTTAAGACCTGTGTTCCGAATATAATCAAGGAAGCTGTGGCCCTTATTTCAATTAGGCGCCATGAGGTAGATGTTGATATCCTTATTGACGGCAGGCTTGTTTTTAGTCGTGAATTATCTGCTGATTTAAACATTTCCGAGGACAGTCAAGAATCAGATAAACAAAAAAATCTAATTCATATTACTAAAGAAATATTCCGATGCCTACATAGCTATGAAGGATCCGGGGCATACCAGAAACTAGACCACCTACTTATCGCAGGCGGCACTGGAATGGAAGACGAACTTTGCCAATGCCTTAATACCCAATCAGACGCCAAATGGAAAACAATGCCAACGCCTACCGGCTTACGATTACCAAAGAATAAAAAAGATAATACGACACGCGCGCTCACCTCGCTCGGCTTAGCATTAGGATTTGCAGACGAAGGAGGTCTGTCAGTAAACTTTCTCTCACCTAAACGTCCCATTGTTAATCGCAATGAAGGACGTATGAAATGGATCCTCATCATATCCCTACTTATCGCAGGCTCACTCATGCTTTTTTCAATTCAAAAACGATCCAAATCAAATGCTCAAGCAGAACTTGACGGTCTTTCCCCAAGGTATTTAGCACTCAAAAAAGAAGAAAGAACTTATAAAACCACTATTCTCACTGGAAATGCAGTAACTGCATGGAGCAAAGAATCTGAAGATTGGCTGGGGCATTTTGCATTCCTTAGCGCTATACTTCCAAAATCCGACAAGGTGTATTTAAAAAGTTTTGGAACACGTCGCATAACTAAATCAGATCCAAAAACTAAGCGCTCAATCTCTCATGGCATCATATCATTCCAACTCCAAGCCAAAGACAGTTACACACTTCATAATGTCGAAAAACTTTTAAGAGAAGCAGGCTATGAATTCCAGTCAGTCCCCCAAACACCGGGAAGCGATCGTCACGGCTATTCCTTCAGGGCATCATTTGAGCTAATAATCCCAAAAATATTCAAACATAACCTGAAAGACTATCTTAAAACTAATACTCCACCAGCTCGAATCAAAGATGACATCCATGCAAATGGGATCTCAATAATCAACAAAAAGAAGGATTCTTCCAATGGCTAAGCCTTCTTTAAAGACCATTCTACTAGCAACTACGTGCTTCATAGCTGCTGGAATTCTTGTCAACAAAGCAATAATCCCATGGATGATAAATGATGTAAAAAAACTGGAATTGGCAACCGCTAACAGAAAAAAACAAATAAACACACTTACCTCATTAAAAAGAAACTCAGATCTTAGCCAAAAAAGATTGGCGAAATTTAGATCTCTTGGATTTGCAAAAACTAAAAAAGAAGCAACAGCAAAAATGGGAGAGCTTCTTACAAATATCATAAAGCAAAGCGGATTGAATGAAACTGAGTTCTCAAGGCGGCCATATGATCTCAAACCTATTGTGGGTTTTAGTGGCAACCATGTGATAACAATTGCTCACATTGTAAGCGGAACCGGATCAACAAAAAAGATAATCGACCTTTTGTTTTTACTTCAAAACGATCCACATATTCAAAGAGTAGAAAACATCTCGTTGTCACCAATTAGCGGAACCACAAATGTACGGGTAAATTTTCAATTCATTTCATTACTAATAAATAGTAAATATGGAGATTATAAAGGAACAAACTCCCCGCCAATTAACCCCAGCATAAAAAGCGAAGCGCGTGATTTATATGCAGGGATAACTAAAAGGGCCTTATTTCTGCCCTATCAAAAGAAGCCGCCTGCTCCGCCTACTCCATCAAAGAAGCCGAAAACAAATCGCACCCCGCCCCCGCCAGGCCCTGAATCGTATAAAGTAGTCTCCTTAAGCCAATGGAAAGGCAAACAAGAAGTGATGATTTACAACACAGCTAAGAATGAAACTAAGAGCTATAAATTAGGTGACTCTTTAGCAGGGGGAACAATAGTTATGATTGATTATCGTCAAATGCCATTTCCAAAGAAACCTGAACTGCTATCACAAAGCAGAGTTATTGTTTCAATCAAGACTGATTACTGGGCAATAGAACGCGGGAACACCATGGCTGACATATACAAACTCACACCAGAACAACTACCTGAAAAGCTAATTGAGAAACAGCTATGAGCATGGTAGTGAAACTGTTGCGAGACCTTATTGCTATACCTAGTATCAACAACGCATTCCTCGTAAATAATAACAAACTAACTGGAGAAGAACGTGTTGCTAAATATATTATTGAGCGCGCCAATAAAGCTAAACTAGACATTCAAAAACAACCAACCGAGTGTGGCCGCGACAATTTAATTATCAGACTTTCTCCAAAAGGCAAAATAAAACACAGGGTTATTCTTGCCCCACATTTGGATACAGTAGGAGTTGAGGACACTTCCGGGCTTAAACCAAAGAAAAAAGGCGACCGCATATACGGAAGAGGAGCTTGCGACACAAAAGGAAGTGTAGCAGTCATGTTTAACGCAATAGAAGAACTAGCAAAGAACAGGGGCCGACCAACCAACACAGAAATTGTCTTTATTGGGTTTGTCGACGAAGAATGCGATCAAACCGGCTCCCGTGCATTTGCAAATTTACATATGAAAGCCGATCTTGCTTTGGTCGGCGAGCCAACTCGATGCAGAGTAGTAACTGCACATAAGGGAGATTTTTGGTTGCGTATTCAAACCAAAGGAAAAGCAGCACACGGTGCTCGCCCTGAATTAGGAGATAACGCCGCACACACAATGGCTAAATGCATTGATATTATTCAAACCAAGTATGCAAGCAGCCTTCGCAGGCGAACCCACCCTACTCTTGGATGCCCGACTATAAATACAGGCACAATCAGATGCGGCTTACAGCCAAACATAGTGCCAGATAGTTGTGAAGCTCGCTTGGACAGACGAACTCTACCAGGTGAAACATTCACCTCTATTCACAAGGAAATCAAATTAATCCTTAAGAAAAAGAAACTAAATGCAAATATTACAAACATTAAAAAATTTACCTGTCCAGCTATGGAAACCGACCCAAGATCACCTTGGGTCAGAAATTTCATGCGCACAGCAAGGCAGTCAAAGGGGATCGGAGTTGACTACTATTGCGACGCTGCAAACATTGCAGCTACAGGAGTCCCCACAGTAGTCTGGGGCCCTGGAGATATTGAAGTCGCTCATAAACCAGACGAATTTGTGAAAATTTCTGACTTAGAAATCTGTTTGTCAGTCCTAGAACGCTTAGGACAAGAAGTGTTGACAAAAACGGATTAAACGAAAGGATTAAATA
>JASLKL010000200.1 GCA_030747605.1 Verrucomicrobiota bacterium | reverse complement strand
TATTTTTCACTCGTTTTTTGTACGATATCCTCCGGAAGCTCAGGCCCGGGAGGGGTTTTATCCCAGTCGAGAGTTTCTAGGTAATCGCGTACGAACTGCTTGTCAAAGCTGGGTTGACTCTTTCCAGGAGCGTAAAGGTCGGCTGGCCAGAAACGGGACGAGTCAGGTGTTAATACTTCGTCGATCAAAATTAGCTCACCTTCAAAAATACCAAATTCAAACTTCGTGTCTGCAATTATGATGCCTTTCTCGGCGGCGTGATCGCGACCTCGCTTATAAAGCTCTATACTCAACTCTCGTGCTTGTTCTGCAATATCTTTACCAACGATGTTTATAGCTTCTTCAAAACTAATGTTCTCGTCGTGTCCTTCTTCGGCTTTCGTGGCGGGTGTGAAAATTGGGTCAGGAAGTTTGGATGAGTTATCGAGGCCATCTGGCAGGCTTATGCCACATACGGTGCCCTGTTTTTGATACTCTTTCCAACCAGACCCGGCAAGGTAACCACGTACAACGCATTCAATGGCCAGCGGTTGGGCTTTTTTTACGACCATAGCTCGACGGCCAATTTGTTCGGCATGCGATTGTACGGCTTGTGGCAATGGCTCGTCCGCCGTTGCTAGCAGATGGTTTGGTACTAGGTCGGCAACACGCTCAAACCAAAAATGGGAGAACATTGTTAAAACTTCGCCTTTTTGAGGTATGCCGTTAGGCATTACAACGTCGTATGCGCTGATACGGTCAGAAGCGACCATTAGAAGACTATCACCAAGATCGAACATTTCGCGGACCTTTCCGCTTCGAACCTTTGGTATTCCGGGTAGATCTAGTTGTAGTAGAGTATTAGACACGAAACGGATAATGCTTTGGCTATGGAAGTTTTCAAGCCGATGTTATTCACATTCAATGCTCATTTCTATTTGGCATCCCGGCCAATGCTTCAAACTTAATTCCCGATCGGCGAGGTCTCCGATTTGAAATCAATTTTCCCCCCGTCACCCCAAAGGTTTTCAAGGTCATACAATTCTCTGAATTCATTATTCATGACATGTACAAGGACATCGATAAAGTCTAGAACGATCCAAGGTGTAATTCTCGCCCCGTCAGTGGAGAAAGGGCGGACATTGTGATTGAGCCTTAGTTTCTCGGTGATTTCATCGACAATGGCACGCAGATGTGGCTCATTGGATCCGGTTACAATAACAAAGTAATCTGCTACTGAGGAAATTTCTCGGAGATCCAGAAGGGCAATATTTTCGGCTTTTTTATTTTCGGCCAGGCGGGCACAAGTGAGTGCGAGCGTTTTGGATTCCATATGAACAATGTGAGCTGTATTAGCATTTAGCCAAATTTAGCCTCTAAACGAAGATTAAACGAAGGGGTGTTTTTGTAAATCGCAAATTAGTGGACTTGTTTCCTGCGCTTGCGATTTTCTTACAATGGTTTTGAATAGCGGCGCGGCATGACGAGTCGTTAAATTAATATTTAGTTGAGTAATAACAATGAGTGGCTACGCAGAAGTTTTAGTGGAGAAAGGATTAGTGTCTGTGGAGGATATTGATTCAGCTCAGCGACTGTATGAAGATAAAGGTCTGCGTCTTGACCAAGCTCTTATTGAAAATGGCGCTATCACCGAAAGAGCTTTTCTTGAGGTAATGGCCGAGCGATTTGATTTTGAAATTGTTGATCTTCCTAATGAAGAAATTGAGGATGATGCCATACGGTCTCTGCCATCTCGGTTTGTATATCGCAACCATCTTGCTCCCATTTCTTGTAAGGATGGTAAGCTTAAGGTAGCTACCAGTGATCCATTCGACTTATATATATTTGATGAGATCAAGTTGCTAACAAACCTGGAGGTAAGTCCTGTACTCGCTCCCAAAGATGAAATTGATAAAATAATAAAGGACCATTATGGGGTTGGAGGTGACACGGTTGAAGAGATGGCTGGTGACGAGGAGCTTGCGCTTTCTGGATCGGAGGATGATAGTCAGGATTTGTTACAGATGGCGCAAGAAGCTAGTGTCATCAAGCTTGTGAACGAAATTATTTTGGAAGCAATAAATGAAAGGGCAAGTGATATACATATTGAGCCATTTGAGAAGACACTCTCAATCCGCTATAGGATAGATGGGGTTTTGCAGGAGGCGGCCATGCCGCCTCAGATCAATCGTTTCAAGGCGGCTATAATAAGCCGTGTAAAAATACTTTCAAATATGAATATTGCTGAGAGAAGGTTACCTCAGGATGGCCGTATTAAATTTTCCGTTGGCAGTCGTCAGGTAGATGTTCGTGTTAGTGTGATTCCAATGATATTTGGGGAAGGAGTGGTTATGCGTATTCTTGATAAAACCACCGTGCTTTATAGTTTAACTGAGCTTGGTCTGGATGAAGGGACTTTTGATCAATTTAAAACACTCATTGCTAAGCCACATGGTATTTTTCTAGTTACTGGCCCAACCGGAAGCGGTAAGACTACAACTTTGTATGCGGCTCTTAATGCTATTGTTGGATCTGAGAAAAAAGTAATCACTACAGAGGATCCGGTGGAATATAACCTTGATGGAGTGAATCAAATTCCGGTTGACCATAAGGTTGGCATGTCTTTTGCAATGGGACTTCGTGCAATTCTGCGTCATGATCCGGATGTAGTTATGATCGGGGAAATTAGGGACCTTGAAACAGCACAGGCGGCTACACAGGCTTCACTGACTGGGCATTTAGTATTGTCTACTTTGCATACCAACGATGCAGCTTCTGCTGCGACTCGATTAATCGATATGGGAGTTGAACCGTTTCTCGTAAGTAGCACTCTGAGTGGGGTTATGGCTCAAAGGTTGGTGCGAGTTATTTGTCCTAGTTGTAAAAAGGAGGTCAATTTAAAGAAGGCTGGGCTGCCTAAAAACCTTAAATGGCCAAAAGGTGGGAAGGTATATAATGGTGTCGGTTGTAGAGCTTGTCGCAATAGTGGTTACCGTGGTCGAACAGGCCTTTATGAACTATTGATGATGAATGAGGAACTGGGTGAGAAAATTATTGAACGAGTGGCTGCTAGCGAGTTGGTCCGAATTGGTCGTGCTAATGGCATGCGTATGCTTAGCGAGGATGGTTGGGTTAAGGTTCGGGGAGGAATTACAACCCCTGATGAAGTTATGCGTGTAACTGCCGCTTAATCAAATTATGCCTAAGTTTCAATACACGGCAAGAAATCAAAAAGGAGGCAAAATTTCCGGTCAGATTGAGTCGGAGGGGAAAGCTGCTGCCACCCGATTGTTGGAAGATCGTGAATTGTTTCCAATCGATATTTGGGATATTGAGGACAATGAAGGTTCGAGTTCATTTCGTCGCAATATACCCTCACGTGACCTCGGTATAATGTATGGCCAGCTTTCTGATTTACTTGGTTCAGGAGTACCTTTGTTACGA
>JASLKL010000001.1:12499-64784 GCA_030747605.1 Verrucomicrobiota bacterium | reverse complement strand
TTTTCGATGGTCGTTTTGTCTTTTCGTTTGGCTAATAGCTCGACAGCTTTTTGTCGGCCAAGTGCATCGGTGTCATCTGCTAGTTGTGCGTGAATCTGTGCAGTGGGTGGGGCAAAGTTAATTTTAGCCAACAAGGTCAGATCGGGATCTATTCGGATAATTTTAGGTGGCTTAGGTAGTGGTAAGTAAAAATCCTCGGATAACTTAGTGATCGGTAAAACTTGATTGAATGATTCGCCATCGATTTTAAATCTCACTGGCAATGTCACGTGGAAGAGGAGCACGTTGTTGTCTATCTTTTGAGTTTGTTGCACGCTTAATTTGGCGAGTTTGGCTTTCTCATCCCAAGCGTAAGAGATTTTGAGTTCGGGATGGTGTGCGTGAAATACGTACTGATCGAAGAAACGGTCGAATGAACGGCCAGAATACTCCTCGATTATTGATCTCAAATCTTCCGTAACAACGTTGCCGTGTTGGTGGCGGTTAAGGTATGTTTTTACGCATTTTCGAAATAAATCTGGTCCAAGTTGAGAGCGTAGCATGTGCAATATCCAGCTGCCCTTGGTGTAGGAGAGGAAGCCGTATTTACGGAACATTTCCTGAGGAATTTTATAATTACGATTCACCATTGCTGTGGTGTCTCCCCTGTGGTTTCCAAGGCGCTTCAGATCTCGGTATAATCCGTACCGGAACTCGTCAATGCCGTCCTTGTGTCCGGCAAACAAATGTGTGTAATAGGTTGCAAAGCCCTCATTAAGCCAGAGCTGACTCCAGTCCTTGCAAGTTACGAGATCGCCAAACCATTGATGGGCTAGTTCGTGTGCCATAAGGCCTTGGCTGCTACGGATATTTTCCGATTCAATACTAAAAAGTGTTGAAGCATTTAGTGTGCTGATGCTGGTGTTCTCCATCCCTCCCCAGTGAAAGTCCTGTACAGTGACTTGGTCGTACTTGGCCCACGGATATGGCACGCCGATTTCTTTTTCAAAATACTCCATGCATTCCTTGGTGTAGCGGAAGGAGTTAGCAGCGTTAGCGAAGTCAGATGGTGCTGTCCAGAATGACATAGATAACTCACCGTGTTTCTCCTCGAGTCGTTTGAAATAGCCGGCGACGAGCGTAATGAGATAGTTTACATGCGGTTTTTCTTGGCTCCATTTAACAACCCGAAGCTTAGTTTTTTCGTTAATTCTGTCGGAGATTTTCCGGCCATTTGACAGAACAGTCATTTCGGCAGGCACTCGGCAGGTCATTGTTGATGTAAAGAATTCGTTGGGGGCGTCGAAACATGGAAACCAGTGTCTTGCCTCGATCGATTCGCCTTGGGTCCATATGTGCGTATCGCCAGGATCATAACCCATTTCAGGCGTGCGGAAGTAGAGTCCTTTTTTCGGCTCGGCTTCATAAGTTACGGTTAGTTTTGCTTCAGTCTTGGGGTCGATCGGCTTATTGAATGTTACAATCAGTGCACGATCAGTATTTTGCCAAGCGGCAATATCATAGCTGCTGTTTACCGTTCGAATTTCAAGATCATGAGCGTCCAGTCTCAATTCTAATAGTGGTTTTATTATTGGTTGAAATGTGAATGTTGCCTTTCCTGATACTCGCCTATTTTTAAAGTCTGGAGTGACGTCGAGTTCGAAATGCTGAATGTCGACTGCTCTATCTGGAGCATAGCGCTGTGATGGAGAGTCAATACTGGACCAAACGCTGGCACCATGATTGCAGTGAATGCCGTGTATGTGTTCAGCTTGAGTTGCATATATGGCGTTAAGTGCCCAAGTAATACTCAGGATTGGGATAAAAATTCGATGAATCATTGTCTTTATTTGAGAATAATCGATTACAAATTTAAAGGTGGAAGGGGAGATTATATGGCAGCTGTTATTTTTACAGATTTTTTTACTTATTGCTCTATGGCTAATTTTTGGTTTCTCTGTCCCCGAAACTGAAGCCAATCGATTATGGTTGTTGGTAGGTTTTAGATTTGGGATGTCTCTTTTAAAGGTAGAAAATCTTGCTACGTATTTTGATACGCGCCAAGGCACGGTTCGTGCAGTTGATGGCGTTTCGTTGAGTCTTGAGAAGGGTGAGACGCTCGGTATTGTTGGAGAGTCTGGTTCGGGAAAATCTGTGACATGTTATTCGCTTTTACGTTTGATACCAGAGCCACCAGGTAGAATTGTATCGGGGACAGCGATATTTGATGGGGTGGATTTGCTCCAGATGACAAAGCGCGATTTAAATCAGATTCGTGCTCGAAAGATTTCGATGATTTTTCAGGATCCGATGACATCATTGAATCCTTATATTCGAATTGGAGATCAGTTGATTGAGCCTCTCTTAATTCACAAAATATGTGATAAGGCTCAGGCTCGAGAGCGTGCAATAGAAATGATGAACGCTGTTGGGATTCCTGATGCAATAAAACGCTATAGTATGCACCCCCATGAATTTTCTGGGGGGATGAGGCAACGGATCATGATTGCTATGGCATTAATAACTAAACCGGACTTGTTAATCGCCGATGAGCCAACCACAGCGTTGGACGTGACTGTGCAGGCGCAGATTCTTGAATTGATTCGTAAGATGCAAAATGAACTTGGGATGGCTGTCATATTGATCACCCATGATCTTGGAGTTATCTCGGGTTTTTGTGATCGTGTTAGTGTTATGTATTCTGGGACAGTCGTTGAGTCTGGAACAGCAGATGATATTTTTTATCGAGCACACCATGCTTATACACGCGGGTTGAAGAAATCGATTCCATCTACTCAAGAGAAGGGTAGTAAGCTTTATACCATTCCAGGAGCGCCTCCTCAGCCTATCGGCCCCAAGTTAGCCTGTGCTTTTGCGCCTCGAAGTGATTTGAAGTTTACTGAAGAAGAATCTCGAATGCAGGCTCAGTTTTTGGAAGTGCAACCAGGGCACTGGGTGGAGGTTCATCCTGCTTCAGTTGAAAACTATAAGGAGTATTTGAAATGAGTCTTCAGGATCCTTTTCTTGAAATACAGGAGGTTCGATCTTGGTTTCCGTTGCGGAAATCTTTGTTCAGCAATAGGGAAACGCAGTATGTAAAAGCTGTTGATGGAGTCAGCCTTTCTCTTGTAAAGGGTGAAGTTTTGGGTTTGGTAGGAGAGTCTGGATGTGGAAAGACCACGCTCTCAAGAGCGATTATGCAGTTGATTCGTCCTACTTCTGGAAAAATTTTACTCGAAGGAAAGGATTTAACTTTATTACCTGAAAAGGAATTGCGTGCAATGCGTCCCAATTTCCAAATGATTTTTCAGGATCCATTTGCTTCGCTAAATCCTCGGTTAACAGTTTTTGATACTTTGTCTGAAGCAATTAGGGTTCGGCATAAATTGCGAGGTAACGAATTGAAGGATGCTGTAGGGCAATTGATGGTTAAGGTTGGTCTGTCTGCGTCGCAGATGAATAAGTACCCCCACGAGTTTTCCGGAGGTCAACGACAGAGAATAGCAATAGCAAGGGCTCTTGCGCCTGAACCTAAGTTAATTATCGCGGACGAACCGGTTTCGGCATTGGATGTTTCTATTCAATCCCAGGTGTTAAACTTGTTGAAGGAGTTAATTCAAAGTATGGGGTTGACTATGATTTTTATCTCCCATGATTTATCAGTTGTGAAATATATGGCTGATCGAATTGCTGTGATGTACTTGGGTAAAATTGTTGAATTAGGCGAAGCTACTGAGGTTATGGCGGATCCAGTTCATGCCTATACTCAGGCATTAATAAGTGCGATTCCAACATTAGATCCAAAGTCGGAACGAAGCCGAAAAAGAATTGTGCTTCAAGGTGACCCCCCATCTCCGATTAACCCCCCGAAGGGATGTTCATTTGCATTGAGAAGTTGGATTCCTCATTCACCCAAAGATGCTGAGCTAGATGGAGTGTTTATGGAGATTAAGCCTGGTCATTTCGTTGAAGTTCACCCAGCTACTGTGGAAAACCATCGTCGCTATCTTCCTGATTCAAAATTTGAAACGCACTGAGGTCGTTAAAGGAAGATTCTCAGATATTAAGGTTCTAAATTGAATCATCGTTTTCGACGTCGTAAATTTCGTTCAATTCCTCTTCCGACTCTTCATTTTCGCTGTCTGGTGGGCGACGAGTGAAGACAAAGCGTTCCCATTCCAATTTTGGACGCTTAAAATTTAATATAATTCCGACTTCGAGTTCGGAAATTTTAAGTTGGTTGATCAGTTGGTTTCGATCGTGGTGATTAATTCGATCTTCAACTCGAAAGTCAACGATCACTTGGTCGAAGACTACTAGCTTGGTTTCAAGCTGTCCGATCAGCTGTTCTTTGTACTTAAGTTCGAAGTCTTTGTTTTGCTCAAATGGTATACCTCGTTCTTTGAGCTCAATAGCCAAGGCATTCTCATAAGCTGCTTCAGGCAATCCGGCTCCAACACTGTTAAGAACATCGATTGCACATCCGACTATTGAGTATACCTCATCTTTGCACAGCTGTTTGTTATCTTGTGGCATCAGCTAATCTTGTTTCGGATTAATCTTTGGATGTTTTTGGGTCTAGGGCATCACGCAACCCATCACCTACAAAATTGAATGAAAACAATGCAAGCGCAAACATAATTCCTGGATAAATTAGCATCCAAGGCGCCTCTCTCATTCGGTCTGCTCCATCTTTTATAAGTAATCCCCAAGAAGGTGTAGGCGGTTGGACTCCGAGGCCTAGGAAGCTTAAAAAAGCCTCGAGAAGCATTACGGCTGGTATTGTCAAAGTGGTGTAAACGATTACCGGTCCAAGGACATTAGGCACCATATGTCTAAAAATGATACGATGAGTTGGAAGCCCAAGTGAGATGCAGGCTTCTATGAATTCCTGTTTTCGAAGACTTAAAACTTGTCCCCGGACAATTCTTGCCATGGTCAACCACTCGACGGCGCCAATTGCAACAAATAATAAAAGCATGTTCCATTGGCCTGAAATTGAAAAATTTGATCCGCGTTCTTTAACCCAAGTGTCAATCGAGTCTCCCAAGTCTTTTGCAAATACCATAAGCAAGATTACGAAGATGGTGAATGGTAGAGAGTATAGGATGTCTACTATACGCATCATAAACCGGTCGATGTTGCCTCCAAAATATCCCGAAATTGTTCCATAACCGATACCAATTGTTAGTGAAACAACAGTAGCTACAAGGCCGACCATTAATGAAATCTGCCCGCCTTTAATTATACGCCCTAGTTGGTCACGTCCCAAATGATCTGTGCCCAATATATAGTCTTCACTTGGTTCCTGCATTTTCAGTTCAAGTTCCTGATATGTGTAATAATCGTCTTCTAGAAAAAACGGTCCAATAAAAGAAAATCCAATTAGCAGTAAAATGAATACACTCCCTAGTAGTGCCATTTTATTTTTACGAAGCCGGTACCAGGCCCCAATCCAAAGTGATTCACCTTTCTCGACTTGTGCGAGCCCGTTGGACTTTGTTTGAGTAGCGGGATTGGCCATAATTCAGGATTGAAATTTAAGTTTTGGATTCAGTGCAACTTGAAGAATGTCGACTATCAAATTAAGGATGACAATTAGTGTGGCGTAGAACATCACTACTCCTAGGACTAAGGTGTAGTCGCGATTGAATGCACTTTTAACGAAGTCTTGTCCAAGGCCAGGAATATTAAAGATAGTTTCGATTACGAATGACCCTGCGATTAATCCAGCAACGGCCGGTCCCATGAAACTGATTACCGGAAGTAGGCCACCGCGCAGCGCATGTATCACTAAGATTCTTGGTGCAGATGCACCTTTTGCCTTTGCTGTGCGTATGTAGTCTTGTGTCAGGATATCGAGCATCCCACCGCGTGTAAGCCGAGAAATATATGCGGCATAAAAAAGACCAAGTGTCAGGGATGGTAGGATCATGTCGCTCGAGAAAAACAAGTCTCCATCGAAGCCTCCCCAGCCAATGGACGGGTAGGGAAAATCAATCAAAGCTGCAATCCAAGTGAGGCCAATATCATTAAGGAAATTTTTGAAATCTATGAGGCCGAACTTAATGAAGAAACTCTCAAGTTGCAGGGTGTCGAGTGAGAAAACCAATATTAGCAGCGGGCCCATCACGAAAGTTGGAAGGCAGATGCCTATCATTGCGAGAGAGGAAGGGATGTAATCAATGTATGAATTCGGTCGAAGGGAGGCGATTACGCCAAACATGATTCCAATACTAAGAGCAATGCACATGGCAAGAAATCCCAGCTTGGCCGAAACTGGGAACTTCTGACTGATAATATCGCCAACTGTTCTGGATGGATATTTGAACGATTGCAGGTTGGGTAGGTTGATTAAATACTGATAGAATTGAGCATATAGTGGTTTATCGAGATTGAATTGTTTGTTTAATTGTTCCCTTACTTCGGCAGTTACCTGCTTGTCGTCGTCAAATGGCCCCCCTGGTGCCAATCGACACATGAAAAATGTCATTGCTGCGACGCAAAGCAAAACTGGAACAGTCTCGAGAATTCGTCGTAGGATGAACTTGAGCATAAGTGAAAGCGCTAGTTAGTTATAATGCGCGCAGATTTATTTTTTTAGCAGGCTTAAGTCCAGATCAATATGTTTCCACGGGTGATGATCAAGTACGTTAGCATGCCAGTTTTTCACTGCGGGATGCAATGCGTACACACGAGTATAGATGTAGATTGGAATGATAGGTAGTTGATCCATTAGTATTTCTTCCGCCTCTTGAAACACTTCTAAACGGGCGTTTGGATCCTTGGTGATTGCAGCTTTTCGGATCAATGTATCGTATTTTGGATCCGCCCAGCCGGTTTGATTTTGCTGACTCCAAGATGTCCACATATCCAGAAAAGTATTAGGGTCAGGGTAATCACCGGTCCAGCCGGCACGGCTTATTTGGTAATCCATCTCGCGTTGGCGATCGAGGTACACTTTCCATTCTTGATTCTGAAGGGTTATATTGATATTTAGATTTTTTTTCCACATTTGCTGAATAGCCTCGGCGATGATGCGGTGGCCTTCGGTGGTGTTGTAGAGTAGTTCCAGAGAAGGGAATCCTTTCCCGTTGGGGTAACCAGCTTCAGCCAAAAGTTTTTGAGCTTCTCCGATGTCTTCTTTGAAGCGGGCACGGGCTGTGTATCCGGCTACACCTGGTGGTGTAAAAAAGGTTGATGCCATCTGTTCTCCTTTGGTTACATTTTTTACGATGCTTTCACGATCGATTGCCATAGTCAGTGCTTTGCGAATTCGCACATCATCGCAAGGTTTCTTGTTCACATTAAATCGATAAAAATAAGAGGCTAAATGAGGCTTGATACGCAATTCATCGGCGTGTTCTTTTTTGTAGGTGGCGACCTTGTCTATGTGCAGATTGTATATGTTGTGGAGCTGTCCAGCGCGAAAAGCATTTTCTTGAGTTGTCTCTAACTCAATAGCGAAAAAGTGAATCTCATCTAGTTTGGTTGATTTTGCATCCCAGTAGGTGGAACTTTTTTCTACAACCAATTTTCGACCTAATTGCCAAGATTTTAGAATGAAGGGGCCATTGCCAACAAAGTTCTCTGGTTTGGTCCAGCCACTACCTCGCTTAGTCAAGCCATCATATTTTTCGACGGTAGCAATGTGAACCGGAAACCAAGTGTAATGATTGAGCAATGAAAGAAAGTAAGGGGTAGGTGCATTTAGATTAATCTGAAGCGTCCGATTATTAATTGCCTTAACTCCAACTTTGGAAAAATCCTTCAACTTGCCAGTGCTGTAAGCCTCTGCCCCTTCCATTACAAAGAGCATGTAAGCGTATTTTGAAGCAAGGGCGGGTGTTAGGATTCGTTTATATGATTTTGTAAAGTCACTTGCAGTTACCAGGTCACCATTGGACCACTTTGCATTTTCACGAATTTGAAATGTGTAAACTTTCCCATCTTCAGACACTTCCCACTTTTCAGCAACTCCCGGTACGGGGTGAAGATCAAGCGGATCCTCTGCAACCAAGCCTTCTGTCAGTGCTGCAATTATATGGTGTTCCGGGACACCGGTAACAACATGAGGGTCGATGTCCTCTGGTTCGGCGCCTACAGTAATTTTGAGGATTTTTCGTTCTTCGCTAGAGTCACCGTTGTTTTCTCCTGAGCCGCATCCAACCAAGATAAGTGACATGAGGCCAATCGAAGCCCCGGTAATCATTCGATAAATCATTATTTGAGAAATATTTGAACTGATTTCTTTTGGTAAATTATTTTACCAAATAATAACGGCCCAAAGCTTTGCCGCTTGATTAAGTGAAAGTCAATGAAAGGTGAGATAAGTATTATGAATGTTGAAAAAAAAGTATTGATGCGAGAAAATCATTCCTTTTGAAAATGATGAGTACTATATTTACAGGAGAACAAATAAAGGGAGCTTTGGCGGATTTACCAGATTGGACCTTTGCTGAGGACAAAATTAGGCGAGAATACAGATTTAAGAGTTTCGTTGAAGCCATAGGATTTATAGCGGAAATGGCCTTTGCATGTGAAAAAGCAAACCACCATCCGGAGTTATTTAATGTTTACAATAGGGTGCTAATCGATCTTACAACTCATGATGACGGTAATAAAATCACACAAAAGGATGTAGATTTGGCTCAAGAAATCGAAAAAATAGCTAAAAACAGAATGTAGAATGCCCTTTGAAATTGTAATTGAGCAAAATTTATAGGATAAAAGGGCTCTGTGCAGTCAGTAACAGGTGCGTTCAAAAAAAAACGGAAATACCCGAAAAAGGGGTTGACGACATTGTTCGAATCTGACACTTTGGCGGCGCATACGGAAACCTTTCTAGTTAAATGAGAACTAAAACACTACTATTAACAGCATTCGTCGGCGCGTTAGGATTCACCGCAGCTCAGGCTCAGGTGTATTCAGTTAACGCGGTAGGTTATGTAAACAAGAGCATTCCGGCCGGTTTTTCGATCGTTGCCAATCCTCTAAACAACGGTGACAACAAGGTAGCTGATGTATTCGGCGCAAATCCTGGTTCACTAACTGTTTATCGCTTTGGTGATGCCGGATTCTCAATCAACTCTTATGATGCAGATTTCGAAGAGTGGGATAATGGTGATGACACTATTAGTCCAGGCGAAGGCTTCTTCGTTCTTAACTCTGGTGAAGCATCAAACGTTACTTTTGTTGGCGAAGTACCACAAGGTGACCTAAGCAACGCACTACCAAAGGGCTTCTCAATTCGCAGCTCGCAGGTTCCACAGTCTGGTAAATTGGATGTAGATCTAGGTTTCCCAACAGACGAAGCAGTAACTGTTTATCAGTTCGGAGCAGCAGGTTATAGCATTAGCGCATACGATGCTGATTTTGAAGAGTGGGACACAGATGACGGCGCAGGTCCGGTTGTAGGTGTAGCAGAAGGATTCTGGGTATTGCGTGAATCAGCAACTAACTGGACTCGTTCATTCAGCACTAGCGAATAATTGCTAGTATAATTAAAATAATAATAATTTCTGGTAATATACCAACCAAACCAAGAAAAATGAAAAAATTAGTAGCATTATTAGCGTGCACAGTGATTGCTACCTCAGCGTTCGCGCAGGGTACAATTAACTTCACCAACATGAAGCCATCTAAGCAGATCATCTCAGATGCTGCTGGCGCAAAATTAGAAGGAGCATGGGCTCAGCTTTATGCTGGTACTTCTGCTGACAGTCTTTCTGCTGTGGGAGCTCCTGTAGCTTTCTATGAAGGCACTAAAGCGGGTTACTTCAAGGGTGGTGTTGTTGATGTTGGATTCAATGGCGCAGGTTTCTTTCAGGTTAAGGCTTGGAAGGGAGCTGATTCTTTTGATGCAGCCTCTGGCACTAACGGTGCAGAAACAGGTATGTCTAATGTAATTGGGCTTACACCTGGTAATTCTCTAGCAAGCCCTCCTGGTCTTCCAGCTGACTTGGCAGGTTTGGAATCTTTCAGCCTAACAGTGGTTCCTGAACCAGGTACCATCGCTCTGGCTGTTTTGGGATTGGCGGCATTCTTTGTCCGTCGTCGCAAATAAATTAGTTGGTGTGTTCTCATTAAGCCGCCCGAAAGGGCGGCTTTTTTATTGGACTGAAGAACTTTTGAATGAATCGATGCTAGCGTGTCTAATAATTATACTTGGCTTAGTTCCTATATTAATAGGAACTAAGGGAATAGTTATCGGGCCGTCAATCGAAAGATAAAAGAATGGAATGCAGCATTCTATAAGTGGCTATACTTTATTTCCGGCACTTTGGTTATAGTGACTGGCATATTAATTCTGCTGAATATTATACCGACTTCTGATTGGTTTAAATTTTAAATACTGCTCCCTCCTAATTTTAAGGATACTTGTGAAAAGTTTGTCCAATAATCAAAGAGAAGTTAAAAAAGTGTGAAATTTGTGTTAGTAAAGTTAATGGATTCAAAAACTTAGAAGGAAAGATTTTTGGTTATTTCAGTGTAACTTTGGCAAACTAGGTCGGCTCCAGATTTGGTAAGTTGCTCGATTGAGAAAGTGTTTGTGATAGCTACAACCTTCATTCCAGCGGCTTTACCAGCTTTGACTCCATTAATAGTGTCTTCAATCACGCAGCAATATTTTGCTTCAATATTTAATTGTTTGGATGCTAGCAAAAATATTTCAGGTGATGGTTTAGGCATGGATACATCTTCTGAGCTGACAATACATCTAAAGTATTGCCGTAACTCCTCCATTTTTAATACTTCATCAATAATATGATGAACGGAACCGGTAGCTAATCCAATTGGACAATAAGAGGCTAAGTGCTGAATCAAGGGTAAGACGCCATCAAATATAGGTTTTTTATCACGAAGTAATTCAATAAGACGTTGTTCACGAAGTAACATTAACTCATCGATGTGCATTTTTGGTCGATGCTTATCAATGAATGCCTTCCATACAGTACGATCAGAAGTCCCATAAAAGTCTGGGAAATTAATCCCGTGGTTATTGCCATATCCTAAATTTTTCCAAACTTGTAAGAATGATTCTTTGTGAAGAGGTTCGCTATCGACAATGACCCCATCCATATCGAAGATGATAGCTTTGATTTGATCCTTGAGCACCGTGGTTACTTTATATTAAAGGCCAAGAACTTTGTTTTTCAAGGATTTGAGAACTTTCATGGTGCTATTTGGATCTCGTCCAAATTGATCGTGTAATTTGGTGTATTCAGAAAATAATTGATCATATACTTTTTTATAGGCTGCCTTGGGTTGGTAGACTTTCTTCCGTACTTTTGCCATCTTTCGGGAAGCTTGGGTAATGTCTGAATGCACGTTAGCTGCAACAGCGCCATACATGGCTGCACCAAGAGCACTAGCTTGATCACTTGCTGCAACTTTGATGGGGCGTCCTGTTACATCAGAGTATATTTGTAGCATTAATGGATTTTTCACAGCTAATCCACCGCAAGCGATCAATTCATCGATAATAACTCCTTGTGAAGTGAATGCTTCAATAATTTGCCGGGTACCAAATGCCGTAGCTTCGAGTAGGGCTCTATAAATCTCATGAGGTTGGGTTGCTAAAGTTTGTCCTATAAGCAAGCCGCTTAGGTCGGAATCAACCAATACAGAGCGATTGCCGTTCCACCAGTCTAAAGCGAGTAGTCCACTTTCAGCAGGTATCAACTGAGCCGCCTGTTGTTCCAGATATTGATAAATATCTATGCCAGCCCTCTTGGCTGCCATACTTATCTCATTCGGGACTCCGTTTTGTATGAACCAAGCGAATACATCCCCAACGCCTGATTGGCCAGCTTCATAGCCCCAAAGCCCTGGAATAACTCCATTTTTGACGATACCGCAAACGCCTTCAACTGGTTTTCCTTTTTTAGCAGCTAGAAGGTGGCAAGTGCTCGTTCCCATGATCATGACTAGTTTTCCGGCTTCAGTAACTGTACAGGCGGGAACGGCTGCGTGTGCGTCTATGTTGGCTGCTGCAACAGGAGTACCCGGTAGTAGTCCTGTCAATTTTGCCATTTTCTCGGTTAACCCACCGGCATTGCTTCCAAGAGATATTATCTCACTCTCCATTTTCTCGGAGATCACGTTGGTCAATCGCGGATTAAGTGACTTGAAGAACGACTTAGTTGGATAGGTCCATTCTCTTTTGTTCTCTGTACGTGAGACCCGCATAGCCTTAAATCCAGCGGCGGATAAACATCTTTTTTCTTGGCCTGTTAACTGCCAAACAAGCCAATCCCCCGCTTCGATGAATCGTTCAGCTGCGGCATAAACTTTCGGTGCTTCACGAACTGTTTCTAGCAGTTTTGAGAAAAACCATTCACTTGAATACTTGCCTCCATAAGCTGTGATAAATTTTTCACTTCGCTTAAGCCCTATTCTATTAATATCGTTTGCTTCAGGCTGCGCGGCATGGTGCTTCCATAATTTAACCCATGAATGAGGATTATTACGCCATTTTTTTTGAGAACATAGAGGTGTTCCATTAGCCAAGGTTGGCAGCATGGTGCAACTAGTGAAATCTGTACCGATGCCAAGTACTTGTTCAGGTCGGACTTTAGCTAACCGCATGACTTTTGGGACCGCCTGAGTGAGAACGGCGATATAATCTGCTGGATCCTGTAAGGCAGTTTGAGGCTTTAATCGCTTTTTGCTATTTGGAAGTTTCTTTTCGATTACTGCATTCTTATATGGATGATCTACCCAAGCAACTTCTTCGCCAGTATCGGCGTCTACTAGCAGGGCACGACCAGATAGAGTTCCAAAGTCGATACCCAAGACTAAACGTTTTTTTTTGTTTTCTTTAGCCTTAGACTTCACGCCAAAGAGTGTGTCAAAGCTGTTGAACAGACACAAGAAGGGCTTACTTAGAAGCACTTGAAACTGGCCAAGTGGTTAATGGGCTGGTATTCCAACTGATATATGTTTGGAGAAATAAGAAATAAAGAAGGAGAAAAGATCGATTACTCATTACATGCTGGAAATGAGCGTTCTGATTTCATTGTTATCATTGGGCACGGGGTTACTGGCAATAAGGATCGTCCCTTTATTTTGGCATTAGCCAAAGGTTTAGAGATGGCTGGTATTCCAACTTTGCGGATTTCATTTACTGGGAACGGAGGCTCTGAAGGCTCTTTTGCTGATTGTACTATTTCCAAGGAAACCGAGGATTTGGGAAGTGTGATTGACGCTGTGGGAGATCGGAAAATTTGTTATATTGGGCATAGTATGGGTGGTGCAGTTGGGGTTAAACGTGCCAGTGATGATTCTAGGATTAATGTCTTATTATCGTTGGCTGGTATGGTGCATACACAGGAGTTCGCACAACGAGAATTTGGGGAAGTAACTCCAGATCAAGGTTGTATGTGGGAAGAGGAAAGTTGCCCTCTTTCCAGTAATTATATGAATGATATGGCAAAATTGAATACACTTGTAGACTTGGGAGCACAAATAAGTGTGCCGTGGTTATTAGTGCATGGAACTGAGGATGATGTTGTGCCGATAGATGATACAAATGACATTATTTCCAAGGCCACAAACAATCCAGAGTTTTTTGAAATTGCCGGAGCCGATCATGTTTTCAGCAACGAATCTTTACAGGTAATGGTTAACAAAGTTGTTGAGTGGGTGAAGTCTCAGGCTGCTTAGCTTGATCGTTTTATTCCTAGAAAAGACGGCAATATCCATAGAGCATTACCAAGTGCTGCAATGTATGCTACCGCTGACAGCCATCCAAATTGGGTAACCGGGGGAAAGCTCATCCACAAAAGCGATAGTGAAAAGCCAATCAAAATTAGGCTTGTACAAACAATTGCTGGACCCTTGTCTTCGAGTGTTTTCGTTAGAGCTTCATTTCGGTTGGCACCGTTGTTTTTCATGCTCAGCCAATGAGTAATGAGGTGAACTGTGTCATCAATACCTATACCAAGTGCAAGTGCTCCTACCATAACCGTTACGGAATTAAGAGGCACTTGAAATAGCGATCCGAGGATAGTTAGTAACGCAATTGGTCCAAGGCTGGTTGCCAGTGCGATTGTAGCAAGTTTAAATGATCGCCATAGTAGGGCCATAACAGCAAACATCGAAGCAAGTGTGATGCTGAGACTCCCCAATTGTGCATCGACTATGTCTTGATCTGCTTTGAGTACTGTATGTAATCCAGCTTGTGCCGACACGGTTACGTTTTCTGGCATGATTTTTGAAGCCCTTGTTTCAATTGATTTAAGCAATGTGATAAAATCTCCGCTTGGCATGTCTGTTGTACGCAATATCAAGTATGCGGTTTGTTGCTTTTTATCACTAAGTGCTTCCAAAAATGGGTAATTAGTTGCCTTCAATGCTAGTACGAAAATCTTCAACGTTAGCGGGCTGGTTGGTAGGGTTAATTTACCAGATTGATCACCAATCCATACACTGTTCATTATAGACATCAATGAAGAGTACGAGTATGTGCTACTGAATTTTCCAGTATCTCTCGCAAAGTTTTGTACTTTTTGGAGTTTGTTCAAAAATTGGAGTTGATTAATTCCGCCTGGTTTGTCGGTTTTAAAATCTATCTGCACGACATTGATACCGCCCATGCGTGAATCGATCATTTCAGCCATTCTTCGCGTGTGGCTTTCAGTTGAGAGAAATTGAATAGCTCGAATATCAATATTTAGTTTATTAACTGAAATAAGCGCTGGGATGAAAATAAGGAAAGCCAAAGCTATAGTAATCCATCGATATTTTATTGCTGTTTGGCTAAGCAAGGTAAACAAAGATCTATTATAAGGTTTATTTTGATTATTGGATTTAGTTTTTAGTGAGTTAGTCCAAATACCAAATCCCAAGCGTAAAAAAGACAATCCGGGTCCAAATGCCCATGCGAAAATGATTCCGATTCCGATCGTTCCGGCAAGGCCGAAATTTCTGACCTGTGATACTTCACAAATAGCTAGCGATCCTAGTCCGATTGCAGTCGTAATAGCAGCAAACAGACAAGGCCGGAAAACTGTTTTCAGCATTGAATCAAAGCGCTGATCAAAACCCAAAGTTGAATCGGTATTTTGTAGAGCGGTAAGCTGATGGGCTAGTAGCGTAAGATGGATAGCAGCTAACAGCGGAAGCAGTAGAATGTTATGAGGTGTTAGTGAGAAACCAGTTAAGTAGAGAATTCCAGGAAGTGTTCCAGTTAAAAGTAGTTCGCTGACGAGTAGCAATACCATATAAGGAATAGAGCGAAATGTTAGTCCTACAATAAATAATATACACAGTCCTGTAGTTGGCAGGACATATTTTAGATCATGAATGAAAGCTCCACTAAGTTCTTCGGCTATAAAGGGTAGTGAAATAATTTTGACTTGGAATGTGGGCGTTTGAAATTGATTGAGTATAGCTTCAGTTTCATGCTGGAAAGCACTCCTTAATTCTGAGGTGCTCAGATCTCGTTTGTAGGTTGCTGTGATAAGTGTGATTTTCCCATCAGGCGAAACCATGATATTACGAACCAAGGGATGGCTTACAGAGAACTCGCGTATCTTGCCGATCTGTTTTTTTGTCAATTCTCCTGTTGGAACGAAAGGCTCCATATTAAAAGAGAGTCCTTTTCGAACTGGTTTGTATGAATGTGTTAGGCTTTTAACATCTACAAGGCCGTCTTGAGCGCTAATTGCATTACTAATATTTCGAATATGTTCAAAGCCGGATGTGGTAAATATTAAGTCGCTCTCAATACTTATAACTAGTGCAGTGTCGTCATCCAGAAATGAGGAAATACGTTCGTAGGTTTCGAGATGACGACGGTCAGACTCAAGCAGTGTCATAGGGTCGGCATCGATGCTGACCTTGGAACTTTGCCATATCAGACCTCCGATAATTAAGAGGAAAGCAGCAAAGAAAAATCCCGGAAACCGAATAAATGGATTCCGGGAAGTTCTCATAACAATTGTTGTTTTTGTGTAATTATTTTAGCCACTTTGGAACGCTTTCACTAGCCCAAAGCTGTTTAACCTTTTGGCGTGCGCGGACGACTTCTGCGCAGCTTCCTTTGACAAGGACTTCGGCTGGAAAGGTTCGGGTATTGTAGTTAGAAGCCATCACGAACCCGTAGGCGCCAGCGCTGAGTAAGGCCAAATAGTCTCCTTCCCCTATCTTTGGTAGCATACGGTTTTTACAAAAATAGTCACCAGATTCGCAGATTGGGCCAACGACATCTGAGGAAATTTGGTTTTTCTTTAAATTATCTCCTAATCTTTGTTTTAGAGGTGTGATTTGATGATAGCTGTCATAAAGGGCAGGGCGTGCTAGATCGTTCATTGCAGCGTCCACAATAATGAAATTTTTCACACCAGTTTGCTTCACGTATTCAACTTGAGTGACGAGAATTCCACAGTTTCCGGCGATGAAGCGGCCTGGCTCGATTAGTACCTTTAAGCCAAGTGGTTTAAGTAGTGGAATCAGCTTGGATGCATATTTTGCTGGGGTCAGCAAATCCTTACGTTTGGGTGAACGCCACCACTTAGCATCACCGCTCTCTAGTGCAGGGTCGTAAACAATACCAAGGCCTCCGCCAATGCTGAAAAACTCAATACCATATTTTTCAGCTAATCGTTTGGCTAAAGGAATAACTTTTTTTACTGCTTTTTCAAATGGGTTAACCTCTGTTAGCTGAGACCCTATATGCATTTGTAGTCCGCGAATATGTAAATTCTTTAGTTTTGAGGCGCGTTCGTAAACATCTTCAACTTCTTCAAAGGCAATTCCAAATTTGTTTTCGTATGTGCCAGTTGTGATTTTGGCATGAGTTTTCGCATCGACATTTGGGTTTACTCGAACTGCGACAGGCGCCTTTTTTTTCAAGCGTCGAGCTACCTTGTTGATGCGAACGAGTTCAGGTTCGCTTTCTGCGTTGAAAGCATAAATGCCCTTTTTGAGGGCTAATTCAATTTCTTCTTCAGTTTTTCCAACGCCCGCAAAAATACATTTTGAAGGACTTCCTCCTGCGGCAATAATGCGCTGTAACTCTCCGCCGCTTACAAGGTCAAAGCCGCTGCCTGCATTAGCCAATGTGCGAAGCACGCCTAGGTTGGAGTTGGCTTTTGCAGCGAAGCATACCATATGATCTAGAGGGGCAAGGGCCTTGTCTAATTGATTAAAATTGCGAGTAAGAGTCCCATGCGAATATATAAAAAGCGGCGAGCCGTGTTTCTTTACCAGTGAATCTACTGAAATATTTTCGCAGTATAATTTTCCACGCTTGAAGCTAAAGTCATGCATTGGCGGCTAGTGTGCCAAAGTTCGGCTAGCGATTGAAGAAAATCTGTAATAAGAAGTTATTTAGTTCTATCAAGGGCTATATTTACAAAGTCATTTAACGTATCCACAACTATAAAGGGTTGATGCACTTGGTTAAGTTGAGATTCTTGTTCTTGGCCATATCCGGTTCGGACAAGTACACTAAGCTTAACGCCAGCATTATTACCGCATTCTATGTCCAATGCCTTGTCCCCTACCATGTAGCTATCCCCTAGGTTGATGCTGAAATCATTCTGGGCATCAAGTATCATCTGCGGTGAAGGTTTGCGATTACGGCTTGGTTGGTTGGGTGCTTCTGGAGCGAAGTAGATCTTGCGAAATGTTACGCCATACTTGGAAAACTTTTCGCAGATACATTTGTTTGTAGCATGCATCTGTTCCTCAGTAAAATAGCCGCGTCCAATTCCAGCTTGGTTGGTAACAATGAATAATTCAAACCCATCTTTAGCTAAACGGCCAACAGCCTCCCCGGCACCAGGTATCAGTTCGACTTTGTCTGGTTCGTGTAGATAACCTGTTTCAACAATAAGTGTTCCGTCGCGGTCAAAGAAGATAGCCGGTTTGCCAGTCATTCGGATTAAAAGCTGTCGAGGAGTTCCTTGGGCGTCACTGTGGCTGTACCAAGTTTGCCAACAACCACTCCGGCAGCGTGATTGGCGAGAATTGCAGCCTCGATAGGATCTGCGCCGGCTGCAATGGCCATAGTAAATGTTCCGATGACTGTGTCACCAGCTCCGGAGACATCAAATACTTCTCGTGCAAGAGTAGGGATGTGAAACGCCTTTTTACCAGGCTGGCAGATGAGCATGCCGAGTTCGCCTAGAGTTATTAAAAGTATTTTCAGCCCAAGTTCATCGATTAGCTGTTTGGCAACACGCATCAGGTTCTTGTCCTTCAACGGTTTGGGATTTTGTGTGGAGTCACAAATGCCTGCCAATTCAAATGCCTCCTTCCGATTAGGGGTAATTAAAGAGAGTTCGGAGAGATCGAGCGAGTTCACTGGCTTTGGATCAAAACTGAGCCATGCATCGTGTTGCTTTCCAAGTTGCTTTAGTTTATTCAGAAAATCCTGTGTGATGATTCCCTTGCCATAATCACCTATAACAATCGCTTTAGATTTTGATAAATCTTTTTCTATTGATTTAGTTAGGCGCTTCGTCAATTGCGATTCCAAGTCTGATCCTGCTTCGCGATCTACTCTTACGATTTGTTGTCGTTGGGCTATAATTCGTGTTTTGCAACTAGTCTGTCGTGAAGAGCTGTTGATAAGAGATTGACAATCTACTTGATCATCTTTGAGGAGAATACGCAGTTTTTTTCCAGATTCATCACGGCCGATCACACTGTGCATCTGTGCTGAACAGTGTAGAGAAGTGAGATTTCGAGCAACATTTGCAGCCCCTCCTGCCATAAAGCTTTCTCGTTTGAAATTAACGATTGGTACCGGGGCTTCGGGTGAAATGCGATCCACTTCACCCCATATAAACTGGTCGAGCATTGCGTCTCCTGTCACTAGTACAACTTTTTTTGATGCAGTGTGAAGAATGCTGCGGGCTCGGTGTTTGGATAATGTCTTTTTTTCAGCCATTAGCTTGATGATGTGCAGGTTCTGTATCGAGAAAACCAGTCAGTGGACTTGTTGCACTTGCAATACCAATTTGTTGATTTAATCCAATTTCGTAAGCCATTCGACCAGCTTTTACAGCTGCCTTAAAGGCAAGGCCCATGCGAGAAGGGTCATCTGATACAGCAATTGCGGTATTCACTAGTACAGCATCTGCTCCCAGCTCCATTGCTTCGGCCGCATGACTTGGCGAGCCAATCCCTGCATCAACTACAACTGGGACGCTAGCTTGCTCGACAATTATACTAATCTGGTCACGAGTCTTAATACCTCGGTTAGAGCCAATAGGAGCACCAAGTGGCATAACTGTGGCAGCGCCTGCTTCTTGTAGTCGCATAGCCAAAACTGGATCTGCATTGATATATGGCATAACCGTAAAACCTTCTTGCACGAGAATTTTAGTAGCCTCATATGTTTCAACGGGATCAGGTAGTAGATAACGTGGATCAGGATGAATCTCCAGCTTGACCCATTTAGGTAATCCAGCTGCGGCAGCGAGTTTAGCCAAACGAACAGCCTCTTGGGCATTCATTGCACCGCTTGTGTTTGGTAGAATAAGATATCGTTCCGGATCGATGTGTTCCAGAATGTTTGCATATGGATCATTATTGCCTGAAAGGTCCGCCCGTCGAAGAGCTACAGTCACAATTTGTGTGCCGCTAGTCTCGAGTGCATCACACATGGCTTTGTTAGATGAAAATTTGCCAGTACCGAGAAAAAGTCGGGATTCAAAAGTGCGATTTGCTATAGTAAGTGGCGCGGTTTCCAGCGACATCGAAAAGAAAATAGTCGAGCCTAAAGCCGATGTCGAGATGGCCTACTAATTATACTGTTTTTTCTTCGTATTAGGTCTTGGGCCGAATATGGCTGTTCCGATGCGGATAATCGTGGCGCCTTCCTGAATAGCTACTTCAAAGTCGCCGCTCATTCCCATACTGAGATGCTGCATTGGGGCACCAAGAATTTGTTCACATTCTTCCTTAATCTCTCGAAGTCGCCGAAATACTGGGCGTACTTTCTCTGGATCAGAAGTCCACGGTGCAATAGTCATCAAGCCATGGATTTCTAGTCTTGGTAAATTGTTTATCGCATCCAAATGTTCGATTAATTCTTCCGGCTTAAAACCGTGTTTACTTGCTTCGCCAGCGACATTTACTTCAATTAACACTGGCATGTCCTTTGCGGCGTTATTTGCATGTTTGTTTATCTCCTCGGCAATCGACATGCGATCGACGCTTTGGATCATGTTAAAAAACCTTACGGCATCGCGGCATTTGTTGGATTGTAGATGGCCGATGAGATGCCACTCGAGATTGCCTGGGCAGGCAGAAATTTTGAGTTTGGCCTCCTGTATTCGGTTTTCGCCGAATACTCGGCAATGATGATAAGTTAACTCGCGAACAGAATCGGCAGTATGGTTTTTGGAGACAGGCAATAGCATAACCTCTGAAGGATTACGTTTGGCCAATTCACATGCGGCAAACATACGGTCGCGGATATGTTGTAGTCGCTCGTCCAATTCCATGTGCTTGATTTAGCCACAGGGTGGGGTATGTCGGCAAGGTTGAGGCTTTCAGTTTTGCTAATTACTCTTCCATTAGAGGGAAGAGTTTCTAGCTTGGTAGCCCCTCTATTCTTAATCGCTGCGCTATTTGCCGTGGAGTTCGTTCTCTAGAAAGAATCTTTTAAGTTCCGCTTGACCATTTTCGACAGAATCGGAGGCATGTACAACGTTGCGCATTTTGTCCTGACCGAAGTCTCCGCGGATTGTGCCTTTTTCGGCAATAGTAGAGTCAGTTGGACCAACCATGTCTCGCACTCGGGTAATTGCGTTATCACCTCGCATTGCCAAGGCTATTACGGATGATGATTGCATGAATTCTTGAATCTCAGGGAAGAATGGCTTGTCGGCCAAGTGTGCGTAATGTTCCCGGAGTACTTCGTCTGACAGACGCATCATTTTCACGCCAAATACGATGAAGTCCGCTTCTTCGAACCGTTTCAATACCTCGCCGCAATTGCGGCCCTCAAGACAGTCGGGTTTTAATAAGACAAGTGTCTCTTCCATAAGCGCGGGAATCATGCCTCTCAATTGCGCTGTGGAAAGCGAAAAGTGACGTTAAAGTAATTTTTATTCTTACAATTATAAGTTCTTAAGTCATATGTGCACCGATTGCATCGGTGTATACGGAGTAAAGGCTTTGGCTAGCTGTCATGAACAATCGATTACGTTTTCGTCCGCCGAAACAAACATTAGAGCATATTTCCGGTAAGATAATTTGTCCTATTCGATTTCCGTTTGGGGCAAAAACATGAACACCATCATAGCCGTTACCTACCCATCCAGCACTGGCCCAAATGTTGCCATCTTCGTCAGCGCGAATACCGTCTGCGTTGCCGGCTTTTTCAAACCCTTCGAGTTTCATTGAGGCGAACTCACGTCCCTTTTTCAGTTTTTCACCATCTATATTCCATACCTTGATGTTTTTACCATCGCCAGTATCAGACACGTAGAGTTTACTAAGGTCAGGAGCGAAGCAGAGTCCATTAGGCTTATTAATGTCATCAGCTAACTTTGTAATTTTCCCAGTTTTTCCGTCAATGCGATAGATGGATTCTTTAAGATGCAAAGGGCCTTTATTTCCCTCGTAATTCCACATGCTGCCGTAGCCAGGATCAGTGAACCAAATTGAGTTGTCGCCTTTATGAACGACGGCATCATTAGGTGCGTTGAATGGTTTACCATTATACTTTGATGCAAGCACAGTCATGGTTCCGTCGTATTCGTAACGTACTACTCGGCGGTGTTTGTGTTGGCAGGAAATTTGACGGCCTTGGTAATCAAACGTATTTCCATTGCTGTTTCCGCTGGGTTTCCGAAAAAGACTTACGCGGTTGTCGTCTTCGATCCAACGCATTTGTAAATCATTGGGAATGTCACTGAATACAAGATATCGACCAACGCCATTCCATGCGCAGCCTTCAGTCCATAGTGTGTTTGGGTTTGTATAAAGTCGTTGTATTGGAGTGTTGCCTAGCTTGTATTTATCAAATCTGGGATCAAGGGATATGAGGTCTGGATCTGGGTAACGAGTTGGGTTGTTGCCGCTCCAATCGCGTGCTGTTACTGAAGCCAATCCAGCTCCGAAGCCACTTGCAGTGGCTAGAAAATTTCGACGATCTATTTTTGTTATTTCCATTATTTGAACAATTCTGAATTACGAGTAATCCTCGCTTGACCGGGCATGAGGAGCAAGAAAAAGCTCGCGCTTGTGCAATTGCTTTCGTTGGATGTTGTTTGTTTATGAACGAAGTCTTTCCATCAATGCTATGTGTAAGGCAAAGGCTTGAAACTGCTTTGCCACTGAATGTGGAGGCAGCCATAAGTGAAGGTTTTGAAGCTATTCGTCCGCAACTTAAGCCAGGAATGCGTGTGGCCTTGGGAGTGGGTAGCCGTGGAATCTCTAATTTGTCTGAAATTGTCTTGTTGGTTGTTAAAGAATTGAAAAGTGCTGGCACGAATCCGTTCATTATACCTGCAATGGGTAGTCATGGTGGGGCAACGGCTGAAGGCCAAGTTGCGTTGCTTGCTGGCTACGGAGTGACTGAGGCAAGGATGGGGGTGCCAATTCGTCCTTCTATGGAAGTTAAGCAACTTGGTAAATCAGCTGCTGGGCGTGATGTGTTATGGAGTCAGGAAGGAGTAGCTGCCGATGGGGTGCTGGTGATTAACCGGGTAAAGCCTCATACTGATTTTAGTGGCAAGATAGGTAGTGGGCTTATGAAGATGTTGGTTGTAGGGCTAGGTAAGCATGCTGGTGCTGCATCTTATCATGCAGGAGCTTTGACGATAGGATATGAGCAAAGTTTAATAGATTTGACAAAGGTTGTTTTAACTAAGGTTCCAGTCCTTGGAGGCATAGCAATAGTTGAGGATGCTACGCATGAATTAGCCCACTTAGAAGTTGTTCCTGTTGGTTCGATATTAATTCGAGAACCTGAGCTTTGTGAGATGGCAAGAAGCCTAATGCCAACACTGCCATTTGACGAAATTGATTTGTTGATTGTCGATCAAATAGGGAAAAATATAAGTGGAACAGGGATGGATACAAATATTATCGGAAGAGGCGTACATGGCTTTCAACTAACCCCTGAACTTTCTGAATCAAAACCTTTCATTTGGCGAATTTTTGTTCGTGATCTTACATCTGAGACACATGGTAATGCGATCGGTATTGGTATGGCAGAGGCAACGACACAAAGGTTAATTGAAAAAATTGATACTGAGGCATTGCAGACGAATGTTATCACTGCACGTTCGGTCCAGTGTGCTAAGCAACCAATGGCGTTCGCTACTGATGCAGAAGCTATTAAGGCTATGCTGGAGTCATTGCCTGATCCTAACCCGGCTAAGGCTCGTGTTGTACGGATCAAAGATACTTTAACACTTAGTGGATTTGAAATTTCTACTGCTCTTGAGCAATCGGCAATTGCTCACCCAGCGATTGTTTCAATTGATCAGATGGGTCAAATGGATTTTGGTCAGGATGGTAATCTTAAGTCGATTACCCAAGGCTAAAATTGGTAAGATGTGAAACGGAATCGACAACAGCTGAGGCTAGGTTATCTTTTGGTGCCTCCGGTAAGCTTTCTATTTTGAACAAATTTTTATTAAATCGTTATTATACTGCTGTAGTCTTGTTGATTCTCACGTTCACTTTTGCGCCTGTTCAGGCAGAGCCACTTCGATTGACAATCAAGGCTCGTTCTGGATTGCAATATGATATTTTTCGTTTCGAAACTAAACCAAATGCATTTGTAGAGATCAATTTGGTTAACGAAGATGATATGGCTCATAATTTAGTGATCACTAAACCGGGTCAACGATTGAAGGTGGCAAATGCGGCATTAAGACTTGGGGTAGAAGGGGATGCGAAAAACTGGGTTCCAGATCTGGATTCGGTTTTATTTTTCACCCCGGTACTAAAGCCAGGCTCTAGTCATTTGTTGAAATTTAAAGCACCAGAAGCGTCCGGTGTTTATCCTTATGTTTGTACATTTCCAGGACACGGGCTACTGATGTATGGGGCGATGTATGTGGGCATGCCTCTCCCAGATTTGGCAAAGGATATGAATTTGCCAGAGCTGGCGAGACGAGGGAATCTGACACAAAAGCAGTTGCATGCTTGGGGGGATAAGCGGCCGTTGATGTATAGGATATTTATGCCGAATGCTTCACCAGCAGCTGTTGCGGTTGCGCTTAGGCACGGACAGAATTATTGCTGGGATGCAGCTCAATGCAGGCTTCGATATGTATGGTACGGAGCTTTTGTTGATCCTTGGCCGGTCTGGCGTGGGAATGGCAATGGTTTGGCAAAGGTGCTCGGTACTAAGTATTGGGAAGCAGGTTCAGCGGGGGCTGTTCAGATTGGCGATAAAGATTCCATAGCGAATTTTTTAGGATACAAAAAAATCGATGGTCAACCAGAATTCCATTATCGTGTTAATAATGTAGATGTTTATGAACTAATTACACCTTTGCATTCTGTGATTGGAATTCAGCGTTCATTTCGTATTCCAAATAACAAACAATTGGTTTCATTACCTGTTGGTTCGGTAAGTCAGGTTATATTTAAGCATAGCGCAGGTAAACTTAAGGAGGGTATGCTAATTTTGAATGCAGCGGAGGCTGCGGAATTTACAGTATCTATTGGTTTGAAGCAGTAAGTTGTCATGAAAAATACAAAATATTTTTTAGCGAGTATAGTAAGTCTTGTTTCGGTTGTTGTGCTACGTTCAGCAGGTATTGGTGACTATTATTCTCTTGATAATATTGCTATGCCAAAGGGGTTGGACTCCCAGGTGGGTGGTTTGGATTTTATGCCCAATGGTCGGCTGGTTGCTTGTTTTCATCGGGGTGAAGTTTACACATATCATCCAAAAAATAATGAATGGAAGCTATTTGCAGACGGTTTGCATGAGCCATTGGGTATCTGTGCTATCAGTGATCGAGAGGTGGTTGTTATGCAGCGTCCAGAATTAACAAAAATTGCCGACTTGAACGGTGATGGTGAGGCGGATCATTACCAAGCTGTTTTTGATGATTTTGGAATGACTGGAAACTATCATGAGTTTGCTTTTGGTCCGGCGAAAGATTCCAGAGGGGATTTTTACATAGGTATGAATTTAGCGTCGAATGGAGCAAGTATTCGACCTGAATTACGAGGAGAGTTTCGGCACTATGGTCTTAGTCGCGAAAATTTTAAGTCTAAAAGTTATAAGAGCTCATCAGGTCGTATGTATGCTGCTACACCCTATCGTGGGTGGGTGTTAAAGATTTCAAAGGAAGGGGAAATGACACCTTTCGCACCGGGATTTCGATCGCCGAATGGATTAGGGTTTGATTTAAAAGATCAACTTTTTGTAACAGATAATCAGGGGGACTGGCTTGGGACGAGTAAGCTCTTTCATGTGCAAAATGGTCGTTTCTATGGTCATCCAGCAAGTCTTACTTGGGCTGATGATTGGCAGTCAGGTCAAAATCCTTTAAAGGTTTCAGTCAAGGAACTCGATGCTAAGCGCACTCGGGCAGCTGTTTTATTTCCTCAAGGATTGATGGCAAATAGCCCAACTCAACCAATAACAGATTCCACTAAAGGCAAGTTTGGTCCTTTTAGTGGTCAACTGCTTGTTGGAGAGATGAATCGGTCACGAATTGTCCGTGTAATTTTGGATAAGGTTGCTGGTGAGATTCAAGGTGCTTGTGTGCCATTTTATGATAAGGCTGGGTTAAGCAAGGGGAGCCATCGATTTGTCTTTGGTGATGATGGCAGTTTGTGGATCGGTCAGACACACCTTTCTTGGGTTGGCGGTCAAGGGTTGCAGCGTATTCGCTGGAACGGCAAAATTCCATTTGAGATTCATTCAATGAAATTATTGCCAAATGGTTTTAAGATTACGTTTACTAAAAGCTTGAAAAAAGCTACTTCAGTGGCAGAACAATTTCAGTTTAAACGCTACTATTATGAGTATCGTCAAGCTTACGGATCGCCACAATATGGGATTGAAAAAGTTAAGGTCATTGGATCTAAACGTCTTAATGATGGTAAAACGGTGATGGTTTATCTTGATAAAGTAAATCCCGGCTTCGTGTACCAGCTTGATATTAAAAAATTAATAGCTGAGGATAACAGTGCTTTAGTTAATCCATTAGTTTGCTACACACTAAATAGGATGCCTAATGGTGATGATAAGGCTCCGCATCTGGTGAGAAATTGATTTCTATAAACAAATATGACTAAAACTAATACCCATTCATTGAATCGTCGGGACCTTTTTAAGACTTCGGGTTTTGTGGCCGCGGGACTGCTTGCTGGTTGTGGTACCACTAGTGCTAGAAGACTAAACCATGCAGGTAAGGGGGATCCTTTTAAGTACTGCTTAAATACAAGTACGATTCGCGGCCAGAATTTGCCCATTACAGAGGAAATTGATATTGCAGCACGGGCTGGCTACACGGGTATAGAGCCTTGGTTAGGTAAGCTAAACGATTATAAGAAAAATGGTGGCTCTTTGAAGGATTTACGCAAGCGTATCAATGATCATGGCTTAACAGTTGAGAGCGCAATTGGATTTGCGCGATGGATTGTTGATGATGATGCTCAGCGTCAGCAAGGGATGGAAGATGCGAAGCGAGATATGGATTTACTTGCTCAACTTGGAGCCAAGCGCATTGCTGCCCCCCCAGCTGGTGCTCGTGGCATAGTGGAGCCGATGGCAGCAGCAGAACGTTATCGTACGTTACTCAATGCGAGTGACGCGATTGGGGTTGTGCCCCAAATCGAAATGTGGGGCGGTAATAAGTCGATTGGTCGTGTAAGTACGGCGATATATATTGCACTTGAGGCAGGCCATCCTAATGCCTGTTTCCTTGGGGATGTGTATCATACTTATAAAGGAGGATCGGATTTTGATGCTCTTAAAATGCTTGGCCCACAGGCCTTGCAAGTTTTTCATTGGAACGACTATCCAGCTAATCCTACTCGCGAAAAAATAGGTGATGGTGATCGAGTTTATCCAGGTGATGGGGTTGCGCCAATTACTGATATCGTCAAGGGATTCTTGCAGGTTGGGGCCACCCCGGTACTTTCGCTTGAATTATTTAATAAGAAATATTGGGCGATGCCTCCGCTTGAGGCGGCTAGGATTGGTATTGAAAAAATGAAAGCCTCAGTTGCTCCGGCGCTTTAATTGGATATGGCGAGTTACGAAGATTTGGCTAATCGTTTGGTGTTGATTACCGGTGGAGCCAATGGAATTGGCCAAGCGATGGTTGAAGCATTTCATGCACAGGGGGCAATCGTATCCTTTTGTGATTTAGACCAGACTGGAGGTAAACGTTTGGTTAAACGTTTGGGTAGGCGTATTAGTTTTACCAAGGTCGACCTTACGCGTGAGATGGATGTTAAACACTGGGTCGCTAAAGAGGCTAAGCAGCACGGCAACATTCATGTTCTTGTTAATAATGCTGCAAGAGACCCTCGTAGTAAGCTTGAAAATATAAAAGTCAAAGCGTGGGACGATCTTTTTGCTGGCAATTTGCGTGCTTATTTTTTGACCTGCCGTGAAGCCTCGCCGCACTTGGCTAAGGGAGCCTCTATAATTAATTTTTCGTCGATCACTTTCCACAATGGCCCGGAAGAGATGTCTGCCTATGTAGCAACCAAGTCGGCGGCAATCGGTCTGACTCGTTCATTGGCTCGTGAACTCGGTCCGCGACGTATCCGAGTGAATACTATTTCACCGGGTTGGATTATGACTGATCGACAGCTCAAAGAATATGTTTCTCCGTCTATTAAGAAAGAGCTAAAGAAGATACAGTGTATTCCCGATTTAAACCAACCTGAGGAAGTTGCAGAGGTAGCCTTGTTTCTTGCTAGTGATGTAAGCCGTGCCGTGACTGGACAGGAGATTCTTGTAGACCGAGGGTGGACGCATAGTTAAGCCCGAATGGCTTATTATTCAGCTCCAAAGCCCTTTCACAATAGATGAGCCTTTTGCGTTTTTAATGAGCTTGGTTATTTTTGATGCTTCCTTAATACCTGGAGAGGACTCAACACCACTGGATACATCTAAACCGAATGGTTCAACTTGATTAATTGCATCTCTTACATTGTCCGGTGTTAATCCGCCGGCGAGTATAATTGGCTTACCTAAACGTTTAGCTTCTACAGCTAAGTTCCAATTAAATTTTTCTCCGGTGCCGCCTAGGATTCCTTTAACATAGCTGTCCAGTAACCAAGCGTTGGTGTTATAGTCATGTAATTGTCCAAGTGATTTGTTGTTTTTCACTCGAAATGCCTTGATGGTGTTTTGTTGAAATTTTGAACAGAAGTCCGGAGGTTCGCTTCCATGAAACTGTAATGTATCTAGCCCAGCTGTTTCAGCTGTTTGATTAACTGTGTCGACATCTTCATCCACAAACACTCCTACTTTGGTCACATGAGCGGGTAATTCACGAATAATTGCTTTCGCCTTTTCTGCAGTAAGAAAACGAGAGCTTTGCTCATAAAACATAAACCCAAGTGCGTCGGCTCCAGCCTCAATAGCGGCTGTGGCATCCACTATGGAGGTGATTCCACAAATTTTGATACGTACGCTCACTGGCAATACGCTATTGTGAATGTGGCCTGTGTCAACGTTTGTATCGGATTCAAGTTGCTTTTGAAAGGCAAGCAGGGCAAAGAAAGTTCATGGGTGTAGAGCATAAAATGGTTTATGTGGCCTTAGGATCGAACTTGGGAGAATCCGTAGTAACACTTCGTTTGGCTGCGGCTAAAATTTCCGATTGGTCGGTTGATAAAGTGGTTGGATCGTCACTCTGGGAGACTGAGCCATTGGATTGTCAGCCTGATTCTCCTTTATTCATTAACGCTGTGATTGGTTTGAATCCAAAGCAGGGAATAACACCGGAGTCTTTGTTGGATCAATTGTTGGAGTTGGAATTACAGCTTGGTAGAGAACGTTCTGGTTTGGTTAACGAGCCACGAAAGATCGACTTGGATTTAATTACTTTCGGAATGGAGCGTCGTAATACTGAGTCATTGATTCTGCCGCATCCCCGTGCATTTGAGCGGCAGTTTGTGCTTTCTCCACTTGAGGAGATTGCTCCTGATTTTATTCTGCCTGGACAAGAGAAGTCCGTCTCTGGCTTGCTTAAAATTCTCCCTTCAGAAGGAGTTTTGAGATTGGACCAATTACTATTGGTTTAGATAGCTTACAAGGTCTAGAATCTCTTGTTTCTCTAAAGTATTGACCGTTCCTGGAGGCATGTTGGAGATATTAAGTTTTTTCCGGCTATCTATTAGTGCCTTAGCTAAGGGTACTGGTGCTCCGGTGGCAGATAAACTCTGAAGTGTTATTACAGTGTCAGTTTCTTTCTGAACTTGGCCAATGTGAATTTTGCCATCACTCATTTTAAACTGCTGCATTATGTATGCTTCGGAGATGGTGCGTGATGGCTCTATAATCGACTCGAGAACTTTGGATGGGTTCATTCTTTTGGTTAATTGACTTAAATCTGGGCCGACACTTCCTCCTGTTCCATTAAGGCGATGGCACTGTGAGCAGCCGGCCTTATTATATGCTAGCTTTCCATTATCCAAATTAGTTGTCTTAAGAGTGGTTTCAATTTCAGTTTCGAAGTCGTTCAGTTTCCAGTTTTTAATGAAAACTATTTCTGACTTCATTTCGCTTATCCAATCCTTAAAGAGTGATACAGCTGCTTTATCGACGGTACTGCTAACAAGAGGTGGCATTTGACCTCTTCCTCGGTGGCTAAGCCTTCTGATTAATACGGATTGTTCTGGTGAGCCAGGTGAAACTAGCATTGCATTGCTAATGCCGAAGGTGTTGTGCTGTGGTCGCGCTCCTATCAAGTTCATCTTGTCATCAGATGTTTCTATTCCGATTTGAATTTTGGAATTACCGCCACCGGAATGGACATGGCAGCTCGAACAATTGATATGTAAATAAGAACGTGCACGTCTGGAAAGTGTTTCATTCGGGTCATAAGGGTTGACTAGAGATTGTTTTTTGTTTTTTTGTTTAACGTATGGTTTGTCGAATAATCCGATGTGAGAGAAAGTACGCAATTGATTATCTTTTTTACCTGAAAAATTGTGTGTTCGGTCAGTATTTCGAGTAGTCAGTCCTAGTAAGAATCCGCGAGCCCTGCTATGACATGTCATGCAATCAGCTCGGCTTGGAAAATTCCAATCATGTAGTCGGAAACCATCCGGTGATTTATTATCGGCAATGCGGAAAGTGGACTTAGCTCCTTCTTTTGAGACCAATTCTGCATCAGTTTGTTCTTCGTTCCACTTATATGAATAGCCGGCCCATTCGTTTTGTTGTCGGAGTAAAATTCGAGTCTCTATACGAAATGGTTTAGCCAAGCCAAGTGTGTCTTCACGTTGGACTTCCAATGTTTGAACCAGTGCTGTTCCGTTAGGAAACGACCATGCGCCATTGTGGTTAAGACCTACAGTTTGTTTGCCTGGTACAGCCATCCATCGTTTCGCAGTAGCTGTATCGTTCCAACCGGAGGCGATTACAGAATACTCAATGACTCCCGGTTCCATTGCATGGTTTTGCGTATTTGCAAATATGCCGGTCTCACTTAAGTGTCTCGGAAATGGCGCGGATAGCCGGACTCTTGGCTGAGTTTCAAGTCGATAAAATCCGCTTGAGTGATCTACGATCAATAACTCTCCTGAGTGAGTTGTAGCGAAGCCCGTAATGGCTAGTGGAGTGTCCGCTAGTTCCTGAAATGCCAAACGTTTTTTTCCATTATGTTTGATGCCCCAAATCTTGCCAGTTCCGTAGTCACCGTAAATATAATGGCCACGAAGATTCTTCCATTTAAGTCCGTAATATACGATGCCGCCAGTTATTGATCGGGCTTCGGAGTGAGGGTGTTCAGCCGTTGGTTGCGTCAGTGGATGTGGCCCCATTGTGCGGTTTTCGTAAAAAGGATGACTTCCTTCGTAAACGCTCCAGCCATAATTATCTCCGGAATTTACCATATGAACAGATTCCCAAAGATCCTGACCATTATTCCCGACCCAAATATGCCCGGTAAGTTTGTCCACTGCTAGCCTCCAAGGATTTCTTAGTCCATAAGCGAATAGTTCGGCTCTCGCATTGGGAAGATTAACGAAGGGGTTGTCTTTGGGAATCTTGTAAGGGTTTTCAGTGCTAGTCTCACGAACATCAATCCGTAAAACTCCGCCTAGTAAATCATCCAAAGTTTGACCGGAGAGCCAATTGTCAGAGTCGCTAGTGCCGTCACCTGTTGAAATATAAAGCATTCCATCTAGTCCGAAGTCAATCCCTCCTCCGTCGTGTCCGCCGGAACGCCATTCGATGATAGTGTGTTCCGAGGCTAGATCAATAGTTGGTGAACTTTTTGATAGTATGACTCGAGAAATTCTATTGGCCTTTTTGCCTTCGAATGCTTCTAAGTTCAGATTACTAAAGAGATAAATAAAACCATTTTCGGCATATTTGGGATCAAAACAAAATGAGTATACATTGCGGCCTGGTAGCTCTAGTAGTGTTTCGCGTTTTTCTACTTTTGGATTATCTTCAAAAGCGACTAGTTGTGTTGGTTTTCCTTGGCCATGGTGTAGAAGGGCTAGAAGTCTTTTTGTTTGCGGCTCAGCAGCGAGAAACATAGGGGAGCGCCATACTTGATTAGTATAAACTGGTATAGCTTTAAATGGAGGAGGGGGATCGGGAGTGCCTATTAGTCTTGTGTTCGTCCATGTTCCCCGATCAATCAAGCCGAAAGAAGGCTCATCTTCTGCCCAACTATGAATAATTACAAGTTGCCCAACTGCAAACAATATTGAGTAAAAGGCAGACTTAATAAAATTAATCGACTGGAGCATGACTTAGAGAAAAGTAATAGTCTCGAAAGAACAGAGCAAGACAAGTGCTTGGTCAAATAGATTGGCACTAGCTTCGTAGTCAGTGATGATTTGGGGCATGGACTTGAATGGAAGAGTAGCGCTTATAACTGGAGGTAGTAGGGGAGTTGGTGCAGCAACTGCGATTAAATTAGCCCAGCATGGTTGTAATGTGGCAATTAACTGTAATCGAACCTTGGATCTTGCGAATAATGTGGCAGAAGAATGCAAAACGTTTGGGGTAAAGGCTTTGGTGGCCAAGGGTGATGTTGCTTCAGATCAAGATTGCAGAAAAATTATTTCAGAGACGGTAGAATCGTTTGGTAAGTTAGATATTCTGGTCAATAACGCTGGTACGACACGCTTTATCAATTTTCAAGATCTAGATGATGTGCAGGATGAAGATTGGGATCATATTATGGGTGTGAATTTAAAAGGTCCTTTTCAATGTGCTAGAGCAGCGCGGCAAGTTCTTGAGTCCAGCGAAATCGGAGTGATTGTAAACACGGCGAGTGTAGCCGGGATTACAGGAGTTGGGAGCTCAATACCCTACTGTTCATCTAAGGCGGGTGTTATTAATCTAACTCTTTCTTTGGCTCGAACTTTTGGACCGAAGATTCGTGTCAATGCTGTGGCTCCAGGGTTTATTGATGGGGAGTGGTTGAAAAAAGGTTTAGGTGAAGACTATGAAGAGGTTCGTAACAAAAAAGCTCAGGAAGGGTTGCTTGATAAGGTAAGCTCACCTGAAGATATAGCAGATGGTATTTTTTCAATGATTATATGCCGAAAAGTCACTGGGCATATTCTTACCATAGATACAGGTCATACCATTGGGCCAAGGATAGGCGCCGGGATTTAGGTGAGCCCAATCGATTAATAGTTGAATTAACGTTCACCAACTGGTGTGTACTTCAAATCGTCCGGCCCATCGTAGAGGCTTTTAGGGCGGATTAGTCGATTGTCAGCCAATTGCTCTAAAACATGTGCTGTCCATCCCGAGGTTCTTGCAATAGCGAAGATTGGGGTAAATAGATCTGTTGGGATTCCAAGTGAATAGTATACAGTGGCGGAGTAAAAATCTACATTTGGATAAAGGTTTTTCTCAGTAACCATGATTTCTTGAATACGTTCACTCATATCCAACCACTTTGTATCCCCTAATTCTCCACTTAGTTTTTTAGCCATGGCTTGGAGATGAGGGGCTCTAGGGTCGAGTACTTTGTATACTCGGTGGCCAATGCCCATGATTTTCTTTTTGTTTTTAAGGCAGTCTGCAACGAATTCATCGACTTTTTCGACACTGCCAATTTCTTGGAGCATTTTGATAACACCTTCATTTGCACCACCATGTAAAGGGCCTTTTAGTGTTCCTATTGCTGAGGTTATGGCAGAGTACATTCCGCTTAATGTAGCTATGGTTACTCGAGCTGAGAATGTAGAAGCATTCATTCCATGGTCAGCGTGCAGAATGTAGCACATGTCTATTGTCTTTTCCTTTGCTTCGCTCGGTTTTTCACCATCAACGAGGTACAGGAAGTTAGCTGCTTCACCTAGGGCTGGATCTGATTCTGGCAATGGTTTGCCTTGGCGAGCTAAATGGAAATAAGCAGTGATGACTGGTACTTGCGCAATGAGCTTGATAGCTCGCTTTGCTTGATCCTCCAGTGAATCTTGGGCCTCGGGAGGTTCGTAGCATGCAAGAGCGGAAACAACAGTACGTATAGCTCTCATTGGCGAAGCATCATTAGGTAGCTGCTTTATTAGCTCAACCACGCCATTCGGGAGTTTTCTGGCTGCGGCCAGTTCAGCTTTCAATGCGGCCAGCTCATCTGAATTGGGAAGTTTTCCGCGATGAAGCAAATGAACTACTTCCTCATAAGTGGCCTTTCCGGCTAATTCATTGATATTGTAACCACAATATATCAGTTCGCCATCCAATCCACGAACATCACTCAATTTGGTAGTTGCGGCAACAACCCCTTCAAGGCCTTTGCTAGCTGCTGATTTTTCCGTATCGCTCATATTGTAACTAATCTTTATCTCTTTTGGGTCGAGGACAATAATTTAAACGAGTTTTAAGCGCAATCTGAATCAGTAGATGTTATTGGCATTCTTTGACTTTTTTAACACCGCGGTAGACGCATCGGGCTGTGCAGGTTTCTGCAACCTCTACAGCAGTTAAAATTGATAATTTTGGTTGTAAACGTTCCCAAATCCAGAGGGCTAAGTTTTCACTGGTGGGGTTTTCTAACCCTTCTATTTCATTGAGATAATGGTGATCTAATTGTTCCCAAAGTGTTTTAAATGCTGTTGAAATATCGGCGTAATCAATTACCCAGCCGAGTTTAGGGTCGCATTCACCTTCAACAACAATTTCCACTTTGAAACTGTGTCCATGTAGTCGATGGCATTTATGTTCCTTTGGCAGATTAGGAAGATAATGTGCTGCTTCAAATTGAAAGGTTTTTCTCAGTTCCATGGTTAATTAATTTCAAGATCGGTCCAATTTATTAGATCTCCCAAGGGAGGGCGTCCGTCATGCCGCCAAGCTAAAGGAGGGCGCTGCATTTTACCCAAAGGGCAAATTCGAGGTGCTCCCCATTGTCCAAAGGCTTGGGCGTATTCTCGTAATTTAGCTTCGCTTGCAGCTATGCCGATAGTGGATATGTTATCTCGATAAGGTTCCAATATGTGCATAAGTTCTGCAGGATTCTCTATGGGCTTGATAAAAATAAATCTGTTTAGAGGTGATGTCTGGAACTGCTTTTCGTCCTCTTGTACAACTGTCCAATCAGTGGAGTCTTTGCTCTCCCATAGCATGGCACCAATACTATTGGCTGCTCGAATTTTATAAAAGCGTCGTATGCTAGTGATGTCGGCAGTTTCTTTTATCGAGAGTTCTCCTCGTGGTATAGTCTTATTACGGCTGGCCAGTTCTTCTGCAAGCATTTCTGCAAACTGATCTGGTTTCAAGCTTCCAAGTTCTTCAATATATATAACTTGAGGAGAGAGGCAGCCTTGTTGATTCCATGCGATCACATCATCCGCGGCACGAGAGATTATCGTTTGTGTTCCCATCACCTCATTTGCGAGTTGTTCCACGTACCCGAAGCTTATGCGGTTTCCATAGCCAATAAATTTTTTGTTCAACGGAAGGCGTTTTCGTACTGATTCTAGGGTGCTGTCATTGCCGATGGCTAAGATGCAGTCAGCTTCATTGTATAGTTCGCTTTCAAGTTTTTCGTTGCCACCTTTCCATTCTGCTATTTCAAGCGAGGAAGCAAGACCTGGATCGACGTAATGTAAGGAATGTCCAAATAGTCGAGGGAGTAGTGATTTCCCAGTAGCGCATTTCACAAATTGCGCTGACCGAAGTAATAGTCCGAAAGCAATCGATTGAAAGATTGGGACAGGTAAATTGCCCGGAGCTAATTGAGCAATGAGCTTTGGACCGTGCACCATTGCTAGTGAATGGCCTGAAAGGCTTCCATATGATTGAAGCCGGGTTGGGTCGCCAACCTCTTGATTCAGTAAGCTAAAAAATTTTTCCTGAGTCCATTCTTCAAAGCATGCATCCAGTCCAGCTGCGAGAACCTCACGGGGGAAACCGGTTTCTTTTGGATTGGCGGCAAGGGCTAATTTGCGCAACTCGTAATCAGGTGATTGCCAAAGGGAAGCAGTCTCAACTAGTTTCGAAATGATTGTTTCATTGCCTATTTGTGCCAAATACTCATCCCGATTGTATTTTAAGGATTGGCAGGCCTCTGCGATCAATTTGCCGCCTAAATCTGCATCTGGCTTGTCCGCCAGATAGTAATCCAAAGATTTCTCAAGCATTGCTTAAATTCATTGATGAAAACCCTCTAGGCTCGACAAATAGTTTAAACTCTATCTTGGCTTCGCAGGTGCCGTATAATGAGGAAAATGATGTCATGCGGTTTTTAGTAAAATGGCTGGTTTTCCGCCACAGCCAATTTCGAAAAATTACGGACTAAGTGCTTTAATGGCAACAATTGGTTTTGTCAGGTATTCCAGCCTGTGTTTTGATTTTGCACATGAAAGATTTTGTACTTTTCGTACTGTTTGGTGTGATGGCTATTGGTTTAATGGGTTGTGGAGAATCATCTCATGTAGATAATCAGACTATTATAACCGAAAAGACGAACATTTCATCAGGAGATATTTCAATATCTGTTAAACCAACCACTGACATCTCGTCTTCAAAGCAGGGGGTGATATCTGTTGATGCTTCAAAATCCGCGGCCACATACAGTCTTAAGCCAGTTCAGTCTGGGAAAGTTCAGTCTGGTGATAAGTTAAAAGAGGAAGGAGGAATCTCCTTTCTTGATGACTCTCCGTTTAATGGCGCTTTTATTGATCATCATGATAATGGCAACAAGTCTGTAGAAGGTAATTTTTTGAATGGAAAGCAAGAGGGATTCTGGACCTATTTTCATAAGAATGGTAGCCGTTTTAGAACTGGGAAATATGTTGATGGTCGTGCCAATGGTAAGTGGGTTATTTGGCGCATGGATGGTTCGAAATGGTCGGAAAAAAATTATGATAATGGCCAGTTAAATGGAATTGAAACTCGTTGGCATGCTAATGGTAAAAAACAGTCCGAAACCGAGTGGAGTGGTGGAAAAATTTTATCCAAAAAAGAATGGGACGAATCGGGCGCATCCAAGCCTTAAACGCCCTGCTGATGAACGGGTATACTGGAGGTGCTGAACCAGAATTGCAACGCACTCTGCGAGGTGCCCGGCTTGTCCAAAATGGTTCGGTGTTGAGTGAGGTGCTTTCGGAAGCTGGGCCGACACATAGTGTTTTTGATGTTTTAGCTGCAGCAATAATGTTAAATAAAGAAACTCGCGTGGGTATATTGGGTTTTGCTGCTGGGGGTGTGATTGCTCCACTGCGTGCGATGAATGGGAGGCAGGATCTTTATGGTGTAGATCTTGATGAAGCAGGTTTTAAATTATTTGGAAGAGTTTCAGGTGATTGGCGCGGGAGCCTTCAGTTTGTTCAGTCGGATGCGTTTAGGTGGTTGAATGCTCAACAGAAACCATTCGATGTATTACTTGAGGACCTTTCTGTTGGTCGAGATGGGGATGTGTTCAAGCCGGATGTTTCAATCGATGTATTGCCGGCCTTGATACGTTCCAAGCTCAATCCAAGTGGAATAGCGATATTCAATTTACTTCCATCGGATGATCGAACATGGACTGAAATGATTCAGGTCGTTAGCGAGCCTTTTAGGTATGGGCTCATAATTACATTCGAAAGTTATTACAATAAAGTCCTTATTCTGAGTTTTAAACCTTTAACTAGCACGCTTAAGATTTCTCGTCTTTTACGTAAGTTTTTATCTGGAATCCAATCCTCAATTTCTCGTGATATTCAAGTACGTACATTGCGTATCAGGAAGTCATAATCCCGTTTGCGCTTAATGACGGTTTCTGACATCTTAGTGCCAGTTCATTTGAACAATGGTTATGCGTTTTTTTATTAGACAAAACTTGATGAATCGAGCCGCCTTCAAGTCGATCCTGTTGGTCTTAATTGGTTATACAGTTTTCATAGACGCTCAAGAGAACCAGACCTTGATACCAAAGTGGTCACGTTTTCAGGGGGAATTAATCAGTCTCAAACAATATGATAATCCAGCTCAGGATTTGCAACTTAAGGCTGTGTTTAATCCGCCTGTAGGTGATCCAGTTTTAGTTGATGGCTTTTGGGATGGTGATAACGATTGGAAAATTCGATTTATGCCGGATATGGCCGGGAAGTGGACTTTTAAGATTACCTGTTCAGATGAGAGCAATTTGGGCTTACACAATCTTGAAGGAAGCTTTCTTTGTACTGCACCTGTTCGAGATACTGCATTAAGTAAAAATGGACCTATTAGGGTGTCGCGGTCACGAACTCATTTTATGCATGATAATGAGAGCCCATTTTTTTGGATGGCTGATACGGCTTGGAATGGACCGCTCAAATCCAACGAGTTTGACTGGAAGAATTATCTTCAGGAAAGGAAGCGCCAAGGATTTACGGCGGTTCAATGGGTTGCAACCCCATGGAGGGGATCTCCAAAAGGGGATTCGACAGGTCAAATGCCTTTTTCGGATAAAGAGAAAAAAAGAATTAACCCAGAGTATTTTCGACGCTTGGATAAGCGAGTGGAAGCGATCAATCGCGCTGGTTTGATTAGTGTGCCGGTTTTATTTTGGGCTTCGAATGAAGAAGCCAATTCGATTAATTCTCTGTCGGATGATCAGGCTGTTATACTTGGTCGCTATATGGTTGCCCGTTGGGGAGCAAGTTTTGGGGCATGGATTCTTGGGGCTGATGGTAACTACTCAGGGGCTAAAGGTGATCGTTGGAGAACAATTGGTCAGGCTATATTTGGAGATCACCGCCGCGCTCCTGTGTTCATTCATCCAAAAGCTAAAAGCTGGATTTTTGAATCCTTTCGAGATGAGAAATGGTTGACTTCAATCGGATATCAAATTGGTCATGATATTAATGATGCTACAAATAATTGGATTCATAACGGTCCGCCAACACGTGACTGGGATAAGCTTCCGCGTCGTCCAATTGTGAATCTGCAGCCTCCCTACGAGTGGCAACCCAGCAATAGTAAGAATCTACCTATTTCTTCAAATCATGTTCGTCGTGCGCTATACTGGAGTCTTCTTAATGCCCCGACGGCCGGTGTTAGCTATGGAGTTGCGGGTATTTGGGGATGGAACAATGGTGTGGATCCGACACTTGGCTATCCTAATGTCGGAGTGCCGCCGGATTGGCGTGAGTCATTAACTTATGAGGGAGGGGAGCAAGTCGCTCATATAACAAGTGCATTTGGGTCTATTGATTTTCATTCCCTCCGGCCTGATCCTAATGTTCTTATCGAACAGCCCGGAGATGACTCTATTGCCAGTTATGTAGCAGCCTCAAGTTCTTCAGACGGAAGCCTTGTCGTTGTCTATACTCCAGTTGAGGCAAGACTGAAGATTAATGTAGCAAAATTGCCTTCTCCATTAATTGCCGCATGGATCAATCCTCGAACTGGTGAACGAAATGATGTTCTAGCAGTGTTGCGTGGATCTGCTTTGGAATGCCCGGCTCCTGGTGATGGCGACTGGCTGCTAATCCTTAGAGCCAAGCAGTCAATTTCTGAAACTTCATTACTCCGCTAGTCAATGCATCCGCTCGCGGAAAAAGTGAGCGAATTAGCCCGGACGCAAAATCTTTTTCCGGGATCCGGTAAAATCGTTGTTGCGGTTTCTGGTGGGCTCGATTCAATGGTGTTGTTGGATTTATTGGTTGGAGCAGAACTGAATATTAAAGGTCGTTTGGTTGTTGCTCATTTTAACCATCAATTGAGAGGTGCAGAAAGTGATGCAGACGCTGTTTTCGTTGAGGAATCTGCCAAATCCTATGATCTGCCTTTTGAGTTAGGTTGTGAGGATGTTTCCCTTAAGGCTCAAGAATTAACAGGGGGATTAGAAGCTGTAGCACGTGAATTACGCCATAGTTTTTTTGTCTCATTATCAAATCGTTTAAGTTGTCATACTGTTGTCTTAGCACATCATTTAGACGATCAAGTAGAAACTTTTTTTATTCGTCTTTTTCGTGGTGCGGGAAATCGTGGTTTAGCTGGTATGTCGGTTCTGTCCACTTCTCATCTGGATCCTGAAGTTAGACTGGTACGCCCACTGCTTGAGTTGCGACGTAGTGAGATTGAGGCATATGCTCAGGAGATGGGTATAAATCATCGCGAAGATGAGTCCAATAATGATACTCGATTTTTACGAAACAAAATTCGGCAGGATTTACTACCGTATATGTCAGAGCTCTTCAATCCATCTATCCATAGGCAAATTATCAAGACGATGGGGTTGGCCGGTGATGATTCTGATTGTATTGATGAACTTGCTATTAATTGGCTATCTAAAGAGCATGCAAACTTCGAGAAATTACCAGTTGCTGTGCAACGGAAGGTTTTGCAGCGGCAATTGTTCTCTAAAAGTATAGAATCATCGTTTGACTTAATAGAGTCGCTTCGTACTCAGGTTGATCAAGCTATAGAGGTTTCTCCTGGTAAAAGGGTATCAAGGAAGAAAACGGGTAAGATTGAGTGGCTGCCGCTTATGGATGAGCGTGAGTTTTTAACTGGTCGTTGTGAGATTGATTTATTTGGTCAAAAGGATGAGATCGAATTTGGAGGGGTAAAATTCTGGTTTGAGAGGATTCCAGGTGGTTTGGATAAGCTCGCTGAGCTTGGCCAAAAAAATAATAGAGAGGTATTTGATGCTACATCGATTGGGCGCCATATTACCTTGCGACATTGGATCCCAGGTGATCGTTTTCAGCCGATTGGCCAGGTTGGTAAAAAGAAGCTTCAGGATATATTTGTTAATCAGAAGATCCCATCGTCAGAACGCCATCAGCGTGTGATAGGAGAGTCGGATGATGGCCGTTTATTTTGGGTTAAAGGTTTAAGGATTGCAGATCCTTTTAAAGTTAAGGTGTCAACTGCTGAGTTGCTTCTTTTCCATTGGAAAGAATAGAAGCATCCCAGTCTTTCCAGACAGGTTCATAGCCTAGGTGGGCAATAGTCTTGGCAACGGTTTCAGGGCATCTTTCATCGGCGATGTCAAACTGGCCGGTGGCTTTAGTTTCCGGTCCCGTAGTGTTTTCGTTTAGTTCTTTTATGTTGCCTCGTTCGGTGTAGTGCAGGTTGTTGTTGCCGACGCCTGTGTAACCTCCCGGTTCGGTGTGACTGCCAGCGCTCATGCTAGTGATGCCTAGTGGGATTAGTTGGTTACGCAGGTTTGCCGGTTCTCGCGTAGAAAGAACGATGCCAACATCGGGTAGGAATAATCTCAAAGCACATATAGTTTGAACTAAATCTTGATCGTTGAAATTACTTAATGGTTGAAATTCTCCAGCGCAGGGTCGAAGCCTTGGGAGTGAAATAGTTAGATGTGATTTCCAGCATCTCCGGAGTAAATAGTCTGCGTGGGCAGCGAGGCAGATTGTTTCGTGCCTCCAATCGCTTAGTCCGTAAAGTGCGCCAATACCTAGACGTCGGAATCCGGCGTCGTGAGCTCGCTCTGGCGTTTCTAGTCGCCAGTCGAAATTTTTTTTAGGGCCAGAGGTATGCATGTCGGCATAAACATCTCTATTATAGGTTTCTTGATAAACCACCAAGCCCTCGGCGCCTGAATTGACAAGTGGCTCGTATTCTTCTCTTTCCATGGGGCCGACTTCCAGTGAAATTGAAGGTATTTTGCTACGCAGCGAAGTAACGCAGTCGGCCATATAGCTGCTAGAAACAAATTTTGGATGTTCTCCAGCTACCAGCAAAATGTTGCGAAATCCTTGTGAAGCCAATTCACCAGCTTCATGGACAACTTCATCGGTTGATAGGGTTACTCGAAGAATAGGGTTGTCTCGAGAAAATCCACAGTAAACACAATTGTTGATGCATTCGTTACTTAAGTAGAGAGGGGCAAACAGACGAATAACGCGTCCAAAACGCTGTTGGGTTATTCGATTTGAACGTTTAGCTAAACATTCCAATTGATTTGTAGCGGTAGGGGAAAGTAGGACGGCAAGATCTGATAGATTTAAACTGTTTTTGGCTAAAGCAGTAGAAACGTCCAACTCCGAAGCCTCTTGTGCCTTTCTGCAAAGTGCTTCGATGGGTAACCGGTTGAACTGCTCTACAAAACTCACGGGCACAAGTTAACTAAGAGACGGCGCTTGGCCAAGCGTAGTTGTTTTTTTGATAGGAAACCAATAGGGTTGGCTTTAGGAGGCTTAAATAAGTAAAAATGTTCGGTTTTGGGAAAAGAAAACCAAATGATGCCGGAGAGGAGCATCGATATTATTTGCTCCCTGGGATGGGGCGATCAAACCGACGTCGTCACAAGTTAATTTTCTTGTGGAGTATTATCGGCGGCATTGCAGGGTCAGTCTTAATTGGCCTCGTTATTTGGTTAATCAATCGATAATAACTTTAATTCTTCAGTGCTTTTAATTCTTTTCGAAGTAGATCTGCCATTGGGGCGACCGTGTCTCGACTGAGGTCGAAGCGAATATTGCATCGTTCAAACAATTCCGGTAATGGCCTTGAACCGCCTAATGCTAGTGCCGCTTTGTAGTCGTCTAAAGCTTTAGAACTGTCGTTCTTGGAATTGTGCCAGACCTGCAATGCTCCGAGTTGAGCAATGCCATATTCTATGTAATAGAAGGGATGAAGAAAAATGTGCAATTGCTTGTGCCAAAGTTTGGCCTTGGCTGATTCGTAGTTAGTCCAATCAACGTTACCACCAAATCGGTCTATAAGGTTACTCCACGCTTTATCACGCTCTTCTATAGAATGGTTGGGATTGAGGTAAAGCCAGTGCTGGAAGGCGTCAACGGTTGCAATCCAAGGAAAAACAAAAACAATTCCTTCAAGGTGCGCTATTCGTGCGCGACGAGCTTCTTCTTCATTGTAAAATTCCTCGAGAAATTCACTGCCGAGTAATTCCATAGCCATTGAAGCAACCTCGCAAAACTCGATCGGAGCATGTCTGTATGAATGTAGGGGTTCGTTTTGGCTGGCCATTGAATGAAAGGCGTGGCCAGCCTCGTGAAGCAAGGTTTCAACATCTCGCTGCACACCAACAGAATTCATGAATATAAAAGGCAATCGAGATTCATCGAGTGAACATTGGTAGCCACCTGGGGCTTTACCTTTTCGGTTAGCTAGATCGAGGAGATCAAGGTCTTGCATTGTTTGAAACCAGTCCGCTAGATTTCCGTCAACTTGATTGAAGATGGCTTGCGAACAGTCGATTAAATCCGATACTTTTTCGAATGGCTTAAGGGGTGGGCGACCTTTTGGATCGGTTGCAGTATCCCACGGTTTTAGTTCATTAATTCCTAGTGCCTGCAATTGTTCGTCTTGTAGTTCACGAAGTAAAGGTACCATTTCATCTTCGATTGCATTTTGAAAAGAGATGCAGTCATCTGGCGAATAATCGAATCGGCCAAGTCGTTGATGAGCGTAATCACGGTAGTTAGGGAATCCTGCATTTTCACTCATTTGATTTCGGATTTTTGCTAAATCATTGAGGTAGTCGTCAATTTTTTCAGCCTCATCAAGGCGGCGGTTGGCTACCAGCTCCCAAGCTTTCTGCCTATGCTTTCGCTCGGGTTCTTCGAGATGCCGACTCATTTGGATGAGTGTTTGCTCCTTACCTTCAAACTGTACTGTTAGACTGCCAATTATTTTCTGATATTGTTGGCCGAGCTTTGAAGTTTTAGTTTCGAGAGGAACGTTTTCGCTACGAAACAACTCTACTTGAAGTGCGGTATCACGAATAAAGACATCGTAACGCTGATTTTTTAGCTCTTTGCAATGAGGATGTTTAGTTAGTTTTTTTGCCAAGCGAAAATTACATTGCTTTTCTTCTGGTTCGATTTTTTCGACGAACTCGAGATAGGCTTTTTCAGCATCCTTATCTTCGGTTTGACAGGTCATTGCTATATACCGCTTGGATCCTTCTTCGGCGATTGCGGCGGATAGTTCTTCCCAATTGAGAATTACCTGTTCTAGTTTTGCAGTAGAAGATGCGGTTTTTAGTTGTTCTTCGAGTTGTTTGAACAAGGGCTCGAGTGTTATCCAGTTTCCTATATTAATGTTAGCCGGAACAAACTGACGGGGTGTATGGATGGAGATTTTTTCAAACATTAAATTGCGGGAGAAACAGTGAGGGTAAACGCACAAAAAACCCAGCAAGATTAGTTGATAAAGTGATTTTATAGTATGTATTGATGATTAAAATGAATGTGTATCGATAGTATCTAAATTATAATTAAATTGTTGTGCAGACGTGATCTTTGTGAGCTCACTGCTCTTGTATGCATAAAATTCTGGCAACAAAGGCTGTGCTTGCTGCTGTGTTTTTTTATTTAGTTATTAATTTTGTAGTTGCAAAGGAGGATGATAATAAGCCGTTTGTCACCTACGATGAGCCGGCAGCTTCATATTTAAAGAGGATTCAAAAAGGTAAGCAGAGATTCGCGTATGATGCCTCTCTTAATTTTTCTAAATGGCAACAGGAGGCGCGCTACTCTTTAGTGAAATTGATTGGTCTTGAACAGATGCGTAAAGAGTTAGTTAATTTTAAATCCAAAGTGGTTATGCCTGCTGCCATTTCAGTTAATGGGGCTTATACTCGGCGGCTTTGTGTGATCGAAACTGAGCCGGGAATTCGAGTGCCGTTTTATTATCTAGTTCCTACTAGTTCAAAAAGTGAGACACGGTTTCCGCTTTTTATTTCACCGCATGGCCACGATAAGCTTGGCCTTCATTCATATTCAGGCGCGTTCAAAAACGATAAACATCGTGGTGAGGTTCTGGATCGAGAGGGGAATATTGCTGAACAGGCAGTGCTTCGAGGGTTTGTATCTATTGCTCCTGCTACACGCGGTTTGGCAAGTGAGCTTCTTGTGCCTGATCCTATGGGGCGTCACGGGAAGCGTCCATGTCGCGCCCAGTTAGTCCACTGTCTATTATCAGGGCGCACTCCAACCGCGGAACGTGTTTGGGATATGCAGCGCATCTTAGACTGGGCGATACAACAGCCAGATGTAGACTCTAAGAAAATTGTGATGACTGGGAATTCTGGCGGCGGGGTTTTGACGGCATATATGGCGGCGATAGATACGCGGATCACTGTGGCTATTCCGAGTTGTTCGTTTACCTCATCAATTAGTCCTGAGGGTTATATTTTTCACTGTGATTGCTGTCTTGTTCCGGGTTTTCGCAATTGGGGCGACTGGAAGGAGTTGGCGGGTCTTATTGCTCCTCGTCGATTATTGATTATACATGGTGTTAAGGATGGACTTCATCATCGTTCGACCGTTGATGCATTAGGTAGCGAAGTTCATGCTATATTTAAAATGGTCGGCGTGCCCAGTCACATGTCACTTAAGTGGGGCAACAGTGGTCATCGTTTTTATCCTCACTTAATGTGGCCATTTATTGGTCAGTCGATATCAGATTCTAGGCCAAGGTAATCTTGTTTTCATAAGATTCTTGTGCACACTGTGCGTGTGCCGGTTCGTCGGCAAATTTATGGCATTACCTCAAGTCAAACTTGATCAAGGCATCCATGTGATGCACTTGTTTTATTCGATCGATCGTCAGCTTTGGGAGTCGTTATCAAAAGGCGCATCTGCTGAAGCTATGCTGAAATTGCAGTCACTTTGTGATGCTAACTCAAATGCTAGCCATCCTTGTGTTCGAACCTATGCTAATGTCGGAGGAAAGGCAGATTTAGCGTTCTTTATTTTAGGAGAAGAGCTTGGAACAGTGGCTCAGTTACATCGAGACATTGAGGCTTGTTTCCCGGGTGGTGTGTTAGTGCCGGTATATAATTATTTAAGTGTGACGGAATTATCCGAGTATATGCCTACAGAGGAGGACACCAAAAGAAGGGTTAAAGGCGAATTCCGCCTCGAGCCAGATACACCGGAATTTGAAGCGAAGATGGAGGAGTTGTCCAAAATGCGATTGGACTATGAGCATTACAGGCTTTATCCCGAAATGCCTGACTGGGAGGTTATGTGTTTTTATCCGATGATTAAACGTCGTGAAGGTGCTGACAATTGGTATTCTTTAGATTTTGAATCTAGAAAAAAACTAATGTCTGGTCATGCTCGTGTAGGGCGCACTTTTAGTGATCGGATCAAGCAGCTCATAACGGGTTCTACTGGTCTTGATGATTGGGAATGGGGTGTAACGCTAATGGCTCATAAGACTGATGCTATAAAGGAAATTGTGTATGAAATGCGTTTTGATGAAGTGAGTGCTCGATATGGCGGATTTGGGGAATTTTATATCAATATGCGACTTAGTCCTGCTGATTTATGGGAGCATTTGAAGATGTAATTATTGATTTTCTATTGAGTTAAGAGTTTTTTGCTAGGACGCCATTCGATCAGATTGTAGTTTCTGCCCGACTCAAGCGTGGATAATAACGAGGACATTAATCCTGATAGTTCTGCAGTACCTGAGCAGGATTCAGTGGTCGAAGCTATTAGCAATATTGATTCCGATATTGTTCAAGAAGTGTCTGATGAGAATGCAACTTCTCCTGTTGCTTGTCGTTTGTCAGAAGTTGAGACTTCTACTGAGAGCGAAGAGGATTTTGGTGAGCGTCGTGGGTTTGTTAAGTTTCTCTGTATTGTTATTGGTGGAATTGTCAGTGCTGTTCCTTTCGGGGCTGGTATATGGGCTTACCTTAATCCACTTACTCGCGAGAAAGAGGGAAGCGGAGATGGTTTTGTCAAGATTACCACACTGGATGCTATTCCGGCTGATGGTACTCCGACTAAATTTTCTGTTATATCCGATAAGGAGGATGCTTGGAATAAGTTCAAGAATATAAGCGTTGGCGCAATTTATCTGCGAAAAGAGGACGGTAAGGTTAAGGCGCTACACACAGTTTGTCCCCACCTTGGTTGTTTCATAGATTACAGGTCTATTAAGAATGATTTTTTTTGTCCGTGTCATAACAGTAATTTCAAGTTGGATGGAAGTATTGTATCTGGTGTTAGCCCGCGCCCTATGGATCCGCTTAAAATTGAAATACGTAATAAGGTCGAGGTCTGGGTTAAGTTTCAGAACTTCCAACCTGGCCATGACCATCCAATTCCATTGTCATGAAGACGCTTATCAATTGGTTTGATCATAGGACCGGTTTCCGTAGCCTTACAAAAGAAGTTCTTCTTGAGAATATCCCTGGAGGTTCTAGATGGCGTTATGTTTGGGGTAGTACGCTGACTTTTGCTTTATTTGTTCAGTTTATTACGGGGTTGTTTCTTTGGATGGGTTACAGTGCTAGTTCTGGTGATGCGTGGGAGTCTGTTAACTATATTCAAAACGAAATGACCGGCGGCTGGTTATTGCGGGGAATTCATCACTGGATGGCCCAGGCGATGCCAATTTTGCTTTTGTTGCATTTGATGCAGGTTCTTGTTGATGGAGCCTATAAAGCTCCTCGTGAAGTGAATTTTTGGTTTGGTGTTATTCTGCTTAAACTTGTATTGGCTTTGTCGCTTACTGGATATCTTTTGCCATGGGATCAAAAAGGTTATTGGGCTACGAAAGTAGCAACTAATCTTGCCAATCTTGTGCCTTTTATTGGCCCGGAGATTCAGAAGCTAGTTGTTGGTGGAACTGAGTATGGACACCATACTCTAACTCGTTTTTTTGCCCTGCACGCTGGTGTTTTGCCAGCATTAATTGTCTTACTTGTTATAGGTCACATTTATCTTTTTCGACGTCATGGAATCACTCCGGCTGAGCCAATAAAGAAGAAAGATGCTTTCTTCTGGCCTGACCAAGTGTTTAAGGATGCCGTAGCTTGTCTTGCAGTGATGGCTACGGTCTTGTTTTTTGTTATCTGGTATCACGGCGCGCATCTATCTTCACCAGCAGATCCATCCGAGCCTTTTTCAGCAGCCAGACCTGATTGGTATTTTTTGTACCTTTTTCAATTTCTGAAATTGCCGGCGTTTGCCGGCGATAAGGAAGTATGGGGAGCAATCTACATTCCGAGTATGTTTGTTGGGTTAATTTGTTTAATGCCTTTTATTGGGAAATGGAAAGTAGGTCATTTCTTTAATGTTGGAGTTATGTTTGCTTTTTTGGGAGGGGCAGGGGCTCTGACATATCTAGCTAAGCATGAAGATGTTGCTGGTCCTAATAGTGCTATTTACCTTAAGGCATTACTCGACAATGAACGTGATGCGCGACGGGCAATCGAGTTGGCTAGGCACGAGGGTATTGAGTCTACTGCATTAAATTTACTAAAAACGGATCCAAAGACACAGGGCCCTAAGCTTTTTGCGCAACACTGTGCTAGTTGTCATAGGTATGATGGACACGATGGTTTGGCTCATTCACTACCAGATGCGAAATCATTGGATGAACTAAAACAACGTACTTCATCTTTGAACCGTTTCGCCTCATCCAATTCTGTTCACCCAGACTGGTCGGCTCGCTTTAAAGATAGTAACGATTGGCAGACTGTTGAGGCTATTATCGCTGCTAATAGAGAAGGCACATTTGAAGTCATTGCTGGAAATCAGTTCAAGGAAGCCCCCAGTGCGCCAGATCTAAAAGGTTTTGCTTCGCGTCAATGGATCATGGATTTGCTAAGACCAGAAATTTATATTAGTAAACGATTCTTTGGTGGAACAATCCATAAAGATGGCGATATGTATCGTCGGTTCCTTAATCGCAAGGTTACCAAGTATGATGAAGAGGAAAAAGAGATGCTTAAACTTGTAGCGTTGGCTCTTTCTGCTGAGGCTAAGCTTCCGTTACAGGCTGACTTGGATAAGGCTGATGCAGAGCTAATTCAACAGGGAGTGGATCACCTTATCGATGATATTTCCTGTATCAATTGTCATACTTTTCAAGAGCCTGATCCCGATGTTGAGGGGCCTGATCTCACTGGTTATGGTTCGCGCCAATGGATTATCGAATTTGTCAAAAATCCAGAACATGAGAAGTTTTACCCTGAGTCCAACGATAGAATGCCATCTTTTGGTAAAAAGAATATTCTGACGGAAAAAGAAATCGGCCTTATTGCTGACTGGATTCGGGATGACTATTACAAGGCACCTAATTCTCCTATTACACACTGAGATAAGTCAACCAACCTCTCATTTGTGGATACATCTAAAGCAACTCGGTATCTAATAAAAGTCGATCCTGACTTGGCCAAGGTCATTCGAAAAATAGGTTGTTGCACTCTAAAGCCAGATAAGAGTCGTACTGTCTACGCTTCACTAGTGAGATCCATAGTCTACCAGCAATTGACCGGTAAAGTTGCCGGTATTATCTTTAATCGTTTGTTAGGTTTGTTTCCTGGAAAAAGATTTCCTTCTCCTCAGAGCATACTCTCAATATCTATCGAGAGGCTTCGTAGCGCGGGGCTGTCTAATCAAAAATCTCAGTACATTCGAAATATTGCCCAAGCTTCGATTGATGGCATCGTGCCTGATTCTCGAAAGGCTAATCGTATGACTGATCAGCAATTGATAAACCAATTAACATCTATTAAAGGTGTTGGCAGGTGGACAGTTGAGATGCTTCTGATCTTTCGATTGGGACGTCCTGACGTTTTGCCTGCTACAGACTATGGTGTTCAAAAGGGGTTTGCTATAGTCAAATGTTTGGACGAACATCCAAAGCCAAAACAACTCATAGTTGCTGGTGAATGTTGGTCGCCATATCGAACGGTAGCTACATGGTATCTGTGGCGAGCAACTGACACTTTTAGCTGAACACTGGAGCCGTAAAAATTAAATCAATCGATTAAGAGAATTACTTTTTGCTAGGTTAGGCGTTTTTTTGTGTTTGCCTGATTGCAGGAATTAGAAGTATAGCTGATAAGATGATCATCCCGGCACTTATGTAGCTGAGTTTGCCGATGGCTAATCCAGAGGCAAGTACTCCAAATCCGATAATAGGCGCTAAAACTCCTCTCACACCTGTAAAGAAAGTGTGGACAGACATATAGTCAGCCACGCGATTGGCAGGTGCGAGTTTGGTTACCCACATGCCCCACGCAATATCACCTCCGGCATGGGCTATTCCAAAGAATATCTGTCCTATAATCATTCCTGTCAGGCTTTGGCTGCTAAAAAATATTATTATGCCTAGGGCGAAAAAAAGATTTAGCACTGAGCGCAGTAGAAAGAAATTAATGCGGTCGAATAGCCATCCCCAAAGGGGATTAAGCAGGAGTCGGAATAGGTTTGGGATAACAAGGGTTAGAACGGAGATAATAAGGTCGCTTTTCTGCAATCCATAAATGGGATTGGTGAGGTACTCAATGCGGATCGGAATCATCATCAGATTGCCGAACCCCATCATCATCCAGCATATCAGGGCATGCTGGAACAATTTATCGGTCTTTGCATAGTGTAGCGTGCGAAATGGATGGTTACCAATTCCGCTATCAAGTGGTCGAGAGGGAAAGTGTTTAAGGAAATACCATGAAGCCAAAAAGGCAGCCCCGAAAATTACAAGTAGCCATCGGTAATGTCCTAGCCCGTCTTGTGTATCTGCTCCTGTTTCGGTCAGGAAATATCCGGCAACGAAACTGAATAGGCCTGCCCCTGCTACTCGAAACCACACAGTTCGAGAGAAGTAATGACCACGTTTGTTTTCAGGATAATTGTCTCGAAATATTTGTGTCAGCAGAGGGATAGCGCCTGTAGAGCAAGACATTGCCACTATGCTTCCGAAAAGGAAAAGTGGCAGTGACTCAATAGCTGCTATAAGGAAAAAGAAAAATGCTCCGATAATGGACATTCTGCTAGCAGCTACTGCGGCAGGTATTTTGAATGCTTGGACAAGGGTAACTACTACCGGTGTGAGCAGTAGGCCCATACTGGCGGAAGTTGATACTAGCGCTTTGGAAATTACTCCCGGATCACCGAACCCTTTGACGACGGTGAGAAGAAGGAATGTGGTGCCTGCCGTTTCGAGGATGCCGTTACAGATAGCCCGGCGCTGTTCAAGTTTGAAGGTGACTTTAGTCCTTTCGGCAAGATTCATCCGGGAACGCCATTATTCAGGAAAAATTATGATTAGCGATTACTAAAACCGTTCCTCGCTCTGGAGAGATAATCCGGTTACAACCTCTGGCGTGTCGGGAGTGGTAGCCATCGTCGGCCGACCAAATGTCGGAAAATCGGCCCTGTTTAATAGAATTGCTCGCAGGCGGGTTGCGATCGTACACGACCGCCCTGGTGTAACACGTGACCGTCTCAGTGCGGAGGTCGAGTGGCAGGGACGGCCTTTTATGTTGGTTGACACTGGTGGCATCGGCTTGCTGAAGGGGGAACAGGGTGGTGATGATTTTGCACAGGAGATTGTGACGCAAGTTCAGGTTGCGCTAGATGATGTGGACGTTATTTTATTTGTGGTAAGTGTTCAGGATGGGGTTCTTCCGATGGACCTTGAGGTAGCTAGTATGTTGCGCACTGCCGACAAGCCGGTACTTCTTATAATCAATAAAGTTGATACCGCTGGACATGCTCGAGGTGTTGATGAGTTCTCTGAGCTAGGTTTTCAGTATGCCTTCCCAGTTAGCGCTTTGCACGACCGCGGTATAGATACAACACTTGGCCAAGCGGTTAAATTTTTACCTGAACTTTTAGTTGCATCAGAAGGAGGCGAAGGTCAAGGGGAGAATCAGAATGTCAAAGAGTTGCCAATGAATATTGCAATCGTTGGTCGACCTAATGTTGGAAAGTCGTCGATTATCAATGCTCTTACTCAGTCGCAACGCGTGATAGTAAGTGAGATTTCAGGTACGACACGTGATGCCATTGATGTGCCTTTTGAAGTTGAGACAGATGGGGTTAGGCAACATTATAACCTAATCGACACAGCTGGAATTAGGAAACGTCGTCGGGTTAAAGATTCGGTGGAATTTTTTAGCGTAAACAGGTCGGACAAGGCAATTGAGCGATGTGACCTTGCAGTTATTGTTCTTGATGCTGCAGAGGGTGTTACTGAGCAGGATAAGAAAATTTGTGATAAAATTACCGATGCTGGTTGTGCTTGTATAATAGTCGTAAACAAATGGGATCTTTATAAAGCAGCTGCTGAAAAAGCTCGAAAGGCGGAGGCGAAAAAAGCGAAGGAGAAGGGAGGCCGAAAGTTTAGTCTCAAGAAGCAACAAGAAATGATGTTTGAAGAGTTTGGCCGTTGGGTGCAGACGAATTTGTTTTTTCTTGATTATGCTCCTGTTATTTTTACATCAGCTTTAGATGGTTTCCAGCTCGACCGTATGCTTGAGGCCATTCGTTATGTATCTGGTCAATTGAATCAAGCTTTGCCGACGAGTTTGCTTAATCGAACATTACAGGAGGCCGTTGAGCGAAGTCCTGCGCCTAGTTCTAAGGGGCACCGATTTAAACTTTATTACGCAACTCAAGTTGAGACTAAGCCTCCGACATTCTTATTGTTTGTGAATCGGAAAGAGCTTTTGAGTGATAATTACACCCGTTATCTGATTGGCGTGATCCGTAAATCATTCGGATTTGAAGGATGTAATATCCGCCTTGTGGCAAAGCCTCGACCTAAAAGTATCGCACCTATCCGTCGCACATCTATAAAAAAGAAAACTGGCAAGAAGGCTTCTTATCGAGAAAAATTTCGGTTGAAAGATGTTCGAAAGAAGAAAAAAGCAGCAAGTCGAAAAGCTAGTGAGTCTAAGGCTAGCAAATCTAAGGCTAGCAAATCTAAGGCTAGCAAATCTAAGGCTAGCAAATCTAAGGCTAGCAAATCTAAGGCTAGCAAATC
>JASLKL010000001.1:6454-12399 GCA_030747605.1 Verrucomicrobiota bacterium | reverse complement strand
TAAGAATAGGAAGTTGTAACTTTAGCTATTAAGCTAAAAAAACCGAGTGGAAATTACTGATCACTCATCCTTCGGTAAAAGCTAAATCTTGCCATTTCGAGGCTTAAAAGAGAGCATTTGTCTTATTGATCCCGAGGTTATGGATACTTTGATTTCCAATGAATTAATGAAGCGATTGGAGCAGTTACAGCTTTTGGCTCGGCGTCGTTCTAAGAGTTCTTCCAAGGGAGAGCGACGTAGTAGGGCTCGTGGTCATTCGGTAGAATTTGCGGATTATCGTAATTATGTGCCAGGAGATGATTTACGAAGAATTGATTGGAATTTATTCGGGCGTCTTGGACATCTTTTTTTAAAGCTCTACGAGGAAGAGAGGGAGTTGCCGGTAACAATTTATCTGGATGCGAGTGAATCGATGTTGTTTGGAGAAGTAACAAAGTTTGATTTTGCTCGTCAGGTAGCTGCTGCAGTGGGTTATGTCGCTTTATGTGGTTTTGACCGTGTGACCGTAGAGCCGTTTCCTTTGGTTGATAGTCAAAAAAGCCTTGCTGGTGAACTTCGAGCGGTACGAGGGCGCCATTCATCGATTCGTTTCTTTGATAATTTGAATCAACTGAAAGCCGGTGGAGCAGTAGACTTTAATCAAGCGTTACGGTTAGGAGCAATAAAGCACCGAGATCCGGGAATAGTAGTTGTATTAAGTGATTTTTTGAATTTGGACGGATACGAGGCTGGGCTGAAGTCGCTGACTAATCGTGGTTCAGAGGTGCACGCCGTTCAGATTCTTGCTGAGGAAGAGCTGGAACCATCAACTTATGGTGATTTAAAGGTGATCGATTCTGAAACTGGAGCAGAACAAGAGGTTACTTTTGGTAAATATCGGCTAAAGACGTATCAGGAGACAGTGCATAAATACTGTCATCGGCTCCAGGAGTTTTGTCAGGCTAGAGGTGTGCACTATCAATTGGCACAATCTAATACGCCAATTAATGATTTATTGCTAAAAACCATGCGAGCGGGAGGCATGTGGAGATGAATTTTCTTAACCCAGAAGCTTTAGCATTTGCAGTGACTTTGCCAGTTGTGGTTGTTTTTTATCTGCTAAAGCGACGGAGGATAGCGCAATTGGTTTCGAGCACTATTATTTGGAAACGTTTTTTGAATGAAACGCAGGCCAATTCACCATTTCAAAAATTAAGACATAATTGGTTGTTGATTATTCAACTGATTCTTTTGGCTTTGGCTGTATTTGCATTAATTCGTCCATACTTTTCTGGTAAATCGGAAAGTGGCCGATTCGTTGTCGTGATTCTTGATGTCTCTGCCTCAATGCAAGCAACTGACGTTTCGTTAAATCGTTTTGAACAGGCTAAGGATGAGATCAGTAAAATGATAGATGGAATGTATGATAACGATGAGATGATACTTATACTTTCGGGAGGGAACACTGAGGTTCGTCAATCACCGACCAGTGTTAAGTCGGTTTTGAGGAAAGCGCTTGATCAAGCAAAAGTGACTGATTCTCCAACACGACTACTAGACGCAATTAAGCTCTCGAAAAATCTCACGCTTAACCGTTCTAAAGTTGAGGTGCATTTATTTAGTGATGGTGTTTCTTCGGACTTGGATGCATTCGAATTGCAGGATTTGAATCTAGTGTACCATCGTTTAGGGGAAGGAGGTGATAATCTTGGGATTGTTTCACTCGAGGTTAGATCAAATCTGGAACAGTCGGATCAACAGTCGATCTTTGCTACAATAGGAAATTTCTCTACAAATGTGATGTCGAGCGAAGTGGAATTTTTTTTTAATGATCAAATGATAGGGAGTCGTCGTTTGACTGTGGGGCCGACCAACACGGCTTCATTGGTTTTTTCTGCCAATCAAAGCACTAATGGTGTGTTTCAGGTGCGGCTAAAAAAGGATGATGTTTTACAAGTGGATAACGTTGGTTCTGTTATGGGTCTTACACGCCGTAATGTAGAAGTATTATTGATTACTACAGGAAATGTGTTTCTCGAAAAAGCGATTCGAAGCATTGTTGATGCAGATTTGATTGTTAAGTCTAGTTTGACGGATTCTACCCCAAAGGCTGATGTGGTGGTGCTTGATTCTATTAGACCTAGTGTTTGGCCAAGTGGTAATGTTATGGCCATTAATACTCAGTCAACCAATTGGTTTCAGCCAAGCGGTTTATTGGAAGGTCCACCAATTGTTGATTGGAAGAGCGCTCATCCCATTCTACGATTTGTAAATTTTGACAATGTCCAAGTTGCTCAAGCAGTAAATTCTGAATTGCCGACTTGGATGAGTCCCATAGTAGAATCTCCGTCTGCGCCATTGATAGCTGTCGGCGAAAATAATGGGCAGCGTGCTGTTTGGGTTGGTTTCAATCCACTTGATAGTACGTGGCCATTGCGTGTGTCCTTTCCTATTTTTATTGCCAACGCTATCGATTGGCTTAATCCCAAGATTGTTACTAACCTGAGTGCAGGAGAGTCATTTAGTATGCGTGTGTCAGATAAGGATTCAACTGTACTTGTGACTTTGCCTGATGGTGAAATAATTGAAACGCCTACAGTAAACAATGGTGAATTGATTTTTGCCGACACATTTCAGCAGGGTGTTTATGATGTTAAATCTGGCACCAATGAAATCTCATTTTGTGTCAATCTTCTTGATGCAGTTGAGAGTGCCATTGAATCGAAGGATGTTTTGGAATTGGGCCAATATGGGAAGGTGGAGGCAACAGTGCAGCTTGATTCTAATAAGGAGTTGTGGCGTTGGTTTGCTATAATTTGCCTATTATTGCTAATGTTTGAATGGTGGTTCTATCATCGACGTACGGCATGACTATCAAAGAAAAATGGTTGCTCTTAGGCATATTATTAATGCTACTCGTTGGCTGTGGATTCAAAGGTGAATCGCTTACTATATATACATCTCAGGATCAGGTTTATGCTGAACCGATACTTCGTGAGTTTGAAAATCAATCCGGTATAAGGATACGCGCGGTTTATGATAGTGAAGCTGTAAAGACTGTTGGTTTGGTTAATCGATTAATCGTTGAAAAGGATAACCCTCAATGTGATTTGTTTTGGAACAATGAAGAATTAAGAACAAGGCAACTTGCCGCTAAAGGTGTTCTTGATAAGGATATTGGGATAGAGGTATTTGGAGCGCGAACACGCCAGTGGGTTTGGAATACAAATCAGCTTTCACTGACATCGATTCCAAAAAATTTGACTACACTAACCAACGTTCAGTGGCGAGGTAAGGTGGCGATTGCTCTTCCGCTTTTTGGGTCAACCTCTACGCATTTTCAAATATTACGGCAGCAGTGGGGCAAGGAACGTTGGCAGCAATGGTGTAGAGCATTGGTTGCGAACGATGTAATGACAGTTGATGGTAATTCCGTTGTGGTACAGTTAGTAGGAAGAGGGGAAGTAGCGCTTGGGTTAACTGATTCAGATGATGTTAGAGCTGGGTTGAAAAATCAATTACCTATAGCTGGAAAGTCAATTATTGAGGACGGATTTGTGATTCGTAACTCGGTTGGATATATTGCTGGCTCAGCGTTTCCGAATTTGGCTCAGCGTTTGGCTGCATTCCTCAAATCGGATTCAGTAAAGGTTACTTTAATTGATGCAGGAGCACTGGATTCGTCTTCATCGGGCTTTGGTCAAGAAATCGATTGGCCGAGTATGGTTGCGGAAAACGAAGTTGCTATTAATGAGCTTAAATCCGTTTTTCTTGATTAAATGAGTTGGGGGCTACTGATCGACAGTTGTCTGTTGGCGTTTTTAGTGACGTTTTTGGCAGTAGTGGTTGGTTGGTGTGTTTCCTTATTTCTTGTCGGCGCAAGTGGTTGGAAGCGTGTCATATTTCTTGTGGCAGTAGTGTCGTCTTTTTCATTGCCTCCGTTCTTGGTGGTAAACACTTGGTTGGCCTTATTTGGGAAAGTAGGTTTGCTAAAGTCGTGGGTTTCATTTGATGCATATTCGTTTGGTGGAGTTGTCTGGGTATTGGTAATGATGTTTTGGCCTGTGCCCTGTTTGATGTCGTTTGGTGCTCTAAAGCGATTAACTCCTGAATTGTTGGATGCGGAACCAGGGCTTAGAGGGTGGGGGCTGGTAAAGTGTGTTTTGTTTCCACTTTCGCATTCGGCATTGTTTCAATCAGGTGTAATTGTTTTTGTTTTGGCATTCAACAATATTGCAGTGCCAGCAATTTTGCAGGTGCAGGTTTTCCCTGCCCAGTTTTGGGTGCAGTTTAGCTCTACTTATAATTTTCAAATGGCGTGGCAGTATGGATGGGTGCTGGCGTTGATACCAATGGTTATATTATTGGCTTTTAGTGGCCGTACGATTGCTTGGCCTTGGGAAAGTCAAGGTTTGGATTCTAATGTGTTCTTGGAACGGCTTGGCTATATAATACGCCATTTTTCTACAGTATTGTTTGGGGCTATAATTGTTGTTTCGCTTTTATTACCACTTGGTCATCTGTTGCTGAATGGGCGGACATGGTTGGGCTTTTCAGACGCTATACAAGCGGGCTCGCGTTCGATTTTTAATTCATTTTGTTTTGCATTTTTAACTGCAACATTGGTGTCTATTATAGGTGCGTTAACAAGTAGCCTTAAGGGGTTTCGTTTAACTTGGCTGTTCCTATTTTTACCAGGCGTATTACTTGGGGTAGTTTGGATTTCTATATTTAATCGACCTTCTCTAGATTGGTTTTATGGGGGCGGTTGCATGGTTGTTACAGCATTAGGGCTCAGATATTTTGCGCTTGGATGGGAAGGAATGCGTGGAGCCAAAAACTCCATTGATGCAGATCTAGTAAACGCTACTGATCTCTTTGGCTTGCCTTGGTGGCAGCGTTGGAGACATCTGCTACAGCCTCAAGTAGGTTGGGCGATTTTCGCAGTTTGGTATGTTATTTATTTGCTATGCCTCTGGGACACAGAAACAGTTGTTCTAATTGTCCCTCCAGGTGGCGAAACACTGGCTTTACGAGTGTTTAATCTGCTTCACTATGGACATCATGCCCAAGTTAATGCGCTCTGCCTGATCCTGTTACTACTAGCATTATTACCTCTGATTCTAGGTTTTGCAGTTAGGCTAATAATAAAAAAATGGCTTAAGCAAGATGAACCGTAGTATGTTCTAGGTTTAATTACTTTTTGCTATGCAATAGAGATGTTCTTTTCCGCGCAAAAAAAGTTGGTTGCCCACAATGGAAGGTGAACAGTCGAACTTTTCATCTAGTTTGTTTGATGCCAGTACCTCGAATTTGGCGCTATCTTTAAGTACGGCTATCGATCCATTGCGGCCTACAATATATACCTTGCCACTAGCACTGACCGGAGAAGCATACACTCCGCTGATTCCAGTGAGTCTTTCGCCTTCAACTAATGATTTTCCTGACTTTGCATCACGAACTGAAAGAATGCCATTGTTGCCAGAAAGATACCAAATACGATCGTTGCTTAGCAGCGGAGACGGTACATAGGGGGTGCCTCTGTCTGCAGTCCAAGTAACTGACTCACTACCAGTTAGATCTCCGTTACCCCCCAGTTTTATTGCGGCTATGTGGGCGCCTCGAAAACCACTCATGGCGTAGGCGGTTTCTTTGTCAACGACAATAGAAGGAATGGTGTTGCCTGTTTGGCCACTACATTGCCAAAGAAGTTTTCCGTCGTTAAGCCTATAGCTCCGTACAGCTTTGGTGCCATTAACTAAGACTTGAGTGACGCCTTTGTGGGTAGTCACGACAGGTGTGCACCAGCCAGTAGCTTCGTTGCGTTCACGTTTCCATTTTATAGCTCCGGTTTTTTTGTCAATTGCGTAAATATATGAATCATCTTCCTGATCCCAAAGTAGAACTATTGTGTCGCCGTGGAGGGCAGGAGAGCTTCCTTCTCCAAAACTATTTCTAGTTCGCAT
>JASLKL010000001.1:6007-6425 GCA_030747605.1 Verrucomicrobiota bacterium | reverse complement strand
TTCCCTTCATGTCGAAGCAGTACAGGCCACGTGAACCAAAGCTTACGATGATGTTTTTTCCATCTGTTACAGGTGAGGCTGAGGCGTAACCATGGTCGCGGTGATGTCCTTCATGAGGGACCGCTGTGGTTGCGACGGTGCGCCAGTTTTCTTTTCCGCTTTCTCGATCGTAAGATATTAGAGTATAACGATATTCTTCAGTAGGTTTTCGCCCGCCACCAAACCCTCCGCGACTAAAGCCTGATCCAGAGCGTCCACCTCGGCGACTGCGTTCGTTACTGCTTCTTTCTTCGCCGCGGTTGCGACTGAATTGTTGGCGAAATTCATCTCGCATCGCTTGTCGTTCAGCATCGTTCAATTCGCCGTCTCCATTTTTATCGAATCGCTTCATTATTTCTTCGCGGTTGAATGAGTTTCC
>JASLKL010000001.1:0-5710 GCA_030747605.1 Verrucomicrobiota bacterium | reverse complement strand
CTTGATTTTCCATTGAACATTTTTGTTTTCAGAAAACTCTGTAGGGGGGTTGCCGTTCGGGGCTACTCCATTTGCCTGTGGCCCACGCCAATTAGGCCAATTTTCGGCGAAAAGTGTTGAAGTGGCAAAAAATAGGAATAATCCAAGACAAAGATTCTTAAAGAAATGCGCTTTCATATTAATATACTTAACTATTAGACACCGGATTAGTGGTAAAGGTTTCAATTAATTTCACACTGTGATTTTCAATTAGATATCAGGCAGTTAGAATCCTTGTTCATGACGATTGAGGATAATCTGGCCAATGGTGAGATTCGTTATGTGGATCGCTGTGACGGCGAGCTTAAGACGGAGGTAATTTACGGTGAAAGGGCACTTCGTTGGGTTTATGGTAACCCACTTGGTCGTATGGCTCAGTGGTTATTAATCCGGCGCTGGATTGTCTCCGCTTATTATGGGCGAAAGATGGATGAGTTGAAAAGTTGCCTACGTATTAAACCATTTATCAATAAGTACTGTTTGGATGAATCAGAATTTGCTGATTGCATAAGTGAGTATTTATCTTTTAACGAATTTTTTTATCGGAAACTTAAACCTGAATCACGTCCTGTGGATGAGACAGTGAATTCGATAATTTTCCCTGCCGATGGGCGACATATGGCATTTGCCAATATTTCATCTGAAAACAATTTCTTCATGAAAGGTCAAACGTTTGACTTAACGGAGTTTCTAGGTGATGCCGAATTAGCTAAGCGTTATGAGGGTGGCTCTATGTTGCTTTCTCGGCTTTGCCCAATTGATTATCATAGGTTTCATTTTCCTTGTGCCGGGAAGGCTGGGATTCCTAGGCTCATTAATGGTTGGTTGTATTCAGTAAATCCTATTGCGCTTATAACTCGTCCAACGATATTCTGGGAAAACAAACGAGTAGTTACCTCTTTAGAGTCAGCTGATTTTGGTGAGATACAGGTTGTAGAGGTGGGTGCGACAATGGTTGGGAGTATTACTCAAACTTATATGCCAGGAGAACAGGTGGCAAAAGGAGAAGAAAAGGGATACTTTGCCTTTGGTGGATCTAGTGTAGTGATACTTTTTAAAAAAGGTCGGATGCAGTTCGACCCTGATTTGTTAGAAAATACTGCTAACGGCTTTGAAACTTACGCCCGTTTTGGAGAGCGTGTGGGACAGGTGTTCGGTTAGAATGTAGGCATGAATTATGTATAGAAGATTACTAATACTTTTTATTATTGTTCCTCTTATAGAGCTGTATTTGCTGGCTATTGTAGGCAGTCGTGTTGGTTTGCCTGCAACAATTCTTTTGGTAGTGCTAACAGGTGCTTGGGGGGCGTACTTAGCAAAAAGTCAGGGATTGTCTATTTTAGCTAAGATTCAGTTCGAGACTGCAGCAGGGCGTGTGCCGACAGCAGAGTTACTTGATGGGTTATTGGTTTTGATAGGGGGTGTTGTGTTATTGACACCCGGACTTTTGACCGATCTTGTTGGTTTCTTGCTGATGGTTCCAAGTTTCCGTGCGATTATCCGAAAGCGTGTGAAAGCCAAATTTGCAGCCCAAATCGGTGGGTTTAACATGCACTCGCCGGATGGAATGGGAGCTCAAACTAGCGAGGATAAAATTAACAAGAATGATGACATTATTGACGTCTAAGAGGCTTAATTTCTTTAGTTACACAATCTTCTTGATTGGCTGAGCAGTGTGACTGTGGTATTCCCGCCCGCCATCTTTTTATTTTGAGTTATGAGAGAGCTAGTGATTGGTATTGATAGTGGTACGCAGTCGACCAAGGCATTGGTGGTTGATGTTAAAAATGGCAGAGTGCTTGGGCAAGGCGTCAAGGCTTATGACTTGATTAGAGGCCTACCCGCTGGAGCCAAAGAACAGGATCCATCTGATTGGATAAATGCCACTGAGTCGAGTATTCGCACTGCTCTAAAACAGGCCAAAGCCAGCGCAGGTGAGGTGCGTGCTATTGGTGTTAGCGGTCAGCAGCATGGTTTTGTTCCTATGGATAAAAGGGGTAAAGTTATCCGACCTGCAAAGCTTTGGTGTGATACATCGACTACTAAGGAGTGTGATGAGCTTATGGGAAAGCTTGGAGGGCTTAAAGGATCAATCAAGGAACTTGGTAATGCAGTTCTTCCTGGGTTTACCGCTGGCAAGATTCTTTGGCTCAAAAAGCATGAGCCAAAAAATTTCAATCGACTGGCAACTGTGTTGCTTCCACACGACTACTTGAACTTTTGGTTTACTGGTAATGCAGTTATGGAGTATGGCGATGCTAGTGGTACTGCACTTCTTAATGTTCGGACTAGAAAATGGTCAAAGAAAATGTTGAAAGTTATCGATACTGAACTGGAATCTAAGATGCCAAGATTGATTTCAAGTGATCAGTTGGCTGGTAATTTACAGGCTTCGACTGCTAAACGGTTGGGTCTTAATACCGATGTAATTGTGAGTGCTGGAGGAGGGGATAATATGATGGGTGCAATTGGTACTGGTAATACCCGCCCGGGTGTTGTGACTGCTAGCTTTGGGACTAGCGGCACGATTTACGCTTGTGCCGACAAACCGATCATCGATCCTAAAGGTGAAATTGCAGCTTTTTGTGATTCAACCAATCGCTGGCTTCCGTTGCTCTGTACAATGAATGTAACAGTAGCTACTGAATTAATCCGCAAGGATTTTAAATGGACTCATTCTCAGTATGAATCTGCTGCGCGCAGAGCTCCCGTTGGTTCGGATGGTTTGTTATTACTTCCTTACCTTGAGGGTGAACGTACGCCTAATGTGCCTGATGGAACAGGAGTCTACTTTGGTGTGCGTGCAGGAACTTTTACCGAAAAACATTTTGCTCGAGCGACAATGGAAGGAGTCACTTTAGGTATGAACTATGGCTTGCGTCGTTTAGGAAAACTGGGTGTTCAACCTGCGCAAATCAGGGCGACTGGTGGAGGAGCTAAATCTAAGTTGTGGCGTCAAATAATGGCTGATATTTTTAATGCTCAAGTTGTGACTCTCAAGGTGAGTGAGGGTGCTGCATATGGTGCTGCATTACAGGCGTTGTGGAGTCTTAGAAATCAACAGGAGGCTAAAGTAAACATTGAGGAAATAACTGACAGCTTTGTGAAGCTAAATAATCGTGAAACCACTGAGCCGAATCCGAAAAATGTAGCTGTTTATAAAGAAGTTCAGTCATTGCAGGATGATTTATCGAAATCACTCCGGAATCAATTCAGCAAGCACAGAAATATAATGGCCCTAAGTAAGTGAATTTACCTTAGTCTTTCCAGTTGAAAACATGTAGCCGGTTCAGGCTTCTTATCATCATAGTTTTATTTTGAATGCCAAGATGTGCCCAGGATTCACCGTCAACTAGACGTCGTTCAGATAGAATATTCAACTTTTCTGGGTCAGCTTTAATAAGGTAAAGAATGCCTTTCTGATCTAAAGCTAGTATTTTGTTGCCGTTGATGACTAAGCTCATATACTTACCAAAGCTTTTGGAGCTAACCCATTCTTCTTTTCCGGTTTTAAGATCAAAACATGCGAAACGATTACTTCTCAGGTGTAAGTAGACTTTTCCGTTATACTGAACAGGACTACACATGTACCCTTGAGATTTGTTATTCCATTTAATGTCGGCAGACCAATTGTTTTTTTCATTCTTGCCTAATTTTATGAAAGAAGAACCACCGCCATACGTGCTGGTGTAAATCCCATTGTCAAAAGCTAAGGGTGTAAGAATGTTCATATTGCGGAATGCTTTTATAGGTATGTTCCATAATACTTTGCCGTCAATGTTGTTTATTCCACTTAGTTCGGCTCGTGTTTGAACAAGGATTTGATCTTGTCCATTAATATTTGCAAATGTTGGAGAAGAAAAAGCACTGCCATACATTCCTCCCTTATCATTCAAGGCTCTCCAAATTACAGTGCCAGTCTTTTGGTCTATCTTGTTAAAACTCGCACCTGCTTGAACGTAGACATGTTTATCATCTGTCATTGGTGAGCTTGCAAAACCGAAGTCAGGTAATGCAGTTCCATATTTTTTTGGGAAATCAATCTCCCACACTATCTCTCCAGTTTGAGCGTCTAGGCAAAGAAAGTGATCTCTCATGCCTCCAACAAAGACTTTTCCGTTTGCAACTGCAGGGGTTGAACGAATCCAGCTGCCATTACGAGCTGCAAAAAAAGGTACTTTCATTTCGCCTGACCATGTTTGTTTCCACTTTAATTTTCCGTCTTTGAGAGAGTAGGCCAAAACGGATTCTTTTCCTTTTGTGGATTCTGTTGTGAAAATTAATTCTCCGTTTGTTATGGGGCCCGAATAACTAGCGCCTAGATCTTTAGTGGACCAAGTCTCAGATAATTTATTTTTATCAATACTTTCTGGCCACGGGATGGGAGAATTGTGGCTTCCATCCCGAAGATTTCCCCGCCATTGATTCCATTCCGAAGCACTTACGCTACTAAATTCAAATGCCAACATTCCGAAAAACAAAAAGAAAATCATACAATGTAGTAATAACTTGAGTGAAAGAAATGTGTGGCGATAATGGGCGAGTGATGCCTTGAGCATTAAAGGTCCACATTGTTTTGAGTTGTTTTTTATCATTATGAAAATGTCTTTCTTATTTTTTTGGGCGGGAATCCTAATTCCAACAATTGGGTATTCCAACGAAATTCGACCAAATATATTATTCGCATTTGCAGATGACTGGGGTAAGTACGCTAGCGCCTATGCAAAGGTGGAAACAAGGTCTGGCCCAAATACAGTTATCAAGACTCCAAATTTCGATGAAATTGCCGAAAAAGGTGTTTTATTCAAAAACGCTTTTGTTACAGCTCCGTCATGCACCCCCTGCCGAAGTTCTTTGTTGTCGGGTCAGTATTTTTTTCGCACGGGCATGGGAGCTATTTTGCAAGGTGCGAAGTGGGATCCTGAGATTCCAGTTTATCCTTTGATGCTACGTGACGCCGGATATCACATCGGGGAGACCTATAAGGTTTGGACACCGGGGTCACCTGTAGATGCGCCTTATGGCGCTGGCAAGTATTCCTATGAAAAGAGTGGGCGCATGTTTAATGGGTTCTCACAGTTAACAACAAAGCGTGTAGATCAGGGCATGACGGTGCAAGCAGCAAAGCAGGTACTTTATGACGAGGTGATGGGGAATTTTAATTCATTCATTGATGCTCGCGATAAGGGAAAGCCATTCTGTTATTGGTTTGGCCCAACACTTGTTCATCGTAAATGGACCAAAGGTTCCGGAAAGGCACTTTGGGGAATTAATCCTGATGAACTAAAAGGTAAACTGCCTAAATTTTTACCAGATGTAAATGAGGTGCGTCAGGATTTCGCTGATTATCTTGGTGAGGTTCAGGCATTCGATACAGCTTTGGGTTTGATCCTTAAGCGGCTTGATGAGTTAGATGAGTTAGATAATACAGTGGTAGTTATTAGTGGAGATCATGGTGCTCCAGGATTCCCAGGTGGGAAATGTAATCTGTATGATTTTGGAGTTCATGTACCGCTTGCAATTTGGTGGCCAGGAAAGCCAGGTGGTAGAGTAGTGGACGATTTTGTGAATCTAATGGATCTTGCGCCGACGTTTCTTGATATCGGTGGAGTAAGGCGTCCCAAAGTCATGACTGGTCGTAGTCTTGTACCTGTTTTGAAATCCAATAAAC
>JASLKL010000019.1 GCA_030747605.1 Verrucomicrobiota bacterium | reverse complement strand
GGCTGTAAGCGGTTGCGAATCCGGTGGAAGCAATGAACATTTTGTGCATGTCTATAACGCTCAATCACTAAAATTTATCAAAAAATACGATATCAGCGCACACTTCACAGTTTGCGCTGGAGGAATAGCATATCATAGGGGTAGATTTTATGTGGCAGAATCATTTTTCGACAATAACCACAAAGATAGAATCATAGAATTTGATACGTCATTTAAACATGTCGAAGATCATCAAATTGATTTTAAATCACCTTTCGGAATCCAAGGCCTAGAATACATCCCAAAAACAAGATCTTTCCAGATCCACTCCCATGCTAAAATATATTATCGAATTAATGACAGCTTTGAAAACGAATCACTCGTTTCAGGGCAAACTGATTTTGAGCTACAAGACCTTGCCCTACTTAACGAGCAAACAATTATAATTAACAACAGAGACTCGCAAACAATAGAATTCGCAAAGCTTAAATAGCTCACAAACCCCTAGGGAACAAAATCTCATTATCATTCGCAGAAGAGTCGATTAAATATTGAGCAAGCTTTGAATCGCTAGACTGCTGAACCGAGGAGTCTGATAAAAGTATATCGCCTTGGTTTTCGTGAAGGCTCTCTGTCCACATCGGACGATTCTTTCCTGTGAACTTTTTCCCAAGCTTCTTAATTTCACCCTTACTATCCAGATCATTGTCATATTGGCCAAATGCAATATTCCTATCCCCAGACAGTATGTTATTTGGCTTAGCCTCATCTGCCTCAGAACCAACAAAATAACTAAAACTTAAATTTCCATTATCGCCACCAAATGGAACAATGGTATTACCAGCAGCACCAATTGGTTTTTTAGTAACAAAACTGTTAGCTTGATTACGATTTGCATCTCGAGGACAACGTAACACTTTTGGATTACTTAACTCGTTGGAAAGAGACTGCCAATGCTTCCAATTCTCTTCGAACTTTCCAAGGGAATCAGCTGTGCCGCTATATCCCCGACCCCCAATCCTCTCCTCAGCGGGCACCTGCCACGGGACACGATCTTGATTATCAGTAGCGTAAATACGAGTAGCGACTCCAATCTGTTTAAGATTATTCACGCACGATATCCGTTGCGCTTTCGCCTTTGCCTTGGCAAGTGAAGGAAGGAGAATTCCTAAGCCCACAACTAGTACGAGCAAGCAAAAAACCACAGCTACTACCACAAGCAACTCTACCATTGAGAAACCTCGATTAAGGGAAATATTAAATTTATTAGGGACCTTCATATGAATAGATATTATGATTGCTAATAAAATTACTCAATATATTTATTTTAATCATTGTCACTTCATAAAGTTCTCCCTATTCATAAAAATAATAGTTAATTTCCAGCAACTAGATACTAAACAAATGAAGAAGTCCCTTAATAAGTATGGTTTCACACTAATAGAACTCCTAGTGGTAATTGCAATCATCGCAATCCTTGCAGCGTTACTTCTTCCAGCTTTGGCTATGGCGAAAACAAAAGCACAAGGTATCGGCTGCTTAAATAACCACAGACAGCTCATGGTTGCATGGCGAATGTACGTCGAAGATAATGACAGTTGGCTTCCCAATGTAAAACACGGCCCCTATGAATGGGTTGGAGGGTGGCTGGATTTTAGTAATAACAAAATGAACTGGGACCCAGAAGTAAATCTTACCAAAAGCTTGCTTTGGAATTATTGCGGTGAAAACCGCACTATATTTAAGTGCCCAGGCGACAAAAGTTACGCTAATGTTAAAGGAAAAAAAATCCCCAGAATTCGAAGCATGTCTATGCTTAACTGGATAGGAGGGAGAGGAGAAAACAGACCAATGGGCTGGTCTGCAAGCTCAGGACCTTGGAGGATTTATCGCAAATTTGGAGACATGATAAATCCAGGCCCTTCATCAACATTCATATTCCTTGATGAAAGAGAAGACAGCATCAACGATGGAATGTTTGTAGTTGATATGGGGGGCTATCCTAACAATTCCAAAATGCATCGTATAGTTGATATTCCAGCTAGCTACCACGGGGGAGCCGGAGGATTTTCATTTGCAGACGGGCATTCAGAAATTAAAAAATGGACTGACCCAAGAACTATTGCGCCATTTAGAACAGGAGCCATAACAGCATATGATAGACCTTCACCAAATAATTCAGATATTGCATGGATGCAGGAAAGGGCAACCCGGCACTTAAATAATTGAATAGCTAGTTTATTAAATTCGCATTACTAGTATCTCGAAGAAATGATCACAACTTATATTTTAACAGGAGCAGCAGTAATCTTATTAGTCGGTATAATAATATATATTTTCTGGCTTTCAGAAAAGAAGAGAAGCCAACAATTATCTGCAATCGCAGCCTCCTTGAAGCTCAATTTTTCTCATAAGGACAATTCAGCCCTATTTGACCGGATGAATAAATTGCACCTTTTTTCAGTTGGCTACTCTAAAAAAATAAAAAACTTAATGGAAGGCGAAGCAAATAATGCTGAGTTAGCCATTTTCGATTATCAGTACACCACTGGCGGAGGCCAGAGCTCCCACACTTATCGTCAAAGCGTTTTCTGTATTTGGTCTCCAAAACTCTATTTACCTCAATTTAGCATGCGGCCTGAAGGGATTTTTCACAAAATAGGTGGAGCGTTTGGCTATCAGGATATTGATTTTGACTCACACCCAGAATTCTCAAAAAAATATTTATTAAGAGGAGATAACGAAGCGTCTATTCGACAGCTATTTAACAATAACGTACTCACTAATATAGAATCTCAACAAAAAATAAGCATAGAGGGAGGAGGCAATCAATTGGTATTCTATAAAAAGAGAATCAAGCCAGATGATATTGAGAGCTTTATGGATGAAGGTTTCCGTTTTTTTAAGCTTTTTCTTGAAGCCACTTAACGGTTTAGATCTAACAATAACTAATATAGAAAAATGAAAAAATGCCCACATTGCGACAAAGTTCTCATGGCCTCAATTCTGCCTCAATGCTCATGGTGTGGAGGTGAATTAAAAGAAAATGAACTTCGAAACTCCAAAGAAGAAATACTGCAGCAATGGGAAAACAAAAAAGACGAAATCGAATATCAGAAAAAAATCAAGCAACACGGCGAAGATGTTAGAAAATCATTTGAAAAAAGCATAAGACGAAGGATTTAACTCCTGAATAAAAATGAATAGCAAAAAAGCATTCACTCTTATCGAGCTACTTGTGGTTATAGCGATAATCGCCATTCTAGCGGGCTTACTGTTGCCCGCACTAGCCAAAGCGAAAAGCAAAGGGCAACACACAGTATGCATATCTAATCTTAAGCAATTAGATTTAGCGTGGATACTGTATGCCAATGACTTTGATGACAACTTGGTTTGGAACGATCTAACAGCCAGTGGTAGTGGCTGGGTGCGCGGAATAATTGACTACAATCCAAGCAATCCACATAACACAAACATCGACGGCTTAATGGATCCAAAATACGCCAAATTAGCACCTTACACCCAAACCCCAGGGATCTACCGTTGTCCAGGAGATAAAAGCACCGTTAACAGCCGAGGGAAAATATCACCTAGAGTCCGAAGTGTATCTCTTAGCCAAGCGATGAATTCAAGAAACGACTGGCTAAGTTTTCTAACTAAAAGAAAGTATCATGTATTTAGAAAATTATCCGACATCAATGTCATGGGGCATTCCAACGCGTACAACTTTATAACAGAACATCCAGACAGTATAAACTTTGGTGATCTTGCTGTTGCTATGAACGACAATATTGCCCTAAGTCGAATCCACATTATCGATTATCCAGCAAGCAACCATAATGGGGCTGGCACAATTTCATTTGCTGATGGCCACGCAGAAACCCGCAAGTGGCTGGACCCGCGCACAACCCCACCCGTTAGAAACCAATCGATTCCACTTGTTGTTCCCTCCCCTAATAATATGGACATGGCATTTCTCTCTAGCAAAGCTTCGGTAAGCAAGAATTAACCACTCAATTTGCAAATGATTAATCGAAAAATCCTACTGCTAACAGTTTTACTAATACAGCATTTGCAAATCGTCTCCTCTGATCGCAGCACTCATAAATACAATGTAATTCTGATTATGGCTGATGACTCAGCCGCTGACAATTATGGTTGCTATGGAAGCACTTATTTTAAAACTCCCACATTAGACAAACTAGCAAAGACAGGCGCGAAGTTTAATCACTGCTACTCTGAACCAGTTTGCACACCTAGCCGCGTTAAGATCATGACAGGCAGGAGTGGGCTTAGGAACTATGTTCAATTCGGCACACTTGATAAAGATGAGATCACTTTTGGTAATATCATGAAGAAATCCGGCTATTCAACTGCCGTAGCCGGTAAGTGGCAATTGCACAATGGACACCGAGGAACACTCGCACCAGCTTGCGGTTTTGACACATACTGTTTATGGAACTACCCAGGCACAGGAAGTTCCAGATACTGGAACCCCAGCATTATGCAAGATGGAGAGTTGCTTGAAACAACAAGTAACGACTATGGTCCAGATATTTTCTCTAATTTCATTATTAAATTTATCAAAAGAAACAAAACAAAACCGTTTTTCGTTTATTACCCTATGGCATTGGTTCATTCCCCCTTTCCCAAAACTCCTGACAACGTATCTCCTGGAGGAAAAACTGCTAAAGGGAAAGGAATGGCCTTATCAAATTTTAAAGACATGACACTTTATGCAGATAAAATCGTCGGCAAAATAGTATCATGCTTAGAAAGAAACGACTTACGCGAAAAAACGGTTATTATATATACCACTGACAACGGCACTCACCGCAATCTTACGTATCCATTTAAAGACGAATACCGCAAAGGTGAAAAGGCGTATGCTACTGATGGAGGAACTCATGTTCCACTTATAGCAAACTGCCCTGGAACTATTCCTCGAGGGGTCATTTGCAATGATCTAGTCGATTTTTCAGATTTTCTTCCTACCATATCAGAAATTACAGAATCGCACCTCCCAGACATTACACTAGATGGTCAAAGTTTTTGGCCCCAGTGCCTTGGAAAAAAAGGCAATCCTAGGGAATGGATATTTCAATATTATTATCCAAAATATAGTCCAGCCGCTAAATCACATGGCCAAGGAATAAATGGAATGGAAATAATTTGGGCACAAAATCAATTCTTTAAACTTTACCAGAATGGAAGACTCTATTCCACAAAGGATAGACAGGAAAAGCAGCAAATAAAACCAGGTGAAAACGAGCAAGCAGATCGCACACGTGACTTACTTCAAAAAGCAATTAATTTAATGCCAAAAGAAGCTTCCAAGCTTGAGCCAAAAAAATAAGCAATAAAACAATACAAAATGTGTTGGCATTTTCACTTCTCTAAAACCTAAAAATATACAATTAAAAAACGAGTGCGGACTTCCATCATTTCACTCAATTAGTATTCTTCGCCCCTATGAGTCTTTCTGGGCATAATGCAGTTGTTGTCGGTGGTGGAACGGGCATGGGAGAAGCTATAGCACTAGAGCTCGCCAATGAAGGTGCCAATGTCATAGTTGCAGGCCGCAGACAATCTAAGCTCGACGATGTCGCCTCTAGAGGTGGAAAGCATATATCAGCGCATTGTGTAGACGTCTCAGATCGGAATAGTGTTGAATCATTATTCGACTGGACAAAAAAACAATTCGACCAATTAAACTTGTTGATAAATTGCGCGGGAGCAAACGTTCCAAAAAGATCGATGAGCGAACTCGCACCTGCTGATTGGGACAAGTTAATGACAATTAATGCGACAGGAGCGTACAACTGCATGCATTACGGTCTAAAGCTTATGCGCCCACACAAAAGCGGACTAGTGATAAATATATCATCCACATCAGGCAAGCGAGCTGCTCCACTTGGCGGAGTCGCATACAATGCTAGTAAATTTGCAATGGCCGCTTTAGGAACAAGCGCAACAGAAGACGAGCGTGAAAACGGTATTCGAGTAACAACAATATTCCCTGGCGAAGTAGACACTCCTATATTAGATGATCGACCTGTGCCTCCATCAGCTGAACATCGATCTAAGATTTTAAAGCCCATTGATATAGCTAATATTACCATCGCGATCGCAAAGCTCCCCCCAACAGCCCACGTACCGGAACTAGTAATAAAACCTATTGGGCAATCGTTTATTTAATTACCAAATTCCCCTGAAGAGCCGAACCTCGCCTTCGCTGCAACACCAAAATCTTTAACGGCTTGGTCAACAGAACTAAGCAACTCATCTATAGATTTTCCAGAAAAATTTCTAGCTGCTTTAATAACAGTATCACACTCGTTTTTATCCATAAATACCGAAGCATTCAGCAAACCTTTTTCCTCGCCGAAAGGAACAGCCAAGAAACCATGCTTATCAGCGTGGATAAGCTGACCAGGCGATATTGATTGACCAAACACTTCAATATCACAACCCCAATCAATTGGAACAACATGAGCATGGCCCACGCAAAGGCGTTTAGCTAAGGCCTTAAAACCCGCATTAGTCATTTCATCCAGATCCCTCACAGCTCCATCAGTTATAGTTCCAACACAACCAAGTGCTTTATGAATATTCGCATTCACCTCACCCCAAAAAGACCCTACAGTTGCTGGCTTATCAACATCCTGTATGGCGACTATCTTTGGCCCAGGTAAATTAGCCACATAAGCCCTATATTCTGACCATCTTTCTCCTGCATCCTTTTTGTAACTAGAATTACTTGGTTCAATCTTCACCGTAACAGCCCACCCAACCATCGGCCCCATTTGAGGCATAAAATCCATTGTTACTTCATGATTAATTCCTGCACTAGCAGGATCGTTCTTTGTGATTTGTTCCCAACCATTATAAATAGTGGGAGTATTCCATCGTTTTAGCTGTAATAGCTCCTCATGAGGAAGTCTTTGTGTAAATTTCTTTTGAGACATCATTAAATAGAGTTAAATAACCAAGCGCGCGAACAATTTAACTCAGCCTTCTTCATCAACCAATGAAAACCCTAGATCAAAGCTATTCAGAACCAGCAATGAATCTTGCATGTGATGAAATTTTATTAAATGAGGTTGATTCAGGGGATAGAGAGGCGACATTACGATTTTGGGAGCCTCAATCGCCATTTGTCGTTATGGGATACGGGAATAATATTAACCGTGAATGCCTCATTGAATCGTGCAATCAAAATAAAATTGAGATATTAAGAAGATTCAGCGGAGGAGGAGCCGTACTGCAAGCATCTGGATGTTTAAATTATTCATTAATACTACCAATAAGCATTAATGACGGCACAAGCAACATTGGTTCAACTAATTGCCATATTATGAAAACTCATCAAAGAGCATTTAGTGAAGCTCTCAATGATAAAGTCACAATAGAGGGCCATACCGATCTTGCGTTAAAAGGATTGAAATTTTCAGGAAACGCACAAAAGAGAACAAGGAATGCTCTAGTGTTCCACGGCACTTTCTTACTAAACTTAGACCTTAAATTACTTGATCAATCACTTCAAATGCCATCGACGACTCCATCATATCGCAAGAGCAGGTCACATGATAAGTTCTGTAAAAACATACCACTTACTGTTGAATCTGTTAAGAATCTAATCGAACAAGCCTGGCAGACAAAAGGAGCTTCAAAGCCAGTAGACATTGAAAAAATACATAAATTAGCACAAGTAAAATACACCCAGAAAGAGTGGATTTACCGACAATCGAAAATTAATCAATAGAGCGAATAACTTGAAATCACTTTACTCGTTCTTTTAAATCACCAAGTGCCAAGCGTTATCGCCATAACAAACCAAAAAGGAGGCGTCGGAAAAACGACAACTGCTGTGAATATATCCGCTTGCCTTGGCGCAATCGGCATCAAAGTGCTGTTAATTGATATGGATGCACAGGCGAATTGCACAAGCGGACTCGGATTCGAAAAAACACCTAATGCGAGTCTATACCCTGTTTTACTTGGAGAACGCAAACTAACAGGCCAAATAATTAAAACTGAATGTGAAAACGTATCTATTATACCCAGCGAATTTGATCTTTGCGCTGCTGAAGTCGAATTAGCTAGATTATCTTTTGAAACCACAAAGGGCAAATCACGCAAGAACCCAGATCATCATTTGACATGGCTTAAAGAAGCATTGAAACCAATAATTAAAGGCAAGGAATTCGATGTTGTACTCATCGACTGCCCGCCTTCCCTCGGAAAACTCACTCTAAGTGTTTTGATAGCATCTCACATGCTACTAATACCACTTCAGTGCGAATACTACCCCTTGGAAGGAATAAGCTCTATTACAGATTTAATGAACCAACTCAAGTCATCCGGCGTCAACAAGCAACTAGAATTAATCGGAGTATTAATGACAATGTTTGACAGCCGAACCAACCTCTCTCGCATGGTAGTAGGAGAAGTTAGGGAACATTTTAAAGATAAAGTTTTTAATACCATTATACCCCGTGCTACTCGAATAGCTGAAGCACCAAGTCATGGAAAACCAATCATTCAATACGACCCTTATAGCGCCGGATCTGCCGCCTATGAATCAGCGGCTATTGAATTAGCCAAACGTTTAGGAATCAAACAATAAACTATATAATAATCTAATTACTTCCTATAATTTTATGCAAAAACAAATACTAAGAATTACGCTTTTAATTAGTGCAATAACTACCAACAACATTAACTCATATGCGGGAGATTGGACTCAATACAGAGGACCAAATTTTGACGGCTCATCATCAGAAAAATTGACTATCAGCAGTTGGCCAGATACTGAAATAGAGCCACTCTGGAAAGCACCAACTCGACTTGGATTCTCCTCCTTAGCTGTCGCTAATTCCCGGGTTTTTACGATAGTTATGGAAAATGTTGATGGGGTTGAACGCGAAGTTTGCCTTGCGCTCAATCACGACACTGGCAAAAAGCTATGGAGTAAAATACTTAATATCGCGAAATACGATGGCGGTGGCAATAGCGGTGCCAAGAATAACAAGGGGGGTGACGGCCCAAGAACCACCCCTTCAAGCGATGGAGACCTTGTATTCATACTTGATGGCAGGCTAACACTGCACTGCCTAGATGCAAAAAACGGAGATAAAAAATGGACTGTTAATCTAGTCAAAAAACATAATGCTCAAACGATAAGATGGCAAAATGCAGCAACCCCCATAATTGATGGCGATTTAATTTTCGTGTGTGGAGGAGGTGAAAAACAATCTCTATTAGCAATCAACAAAACTACAGGCGAAACAGTATGGAGCGGCGAAAGCGATCAGATGACTCACGCCAGTCCAATTGTCACAGAGATACATGGCAAACGGCAGGTTATCTTCTTAACCCAAGACGGCATGGTTGCTTGCGATACCATAAACGGAAAAGTTCTTTGGCGTGCTAAACATCCATTTAAAATCTCCACCGCTGCATCTCCAATTGTTGAAAATAATATTGTCTATTGCTCAGCTGGCTATGGAGTAGGAGCCGCCGCATTTAAGATTAATTACAAATCCGGCCAGTATTCAGCTAGTCAACTTTGGAGGAAGCCAAACAAGCTAATGAATCACTGGAGCACGCCTGTCTGCATCGATGGCCATCTCTATGGAATGTTCCAATTTAAAGAGTATGGGGATGGCCCTCTAAAATGTGTAAATTTAAAGAATGGAGAAATCAAATGGGCTAAATCCGGCTTCGGTCCTGGCGGAGTAATTCTCGTAGACGGCAAACTAATTGCGACCAGCGATTCAGGGGAAGTAGTGATTTCCAAGGCCTCTTCAGAAGGCTACTCGGAACTCGGAAGATTCAAAGCAATTGAAGGCAAATGCTGGACTCATGGTGCCTTTAGTAATGGACAATTTTATATACGCAGCACCAAGGAAAGTGCACGATTTGACCTAAAAGCAATCCTTAGCAAAAAGTAATCATATCAATGAAAAAAATAATCATACTATTTTTCACATCAAACCTCACAGCGTTTACCGCTGACATCAAAGAGCCTTCCACACCAATCGAAAAATTTAGTTATGCTGTTGGAATGCAAATTGGCAATGACTTCAGATCTAAAGAAATGGAATTAGATTTTAAAATCTTTATGGAGGGAGTAAAGGCATCTTATCAATCAAAGGACACCTTAATCACTGAAAAGGATGCTGAAGTTATTTTGAATGAAGTTTGGAAAAAATACCAAGATAAAGCCAAAGCCAAACGTATGGTCTTAATTGATAAAACCAAAAAAGAAGGAGCAGCGCTTTTAGCAAAAAACAGTGAAAAAACTGATGTCAAAACAACTTCCACTGGCCTTCAGTATCGCATTATTAAGAACGGCAAAGGCACCAGCCCCACAAGTAAGGATAGCGTTGAAGTGCATTACCGAGGATGGACTACTGACGGCAAAGAGTTTGACAGTTCATACTCTCGAAAAAACCCAAGTAATTTCGTGCTTAATAGAGTTATTAGAGGATGGACTGAGGCTCTTACTAAAATGCAACCTGGGGCAAAATGGGAAATTGTTGTTCCTCAACATTTAGCATATGGCCCTCGAGGAAAAGGAGCAAAAATCCCGCCCTACTCTACTCTTCGCTTTGAGATAGAACTAATTTCAGTCAAAAAAGCAATAGAGGCTAAAGACAGAACCACTAAAAGTAACATTGTTCGCGTTCCTTCTAGTGAAGAAATAAAAAAAGGTGCTAAACCTGAAGTGCTCAATAAAGAACAAATTGAAAACTTGAAAAAGAATAAGTGAGGAAGTTTATTAATATAATAACCGAATCATACATCGCGAACTTGAATCATATTAACCTCTCCAAATAATAAGTTTGGCACAACAATTAACTGATCTCCTTTTTCCGCATAGCCCACAGATTGCAAATGATAGATGGAATCGCTAATGGTTGATTCCTGGCTATCCTTAAACTCAACTAAGAATGCTTTAACGCCCCAAAGCATCCTCGTATCATTAATGATCTGCTCCTTTTCAGTGAAGACAAATATAGGACAACCATGCGGCCTTAACGCAGACAATGTCCGCACATGAAGCCCATTAGAAGAAAACACAACAATCCCAACCCCGCCAAGCTCACGCGCAAGAACAACTGCAGATTTCATTAATTTTTCCCGAGTCGTAACTAACGGCAAAGATTCATTAAAACCGCTGCGGCCAGCGTATTTTTCTACATTTTGTGTAATTTTGTTAAGTACATTAACACATTCTACAGGATATTTCCCTACGCTGGTTTCACCAGAAAGCATAACACAATCAACACGTTCAAACACTGAATTAGAAACATCTGTGATCTCCGCTCGAGTAGGCATTGGCGACTCAATCATAGACTCTAATAAATGGGTCGCCATAATAACCGGCTTACCCGAAACCAATGCATCACTCACAGCTTGCATTTGAATTATTGGCAGCTCCTCGTATGGCACTTCAATCCCAAGATCCCCTCTGGCCACCATCAACGCATCTGACACGTCCAGAATCTCTTGTAAATTTTCAATTCCGCTTTGGTCTTCAATCTTTGCAACAACTTGAGCACTAGAGTTGTTATCCAATAAAAACCGCTTCAACTGATTAATATCACCAGCCTCTCTCACAAAAGATAATGCAAAGAAATCAACATTAGCACTAATGCCAACCTTAGTGTCTGCTATATCTTTTTCAGTCATAGCAGGAAGGTTAATCTTCTTTCCAGGTATATTAATATGACGCCTACTTCCCATCTTGCCAGGAATAACAACGCGACAACGAATTCGATCTATACGGACTTCCACAACTTCAAACCGCATCAATCCACTATCAACCAATAAAATATCACCTATTTCCACTTCATCAATTAATGATGGATAATTAATATCTATGGCAGGTATATCCCCATCAGGGCCAGCCTCATCTGATTGTGTAAGGTCTATGTATTGGCCCTTATCTAATTGAATATGCTCATTAAGAAATCCTGTTCTTATTTCAGGCCCCTTAATATCCATTAAGATCGAAACCTCCCTGCCCTCTTCAATGGAAGCAGCCCTAATCGCATCAACAGCCTTGCACGTCCACTCGTGCGAAGCATGGGCCATATTAATACGACATATATCAACCCCAGCGCGCAATACGCCTCTTAACACGTCAACATCAAGTGTCGACGGGCCAATAGTGAAAATTACCTTGGTAAAGCGAAATGGTGGCGAAAATCCCACGCTTTAAAATTCAATTATTTAAGTGATTTAACCTGAACATTGCGAAACGAAACCGCATCTCCGTGGCCAGCAAAACCGAAATATCCCGCCTTACGCAATCGCCCTTTGAATTTTCCAATGTCATACATAGGTTTATCAACTTTTGATAAATCAGCATTCAAGATTCGAGTCCCATTCATCTCTACCTTTATTGTAGAGCCAACAACAGTAACTTCTTGGAAATTCCAATCACCAACGGTCCGTTGATAACCACGAACGGCAGGTGCCATGCCATATGCAGAACCATGATACTGAGCAGGATGCAACTTTGCGTATTTTTTTGCAGTATCATCAAGCACCTGCAACTCACACATACCAACGTATGCAGTGTCTCCACTTCCAGGATAACGAATGGCTAAGCCATTATTCCCACCAGGTGGCAATTTATATTCAAACCTTACTGAAAAATCACTCAACTCTTCGTTAACATAAATCGTACCTCCACTACCTTTCTTGCACTGAATAGTTCCATTGTTAACAACATAATTATCAACTGGCCCGGCCCATCCTTTTAAATCGCTACCATTAAAAACCTTCTTAAACCCATCTCCACCCTTTGCCGCAAGAAGCTTATTACCTTCAGTCGCACCAATTTCACGAATAAAAATATTACGCCACCGAATTTCGCCTCCATGTGTCTGTAATTGAATAGGCCCTGCCTGAGGAACTGGCCCCTTTCTGTTGAAATAATTTTCCAATCTAGCATGATCAACGACCAGTTTACCGTTCAACCATATACTCACACGCTCCCCAACCATTATAATTCTAAACTTATTCCATTCACCAAAAGGCTTATCCGCCAAAACATCAGGGTCCTTACCAGCGGCGCCTTTACTGTTGTTCCACAAACCGCCAGAACCTTTGTCTGCTCCAATGTTCCACTTTCCACCTTCCTTGGTGTAATCCCAAATTTGAACCTGAGGAATACCCCGCAAATATATACCACTATCAGCTTTTGCTACGGTTTTGTATTCTAGCAATAATTCAAAATCAGCATAATTCTTTTTTGTGCTTAAATAGAGCCCCTTTCCATCGTTAACAAGCTCATCGCCATCAACCGACCAGTGCTTTGCAATGTCTTCCAAGCTACGAGTTTCTTTATCGAGAAGAGCCTCAGGCGATAAAGCCATCCATTTAGCAGGGTTCTCTGTCCCCAAACCCCACCAGCCTGATAAGTCCTTCTTATTAAAAAGCGATTCGAATCCTTTAGGAGGCTCGTCAGCGATTACCGACAAATTAACGCCAATGAATAAAAAAACAGTCGCTATTTGATATGCGACACGGTGAAACAAGTTTAATACTTTCATTTGCAATATAATACTAAGTGGAGATATTTTAACCAGCAACGGACTACTCACCAGCTAAAACTTTATTCATATTCAGAAAATTAGTGCCAATTATTTTGTTTTCTGATTAACAATCATCCCACCTGAGGCCACCGTTGCTTCTTTCAAGCCGGCAGGTAATGAAGTAATAGTAACTTCACCGCCAGCCCATCTTACCTCAATCGCTGTAGGAGATTCCGGAATGGCAAAAACCTTTACTAAGCCTTCCTGTGAACCATAGCCGCTTCCAAGCTGCCACTCTCTCCATGTTCCCTTTACAAAAGAAGGTGCCCTCCCAAAAAGCAAACGAGCGGCAGAACCAATTGCATCCGGATTCCGCTTAGATCCAGATAATCTAATCCTTAAGCCTGGCTTGGCTTTATTATTACGAAACAGGCGTGTAAGCCCGCCATTCTGCGCAACAACAAGATCAAGCTTCCCATCACCATCATAATCAGCCAGTGCACTTCCTCTTTGATCACCATAAATAGCAATCCCAGATTCCTGGCCCCTGACAGGAGTGAAATTAGCATTTCCAACACCGCGAAGCCACAAACCTCGACCAGCATCATTTCGATCTTCATTTGTTGGAAATGCAGAAAAATTCTGGGCAAGAAACAAATCATCAACACCATCACCGTCAAGATCGCCAACTGAAACACCAAACGCTGGGGACAACTGAGCCTCGGGGTGCAATGGCCTAGCTTCAAATCGCTCATTTTGATTGAGAAAAACCATTGACTGCAACACTACGGCAGTCAAAGACATAGACGGCGCTACATGATAATCAGAAAGCTTAATCACACCAGCAGTCGCAAATTCTCGATACGACTTAAAGACTCCACGCAGCCCTGGATACCCCTTAAACAGATGGTTCAAATCCCTTGTAGGAAGATATGCTGAAATCGAATCATCCCAAACTCCTAGCATTAGTGAGGTCGGATCGCTGGATTCAGAAAAATGATAATACAGACGAGGCGGGTTAATAACGTTAGGCTTAAGCGAAGAATTCAAACCCCAATTAGTGGCAACTATATCAATTTTACCGTTGCCATCGAAATCCCCAGTAGCCACACCCTGCCAAAGCCCGGTAAGACCTGCTAATCCAAGGGCATCTGTAATCTCTACAAATTTCCCTTCCTGATTCTTAAAGACACGAACAGGCCCCCATTCTGTAGCAAGAATCAACTCAGGATACCCATCTGTATCAAGATCACTAAAAACAGCGCCGTTCACAATTCCATGAGAACCACTCAAGACCCCAGGAGAAAGACTCAGTCCATCTTCGTTATTAATAAATAGCGTTGAAACCGAGGCCTGAGGATAGTGCCCAGTAACAGTTCTTCCTCCAATAAACACATCCAAATCGCCATCAGCATCAATGTCAGAAACAGCAATTGGACCAGGCATTGTATCACCTAATAATTTGCCACTCACTCCAATCCCAACACTCTTACGAAAAGAACGCATCTGAGCGTTCAACTGAGGAGATTCATAATTACTTATTGCCGCCAACCATTGACGAACACCAGCACCATTAACCCACCCACTTACACTCGTCACATCCCCAGGAACCTTCAAACCAGATTCACTGGTAAGTTGACCAAATCTGCCATCCCCAAGGTTTTGATAGATAGCAATAGATGAACCAGAAGATGCCCCTATTAATAAATCCTCATCGCCATCTCCATCATAGTCAAACCATCCAAGACTAGGGCCGGAACGGTCAAGCCTACGAGTCAACAATGGTTGCAGCAGGGTGTCATCATAAAGATTCTCAGAATGAGTGTGATTTAATAACCTACTCGCGTCCTCGAAAAATGGTGTTTCTTCAATATCTGATAATTTATTTTCAGAAGGCAGGCTGTTAACAGGTTCGATAACTTCATAAAGACAATTTGGATCAGGATTATTAATGAAAGAAACTTGACCACTTGGCCACACAACCTCAATGGACCTGTTTACCTGACTTCCACCCATGGCAAATGTTTGCACCGCCTGATCACCGGACAAGTAACGTCCTCCAGCTATTACCTCCTGTGTCTGACGTGCATTACCGACAACAACAGTGATCCGAGCCCCAATACCTCCAGTGTTCGGAGCTAGCCCTTTTAACCGAACAGCCACTCGTGGCGCTATTACGTTATTTCGATAAATCAAAGCTGGCTGATTTAAGCAATTCACCACTAAATCCATGTCGCCATCATTATCAAGATCTCCAGTCGCAACACCATGGGACATCTGCAATGAATCAACCCCCCACTCTTTACTCATTTCCTCAAAACGAAAATTTCCCAAATTGCGGTAAGCGACATTTGAAGTTTCAAAAGGCGGAAACATAAGCGCCCCGACCTGTTCCCGATTAACCTTCGAAAGGCGCGAATACTTAGCAATAAAATCACGATCATTGACGTCATGAAGGTGGCCATTTGTAACAAACAAATCTTCATACCCGTCAAGATCGATATCCATAAACACTGGTTGCCAAGACCAATCAGTAGCTTCAACTCCTGCATAACGTCCGACTTCAGCAAAAGTCCCATCACCGCGATTCCAAAACATTGTATTTCGCGCTACTTGAAGTCTACTTAGGACATCCTTCGGATCTGGCGCCTTAGGAGTATTAGGGCTAATTTTAAGCAATTTAGTTATCGGATTCCTACTAAGCATTTCAGCTACAAAAAAATCCAGTTCTCCATCCATATCGATATCAGCAAAATCAACACCCATGGAAGCGTAAGAAACAGACCTAATAGACATTGGCCCAGCTTCACGAAAAACTCCTCCTCCATTATTCATCCATAGGCGATCTGGAGTTTGGAAATCATTACATACATAAATATCCGGATAACCATCTGCATTAATATCTCTAATTTGCACACACAGGCCAAAATCCAATGGCTCGATAATTCGATTACCATTATGATCTAAAAATTTATTTTCCGTCCAAGGAACTTTTCTAAACAAACCTTTCCCATCATTTTGATACAATGCATCAGCTTCACCAAACTCAACTATCTTCCCATTAATAATCTTCAAACGCTTTGCGTGCAAACCAGTCACAACTGACCTGTCCCCCGCTTTTCGCACGGCAAAACTCCCCCCATCTCTTAACAAGGCAAGCTCACCAAAATTAGCAACATACAAATCAAGATCATTATCACCGTCTATATCCCCTAACGCCAGCGTGGTGCCTGATGTTTTTGAGGCTAGCCCTGATTTATTAGTAATATCTGTAAAATAACCCTTGCCATCATTAACTAAACACCGAGCTCCTTTTCGGAATGTTGTTAACAGTAAATCAAGATCGTCATCACCATCTATATCTACAAAGGCAGCCCCTCGAGTTAAATAACTGGCAAACGAGACCCCGTTCTCCTTTGGAGCCAAACTAAAGCGCCACCCCCCTTTATTTAGATATAATTCATTAGCACCTTCTAGGCGGCAAAAATAAATGTCACATAAACCATCTCCATTAACATCACCTAACGCAACTCCCGATCCATTCATAAGATTAGATCGTTTTACCAAAGTCGCCTTTGAAACTTGATTAGTAAAACGAACCCCCAATTGAATTATAGGCATCGAAGAAAATCCCGCCCGCCCCTTACCTGGCACGGAAAGTTTTAATTTTCGGTATCCTGAATTTTCCTCCCAATCCAACCCCATGCAAAAACATGTCAATCCCGCAAAGAAGATACTTAGAGCGAAGATTCTAGATTGGTTATACAGTAAAAAAAACACCTGCTGAATTCTTACTGCAGACTCAATCAAAGCAAAGCGTTTTGTAGAACATCAAACTCAATAAAAGAAAAACCTACCTGTATTATTACTATTTTTTTGGTTTATTATTATCACTAGTTAAACCCAGCCTAATAAACCTAATAGGAACTTGCGAAATCAACATGCCGCAAAACATCATCAAACAACCAATCAATTCTCGCCGCGACAATTGCTCATCTAAAATCATCCAGCCAGCAATAACCCCCACCACGGCTTCCATGGCGAATATAATTGAAGCGTGAGTCGGATCAGCCTTCCTCTGCCCAATTATTTGAAGAGTAAAAGCAATGGCAATTGACATTGCACCAAGATACAGCACCGGGAAAAACGCACCCTTAAAAGCAGCCAGATCAATTGGTTCCTTGAAAAAGGCAACCAACCAACTCAACAAAGCGCACACTACAACTTGACCTATTGCCAAATGCAATGATGATACACGGTTAGTGAACCTGTCTATAACTAACACGTGCCCTGCCCAACAAAAAGCACCAAAAAATACAAGTAAATCACCCTCGCCAATTGACCATTTAGTACCTGCCTGCTTAAAGCTCAAAAGCCATAAACCAACAGTAGCAAGCACAACGCCTCCCCATGTCTGAAAACTTGCACGACGTCCAACAATCAAACCAAATAGTGGGACAATTACAACGTATAACCCTGTTATAAAACCAGCCTTACCTGCGCCTGTTTCCTCATCAGTAATTCCCGCTTGCTGAAACAACGAACCAAAAAAAAGAAAAACCCCGGCACTTAAACTAGACTTAATCCATTCTCTTGACCGAAATCCATCAAGAAACCGACCTCTATGATAAACAATTAGGATCGCGAATAAGCAAAATGCACCAATTGAATATCGAGCGCCGTTAAACATGTTCGGCCCAAGATATTGCGCCCCTTTTTCCTGCGCCACAAAACCAAACCCCCATATGGTACTAGTCAAAAGCAGAAGAAAATTACTATTAAGTTTTTCCTTATTCATTCTACTCATATAACTCCCGCACATCACTAATCATTATAACAAAATCTGAAAACAAATCACATAGAATAGAGCTAAAAATATGAAATCGAACTATCTTTACAACAGCGAAAGGCTAATTGAGACAACAAGAAGAAAATCAGAACTAAAATATACTTGATTGTTTTCTTGGATTTTTCTGGTTAGGAGACTTGCCCGTTAAGCTTGGGTTGTTTTTACTCACCGCGATGCTCACATTTTCAACAATGTTTCGCAGGTTGGCATATGCCATTATTTTGATAGTGTTCTATTTCACAGGACATTCTTTTTATTCAGCAATTGCAGTTGATTGGCCTCAATGGAGGGGGCCCACGCGTGACGGAATACTGCCAAATGAAGGTTTAGCTCTAAGCACATTGCCGGAACAACCAAAAGTCCTTTGGAAAATAAAATCAGGTGAAGGCCTATCGTCCCCAGTTGTCGCAAATGGATCCGTGTTTCTTTTTGAAAATCGAAACAATAATGAAGCGATGGTGGCAATATCTACAACTGATGGCTCGGAAAAATGGGCTACTGAACTTTCCCCTGTTTTTGAAGATGGGCAAGGACCACGTGGACCGAGGTGCACTCCTGTTGTAATCAAAGATCAAGTATTCGCCCAATGTAGTCGAGGCACTCTTCATTGCTTGGACTTTAAATCTGGGGAAATTATATGGGAAATAGATTACGCAAAGCTTGGCATGAAATTTATAGGAGAAAAAGGCAGCATACCAGGAGCTCGGCGACATGGGTTTACTAATGCCCCACTAGTTATAGGCGACATGGTGTACGCTCTGGTCGGAGGTAAAAATAACAGCATCGTCTGCTTCAGCCGGAAAACCGGCCAGCTAATCTGGCATGCGTTGGATCACGAACCTGGATATGCCCCTCCAATACCAGCAACACTTGCAGGAAAACAACAATTTATCTGTTTCTTTGTCCATGGAGTTGCAGGCGTCGACGTCCGCAACGGAGATGAGCTATGGAACATTCCAATGAAGACTGATTACGGCCGCCATGTCGCAGCCCCAATTGCTCACAATAATATAGTAATTGCCGGATCACACCAAGTTGGCTTGCAAGGTATTCAAGTAACAAAAAATGGCGAAAAACTTCGCGCCGAAGTAATTTGGAAGAACATTGAAGCACAGCCAAATATTAGCCATGGTGTCTTAGTAAATGAACATTATTATGGCCTAGGGGACCCTGCAAAACTAGTATGCGTTAACATTACTTCTGGTAAAACAATTTGGAGTAATGACAGCTTGTCATTCCCAGATCCTAAACGAGCAATGGCATCTTTTATTGTAATGAAAAATAATATTCTATCCCTAACAAGCGGTGGCGAATTATGCTTATTTTCTGCTTCGAAAATAGAATTCAAAGAACTCGGCCGCACTCAGGTTTGCGGAATTAACTGGTGCATGCCGGCCTATGCAGATGGAAAACTTTATGTAAGAGATGGAATCAAGAAGAAAGGAGGCAATCTGATTTGTGTAGATTTAACAAAATATCATTAACTGCCCGGTTTAACGGCAGGCACGTTATTAAGATCCTCTGGCAAGTTATCAGCCGCAAAAGTTTCAACTGTCATCGACAATAAGGATTCCATCGGCACCCCTATCTTTGCATTCCCATTCGAACGATCAACAACTACACCGACCGCACACACCTCAGCCTGATGCTTCTTGACTATAGCTACTGCCTCAGACACACGCCCTCCTTTGGTCACAACATCTTCCACGATAACAATTCTTTCATTAGGAGAAATCTCGAAACCACGCCTCATAACCAGAACATCATCCTCCTTTTCAGCAAAAATAAATCGCACCCCTAATTGCCGAGCCACTTCCTGGCCAATTACAAGCCCACCCATCGCAGGCGCTAAAACTGTAACTGGGGAATAATTGCGCAGCTTGCCAGCCAAAGCTTCACCTAAACGCTCCACGCTGGGCATATCCTGCAACGCTAATGCACATTGAAAAAACTGACGACTGCGTAATCCACTTCGTAAAATGAAATGGCCTTCCAGCAGGGCCCCAGAATTCCTAAAAATTTGAAGAATTTCTTCTTTCGTCACGGAGCTCATTGAAACAGCCAAATACAAAAAGTGAAAGTTAAGAAAAAAACTTAAGGCTAATACGCCTCATGATAGATCTTTTCCATCTCAATTTCCCCAGCTAAACGAGGATTAAAACCAGCTGTCCACTGTCCGGCCGCTTCTTTGGACATCAAGGGCAATGATAACTTATCATCTATAATATCGCGTAACCGGACCGGCATCCCCGACTGCTGAAGTAAACCCAATAAATATGCAGCCAAACTCTCACCCTTATTGTCAAATTCATTTCTACCCTCAATTTGCGAAGCCTTCATCAATTCTCCATATATTTCCGCACACTCTTCCATCTTCGAATTAAAGCGCACAACATAAGGAAGCATCATCCCAACCGCTTGACCATGTACAATATTGTAACGCGCAGTCAGCGGATTAGCCAGCGAATGAGCTGCACCAAGCATACTTGCCTCAATCGCACATCCTGCCATTGCGGCACCGAGCAACATACTACCACGGGCACTTAAATTATCTGGAGCGTTAATTACTCTAGAAAAATTAGGGAGAAGCAGCTTAAACGATTCCATAGAGAAAAGTGCTGATAATTTATTTCTCTTATTAGTTACAGCTGTTTCAACTGCATGGGCAATAGCATCTATTCCAGTGCATATCGTAACATTCTTTGGCTGTGAGAGCGTTAGCTCAGGATCAAGTATAGCGATTTTGGCAGCCGCCTTGGAATCTCCACAAGCCATCTTCTGGTGAGTTTTTGCATCAGAAATAAGAGCAAAAGATTGGCATTCGCTTCCAGTACCAGCAGTCGTGGGAATGACAATAAGGGGAAGCATATCTTTGGTTGCTTTACCCACACCCCAGTAATCAAGCATGCTACCGCCATTTGTTAAGAGAAAGTTAGCCCCTTTTGCTGTGTCCATAGAGCTACCACCACCAAGCCCTATAAATGAATCTACCTTGGCTTGAGCGGCTACTTGCTTAGCTTTTTCAACACAATCAGTAGTAGGATTCTCAATAACCTGATCAAATAAAGTAACCTTAATACCCGCTTTCAATAACGATTCCCGAACAACTTCAACATGCCCAGCTTTAACCAAACCCATATCGGTAACCAATAGAACATGCGTTAAACCCAATTCTTTGGCTAACTCACCAGTGCCCAACGAAACACCATCACCAAAAACTAATCTTGTACGCTTGATATTATCAAATACGGACAATGCACTAGCATGCTCTGGTATTATATCCTTTGACATTTACTATCCCCTTAAATCACAGGCGCGAAAACCGTAATCTGTAACCACCGATGCTGCAAATAGTTAAGTTGTTATTTTGCTAGTCACGGCTTTTAGAAAAATCAGGCTTAATAAAGCCCTCTTCACCCGGAAAATAAACTTTCACAACCCTAAACCTGCCTTCACTCAATTGCCCCTCTCTTAACAACCAGCTCTCGACAAATTCCTCAACTGTCTTACGGCAATTCTCACGAACAGATGCAATGCGCCTATCATCCGAAGCATAATTTCGTATGGTTGGAGTGATTGCTTTTTCAAGGTCATCCATTTGTTCGGAGACATTAAAACGAGCCCAACCTTCATCTGAAGATTTCTCCATTTTATCTGTATGTAAAGCCGGAGGCTGGCTTGGCCTTATTTCAGGTGCGTAAACCATACAAACACCATTAACGACATCTAATCGCCATGGATCACGCATCCGCAAATGGTACCTATATGTTACCGGAACTCGAATCTCGGTAGTCGTGGTCCCAGCACTCAGTTCAAACCAGTTGAAATCATACTTAAGCTCATCCTGACTCTTGAAAGTCTCGGTTGCCGTAACTTTAGCAAGCTCTAACAAACCGCCTCGATCACTGTTAAATTCCGGGATAGATGCCGTAAAAGTATCCGTAATTGTGCCCCGTCGGAATTTTTCTGCAGCTACGCTTAGTGAATCCACAATATCTGCAGCACCCTTTCCGGTAGTCTCAATTATTTTTCCAGGAGTTCTTAAAACATTAATAAATGCAACCAGAGCAAAAAGGGTAATCAAAATCACTACGATAGGCCAACGCCATAGATAAATTGAAGAATCACGCTTAGCTGCCTGCCGCTCTTTGCTCATATTTATTTCAAATTCACATCACCACACAGATGAACCTGCAAACCCAATTCAGTTAGCATTGAAGCCTTAATACGGGCTCCTCTGTGGGCAGATTTTTCATTTGGCACATAAACAACTTGAATATGATTTGACTTATGACGCGCCATCATCTGATCACGTGTAACCCCTTTAATTACAGCATGCATAATAGGCCATTGCGGGGTCGTTTCTTTCCAGCGCCTTACAGTTTCCTGCTTGGATAGTTTCACAACTTCCGCCACACCAATGTCACATTGCAAAACTCCATTCATAACAAATATACGGCTCCACACAACCCAGCCCGGTTTTGAAACTCCTTTAAGAGTACCCCCTCCTAAACGAAAATACATTGAAGGCTGACGTTCACTTGACGCACCTTTCCAACCACCAATAAAATGCGATGGTGGCGCTGCTCCAGAAATTAGAAAAACCCAGACATATTTACTTTGGCCATTGATATTGCATGGCGCACCCCACCGCAAGTCATGCAACGTGTTTTCCGGAGGCCAACCAAGTTCTCTCCAAAGCCGATAAGTAACCAGTGCATCTAGTCCGGCACATTCATCGACTTCATTAAAATGCGGCATCGCTTCACCAGGGAAAAGTATTCTCCCATCAGCTGAAGTGACTGGAGGGCGATCAACATTATTCAGCATACCTTCTGCCAAATCACTAGCAGGTGCTAAATCTTTCAATCCTTGTTGATATTGTATCCCTATCGTCGCACAACCAAAATCATCAGCTATGCGTAATGCAGCGATGTACATTTTACACTGCAACAACAATTGAAACTCAGTAAGATCTTCATCCTCATTCACTCCTAAATCAAATCTCACACCTTTCTTTTTAAGCCAATCAAAGACTGCTTCAGCGTCTTCATCCTTCACCTCTCCCATGGCTGCATATAATGCTGATTGACTAAGTCGCTCCTTAAAAACACCAGTTCGATTAAGGAGCTCATCTGGAATAATGGCATTATGCATTCCCATACATCCTTCATCGAAAACACCCATTATTGCCTTATTAGACTGCAACTTCCTTGCCTCCGAGCGACCAATCTTCACCTCTCTTGCAGGCAGACTTAATAATTCAATGTTTTTTACATGACTCTGATCATGGCTAATCTCACCTTCGCTCAACCATTGCCTTAAACCTTTTCGAAAATAACTATCTGAAAAATTCTTGCTCCAAATAGTACTATAAGGAACATCCATTTTGGTTAGAGACCCATTAAGGTTTAACATTCCTACCAAACCAGGCCACATCCCACTCCAATTAGCTAAAGTAAGTATCGGCCCTCGATGCGTCAAAAGACCTGGTAATATGTGCTGACTATACTGCCACACACATTCAGCAACTATCAAAGGTGCATCAGGATCTAATTCTCGAAAGACCTCTATACCTCGCTTTTGTGAATCAATAAATCCATGTTGCTTTTTCCGGTCAAAAGCATGTGCGCGAATAACAGACCATCCTTCTTCTTTTATAGCCTTCGATAATACTTGCTCCACTCTGGATTGCTCTTTCCAGCAAACACGATTTGCCGAAAGGCGAAGATCGCCATTAGCCAGAATGTAAACCTGCTTAGCCTTCAATTTTTTAGAGCGGCTCATATAACGCAAAAAAAATACGGTTACGATCGCTCAGGGCAAAGCTCAAAATAGTTCGCATGAACACTTAATCAAGAGATACAATAACGACGTGCGGACTTTAATTATAGGTTGTGGCTATACCGGAGAGGCTCTTGGAGAGCGCTTGTGTTCCATAGGCCATGAGGTTTCCGGCGTACGCAGGAATAAGGCAAATAACGCGCGCTTAATCGAACTAGGCATTACCCCACTCAACCTGGACATCACAAAAACAACAGAAATTCAGCAAATCCCAAACAACTACGATAATGTAATTATCGCCGTCTCGTCATCACGCGGCGGCATAGAAACTTATAAGAATGTATTTGGAAAAGGTATAATTAACATATCCAACTGGCTTCGCACTCAATCATCAATAAAATCAGTAATATTCATAAGCAGTACAAGCGTTTATAGGGAAACCCATGGTGAATGGGTAAACGAAGAAATCAATAATCCCCCAAGTAATTCAACCAGTAAAACACTTTGGAACGCAGAGCAATTAGTTACAAGAATCGCCAGCCCAGTCACAATTTTACGCTCTTCAGGAATTTACGGCCCTCAGAGGGGATATCTATTTAATCAATATATGAAGGGAATCGCAAAAATTGATGGCAAAGGCGAGCGGTTTATTAACATGGTACATCGAAATGATCTTGTAGAATCGATCATAAAATCATTACCAAACCCTGGAGGAATCTATAATATAACCGACGATGAACCTGTCACTCAATACGAATTCTTTAAATGGCTAAGCTCAACAACCGGTCGACCGATGCCCCCAAATACCCCTCCTATTGACCCTGCTACACGCAAACGAGGCATTACAAACAAACGAGTAAGCAATGCGCTCTTCAAAGACAAGTTTGGATTCAACTACATATACCCCACATTTCGCGAAGGGTTAACCGAAGAGTTAAATAAAAGAAGTTAACTTTTATCGGCCTACATGCCGCCCATAATCTGATATCCACAGTCTACATAAATTACCTGACCAGTAATCGCTGCCCCCCCATCGCTCGCAAGAAAAACTCCTGTTTGTCCCAGCTCTTCGTGAGTTACATTTCGACCAAGAGGGGCATGCTCATCATAATGCTTAAGCATTTCTGAAAACCCAGCAATTCCTCGCGCAGCAAGTGTGTTTACTGGCCCAGCACTAATACAATTCACACGAATACCATCCGATCCAAGATCTGCGGCCAAATATCGAGTACTAGCTTCAAGCGCTGCCTTCGCAACGCCCATAACATTATAATGTTTAACAACCTTCTCCGCACCATAGTAACTCATTGCTATAATACTTCCCCCATCTGACATTAGCGGTGCGGCGCGTTTAGCCAAAGCAACTAAAGAATAAGCGCTAATATCATGAGCAGTTGAAAATGCATCACGTGCTGTATCAACAAATCTACCTTCTAAAGCTTCACGCGGGGCATATGCAACAGAATGCAAAACCATATCCAGCTTGCCTTTAAAATGCGCATCAACTTCATTAAACACTCGGTCAATACTAGAATCATCACTGACATCGCACTCTATAACCAATGTATCACCCTCGAATTCTGACACTAGTTTTTGAACCTTGTCCTTTAGCCTATCACCTTGATATGTGAATACTAGCCTAGCTCCTGCGTTATGCCAGGCCTTGGCAATTCCCCATGCAATCGAGTTTTTATTCGCAACACCAAATACGACACCGGTTTTCCCATCTAGCAACTTACTCATCTGCAAGCCAGCACTAAAGAAAAGAAGCCCAATTGGCAAGCGGAAGAAACTATATTAAGGCACTTTTCAGCGCTGATACAGACCTCAAATTTTCAGCTGCAGTACCAATTGAAAGGCGAATCCATTCAGGTAATCCGTACCCTCCCATAGGTCTCGCAATAACACCATGGTCTTGCAAAGATTCGAAAACTCTCTGACCGTCGGCAACTTTAATCAATATAAAGTTAGCAGAAGAAGGCACAAACTCTACTCCTAGCTCAACACAAACTGACTCAAAGAACCGCAATCCCTCTGCATTAGATTTACGAGTTGCATTCAAATGCGCCGCATCATCAAGCGCCGCAATGGCTCCAGCCTGGGCAACAGAGTTAATATTAAAAGGCTGTCGAATTTTTTCCATCGCAGAAATAAAATTTGGATGCCCAATACCATAACCGATTCTCAACCCTGCCAAGCCGTAAATCTTGGAGAAGGTGCGCATTAACAAAAGATTTGGCATCTCGCCTGACTTAACTAATGGCAATAAATCAATCGGCTCATCAAGAAATTCATAATAAGCTTCATCCATAACAAGCAAAACATCGCTTGGTACTTTATCCACCAAAACCCGCACATCGTCTGAACTAGCCAATGTCCCGGTTGGATTATTAGGATTAGCGACCCAAACAATCCTGGTTGAAGGCGTGATCGCTTTCAGCATAGCGGATAAATCATGACCGTAGGCAACTGATGGAACGGAGCTCACTTCAGCACCCATCATCATCGCAACTAGCGGATAAATCGCAAAACAGTATTGCGACACAACAATATTATCTCCAGGCCTGAGGAGAATGTGAGAAACAAATTCAATTATCTCATTGGACCCATTGCCAAGAATTAAATTTGAAGATTCGATACCTAACTTTTCTGCCAGCTTGTTTTTAAGATAAAAAGCATTTCCATCAGGATAAAGGTGACTTTGTTTAACAGCAACCTGCATTGCCTCAATTGCCAAAGGACTTGGTCCTAGAGGGTTCTCGTTAGAAGCCACCTTAATAACTTCTGATGGATCCAATCCAAGCTCACGAGCAACCTCTTCAATCGGACGACCAGGCTGGTATACCGGAAGACCTTTAACTGATGGGTTTAATTTGCCGAAAATAGACGACATCGATTAAATCATGCACCTACAAACCTGCGAGCCATCTAAATAGAACTGACTTTCTTAATAAACGACTTGTAACGTTGCACACATTTATTTTGTGACGCCTTTATCTGCGCATCTGACTGTTTTGGTGCTTTTGCCGGAGGGTCAACCTCCTCAACCACAAAGCGAAACTTAAGGTTGAACGGGTCCCCTTTTTTTAGATTCTTAGGCAATAAATAACCAAAACGACCATAATCCCTCCAGGACAACTCCTTAACTCCATTATTCGGTGAATTCATCTCTTGGGCAGTATACCAGCGTTTCCCGATTGGAAATAATAACCGAACCCATTGATGATTATCATTGATCACCCTCCCCTTACCCTTCTCGGATTTTGGTTCCCATAAATAGCT
>JASLKL010000199.1 GCA_030747605.1 Verrucomicrobiota bacterium | reverse complement strand
GTCGATGTTGTTGCTTGAATAAAGGGTCCTCGAACGACATTGGCAAGTAGTTCAACATAGTAGGCAAACCAATTGTCGTTCAATTGGTGATTGTGCGCTTGGATGGCTAGTACGTTTTCTCCTTGTTTAAGCAGGGGTGTGAATTGAGTGAGATCTATTAGTTCGGGGTTACCTCTTGGGTGGAGAGTTGCAAATGAGTTGAAAGGGACAGGTTGGTTTGTTTTGCCTTCAAGGCCGCGTCTTACCAGTTCGGTTCCGTTAAGATAAGCGACAAAACCATCATCGTAGTCTACTCGTAGAATGAGTGATTTTATCCAATCGATATCTTCTACATTGAACCGTTTCCGAAGAAACACTGAAGAGTACCCGCCAGGCATGCCTTCGAGTTTGGTTGGGGCGTTATAGCTTCCAAAACCTACACTGAAGCCAGAAGGTCCTGTTTTCCAACCAGAATCATCAAAATTGGTTTCTTTCCATGCGGTATTCGGTATGGATGCTTCGGTTCTTCCTTCAAAATACTTCCATTCTGAGTAGTAATTCACCAAGCTTTCCCCGCTGGCGGACACTGCCATGGTGAATAACCCGCTAACTATCAACCTTTTATAGAGCACGGGTGGAGTCTAGGTTGCAAAGTGAAGGGGTCAATCTCTCCTTTTAATAGCTATAATGGTGAGGAAGTTTAATTTTTGGTCATATTTGCCTAAAAAACAGTCTTAAAGAGCTTTACAAAGAGATTTTTGTTGGTAGTTTGCCCCGCCTTTTCGAGAAGAAGAAAGAGGACTAATAGAAAATAGGAATGGAAGCCAAGGCGACAACGATTGAAGAGTTTCGCGTTCATAATGCCGACACTGGTTCAGCGGATGTGCAAGTAGCACTGCTGACAAAGCGCATCAATCACCTCACTGAGCATTTAAAACAAAATAAAAAGGATCACGCATCACGTCGTGGATTACTTATGATGGTGGGACGCCGTCGACGTTTGCTCGACTATGTGCATTCACACGATGTTGATCGTTATCGATCACTGACTCAGCGATTAAAGCTTCGGCACTAGTTTTTTCTGAAAGAGCATCTCTTCTTCTGTTGTTTTTGAATTTTTTGGGAGCACATACCTTGGTGACGGAGTGTCGCTTTTGGTAGATTGGAGATCACGGCCCAATCCGTTGTTGCCTTGTAGGTAGCCGTGAAGAACTTCATGCTGGCTGGTTCTGAGTATTTCATTCAAGTTCCCGAAAACAGGGGTTTGAATGAAGTTCTCCGTACCGGCGAGTGTGACAATATAGAAAGAAAAACATGTCACATAAAGTAACCGCCAACGTTGGCGGCGGGGAGATTCATATTGAATCAGGCAAAATTGCCAAACAAGCAGACGGTGCAGTCACCGTTCAATTAGGAGAAACTATTGTATTGGTAGCCGCTTGCGGCTCATCTAAGCCTCGTCCGGGGCTAGATTTCTTTCCTCTAACGGTAGATTATCGAGAGAAGGCGGCCGCTGCTGGTCGTTTTCCTGGAGGCTTCTTCAAGAGGGAAGGTCGTCCATCTGAAAAGGAAATTCTTACTTGTCGGGTTACCGATAGGCCAATTCGGCCATTGTTTCCAAAAGGGTATTTCAATGAAGTGCAAATTCAGACTCTTCTGCTTAGTGCAGATGGAGAGAATGACTCAGATGTGCTTTCTATCAATGGAGCATCTGCTGCATTGATGATTAGTGACCTGCCTTTTGCGGGGCCTATTGGTGCAGTTCGTGTTGGGAGGGTTGAAGGAGATTTTGTTGCCAATCCAACACACGAGCAAATGGAATCTAGCGACATTGATTTAGTTTATGTTGGCAATGAGTCCGACATGATTATGTTTGAGGGGGCGGCTGATGAGATCCCAGAAGCCGATTTCCTTCAGGCGTTAAAGTTTGGCCAAGAATCGATAGCGCCTCTCATTTCCGCGCAGAAGGAATTAGCCGCTTCCGCTGGTAAGGCTAAGCGCGAATTTGAGCCAAGAGTTGTCGGGGCAGATGTCCAGGAGGAAGCTGAATCGATTATTTCAGATCGCATTACTGATGCTTTGCTAATTCAGGCTAAACTTGAGCGTGAGGCAGCATGCAATGCTCTCAAAGATGAGATGGAGGAGAAACTTATTGAGAAGTTCGGTGATGAAAACATAAGTGGCTTTATTGTTAATGAGGCATTTTACGCTATTCAGAAAGCCGCTGTTAGGAAGCTTGTTCTCGATGATGGCAAACGACTTGATGGTCGCGGTTTTGACGATTTGCGCCCACTTACAAGCGAAGCTGGAATGATTCCACGTACACACGGGTCAGGTCTATTCTCCCGCGGTGAAACACAGGGCTTGTCTCTTGTTACCCTCGGAACAACTGACGACACTCAGTCTTTTGACGCCTACACCGGTGGTCCGAGTGAAAAGCGATTCATGCTTCACTATAACTTTCCAAATTTTTCTGTAGGTGAAACAGGTCGTATTATGGGTCCTGGTCGCCGTGAAATTGGTCATGGTGCATTGGCAGAGCGCTCTATTTCTCCGGTTATTCCGAGCCTCGAGGATTTTCCGTATGCTGTTCGTGTGACAGCAGAGATTATGGAGTCTAACGGCTCTACGTCGATGGCTGCTGTATGTAGTGGTACTTTGGCTTTACTTGATGCAGGGGTGCCGTTGAAGCGTCCTGTTGCTGGAATTAGTATCGGTCTTTGCACTCGAGAAAAAATTAATGACATTAATGAGACTAGGGAGATTGAGGCGTATGAACTGCTCACCGACATTATCGGGTGGGAAGATGCTTTTTGCGATATGGACTGCAAGATCGCCGGCACTGACCAAGGCATTACTGGCTTTCAGCTTGATCTAAAACTACAGGGGATTCCTCATTCCATAATGGAAGAGGCGATCGCTAAAGCTAAGACAGCTCGTACAGCTATTCTGGCTAACATGGGAGGATGCCTTGATAAAGAGCGCGAAGAGATGAGTCCTTATGCGCCACGAATTGTCACTATTCCAATCGACCCTTCAAAGATTGGTGAGTTGATTGGCCCTGGTGGTAAAAATATTAAGCGTATCGTTGAAGAGTCTGGTTGTGAGATTAACATCGAGGACGATGGTCGTGTTTTAATATACTCTATGTCCGCTGAAGGGCTTCAAGTTGCAACAGATGCGATTGAGGGAATTACTGCTGAGGTTGAGGTTGGTAAACTCTATCGAGGTAAAGTTGTTTCAATTAAAGAATTCGGCTGTTTCGTTGAAGTGTTGCCAGGTAAAGATGGTCTTGTTCATATCAGTGAATTGGCTAACTTCCGTGTCAAAAAGACAGAGGATATTGTCAAAGATGGAGATGAGATATGGGTCAAATGTATTGGGGTTGATGACAAGGGTCGCGTGAAGCTTTCTCGTAAGGCTGCGATGGAGGACCGTAAGGCCGAGTTTGGTGACGGTG
>JASLKL010000198.1 GCA_030747605.1 Verrucomicrobiota bacterium | reverse complement strand
CTTAAAATAAATGTTGAACCAAACAACATTAACCCAAAAAGGCAAAATGCCAGTAGCAGATCAACACGAAGTTTACGAAAATGCATCAAAACTGAATTCATCATCTATTAACCAATTTTGCCCTTCCTTTATTCTTGCTATTCTCAATTTTTTGGATTGCTCGATAGACTCGACCAGCAATTGGTGCACAGACTTTCCCTCCAGACGACCCACTCTCAACCATTACCACCATCGCATATCTTGGTGATTCAACTGGCGCAAATGAAACAAACCAAGTGATATGGTCCATGCGGAAAAGTCTTACTCCAGTTTTAGGATGAAATTTCCCTGTTGGCACTTTTTTCTCTGCGGTACCCGTTTTACCTCCGATTGACAACCCGCTTACTCTCGCCCCACTTCCACTACCATCACGATCATCAACATCCGCTAGCATCGCTTGATGCAGCAATGATACCGTTTCGCCCTTAAGATCAAGATTCTTTATAACTTTTCTCGGAATTTTTCTTGAAGAAGATTGGCTATCTTCATTTAAAGAACTAATACTCAAAACCAATCGAGGCTGAATCAGCTTTCCTCCATTCGCTATCGCTGCAGTCATTACAGCCATTTGCAATGGAGTCACTGTTATTTCCCCTTGACCAATGCATAGATTAGCTACATCTCCCGCAGCCCACCTAGATTTCTTCCCGTATTGATCTTCTTTCTTGAACTCATTGCCAACAGCCGGAAAGTAACCGTTCCCTTCTCTCAAAGGGCTCGGAATCTCGTCTCCGGATATCAGTAAGGGCTGTATTGTCTTCCGCCCCAACCGGAACCGATTACCCCAATCTATTAAAATACGCTTCCCTTGACGCCATTGGTCAGTTCTACCATCTGGAGTTAGCGCGAAATGTATGAAATAAGAATTACAAGAAAGCTTAAACGCTCTAACAAAATCATAGTCACCTGGCGGAGCCGTATCATCAAGTGAGTAGTTTGGATAAAGCTGCTCATTCCGAAAGAACCCTTTATTGTAAATTTCTTTATTCGGATTGTTAATAACCCCTTCTTCAAGATAAGCGATCGATGAAATTATTTTAAAAATAGAACCAGGGGGGTACGCAACATTACCACTCCCCGAGGCACGGTTAATCCAACGATTTAGTTGGCTATCATTTAACTGCGAAATTTCCTCTCTCGAAAAACCTGAAATAAATTTATTTGAATCAAAACTCGGCGTAGACACCAAAGCTAGCAAGTCCCCATTATTTGGATCCATTACGATTATAGAACCACGGGTTTCTGGACCATTGGATTTTAAAGCCTCTTCAGCCGCCAGCTGAATTTCACGGTTAATTGAAAGTTCAATATCCCGACCAGACTCAGGCCATTCCCAAATATCCTCACTCGTTCGATAACTAATATTATTAACTCGAATAGCCTTAGCCCCAGCCTCTCCCCGAAGCACACGATCATAAATCCCCTCTAAACCATCTATCCCTACATAATCTGGCATTCGATAACGGTATGAAAATGGTACTTCCCGATCATCTTCATGATTATCATCTCGCCGAAGATATCCAAGTGCATGAAAAGCCATTTCACCATTAGGGTAGGTACGGACTGGATTAACTGACAACCCAACCCCGGGAAGGTCATGAATCAATTCAACAAATTTAGCCACTTGATTAGGCGAGAGGTCCTGTATCACAGGCAAAGGAATATAAAGCCTCCGTTCATAGTGTTCATGAAATCTATTTACATCTAGCACCCGAGGCTCCCCAATACGCATGCTAACTTGCATTGTAAGATTACTCACAACTTGATAACGGGCTTCCTTACCAAGCCTAAGCTGCTCAGGCCTATTCATTTTCCGCCCTTTTTTAAGATTAAAATAATGCTCTCGAAACAACGGTCTTAATTCATCTATATATATGTGAATATCAAATCGCAAACGATTCACTGCCAATGGTTTTTTGTTCCTATCTAGAATTTTCCCCCGGGTAGCCGGCAACCGTATTGCTCTCACAGACTGATTTTCCTGCCTGTTCTGAAAACTAACAACAGCCGAAACCTGTAATTCCCACAACTTTGCAGCTAATACCAGAAAGCAGCAAAGAATGAATAGTACTATTACTTTAATAGGTATATCTTTGCTTCTTAGCTGGTCGAAAATAAACATATCCCTACTAATCCTTACCTCTTACAATTTGACGATTATTATTTAACCATTTATTCGGTTCATATGGAGGATGAGAAAACCATCGTATAAATACTTTATACATGAAGTTAAGCAAAGGCACCGACACCCCACACAAAAATGCATTTAATATAGACCAAAAAACAATTTCCCAGCCAATCATTGGATTAACTGAAAGCATTCCTAAAAGGATTAATTGAAATAAGAAGACGGTCAAACTAGCTATAACACCAAGATATAACTGCGCCATAAATTCTTTGGTCATAATTTTTTCGCGAATATAAAAGACAATCCAACCAACCAAAAACAAAGGGAAGACACTAATTCCAAAAGGGTTTGCCGAAAGGCTATCCAGCCAAAGTCCAGTCGCTAAAGCCACAGTAGAAATATATCTTGCACCCATAGTCATCCCAACAAAAACCAATAGCGCAGGCGTCAAATCAGGCTGAAACCCTAGCCACAGCCTCGGCCCATGCCAGTGCGACTGCATGAACGTTAAAAAATATGCTCCAAGCAGCAATAAAAGCATTTTACTAATTCTAAAAGTCATGCTCAGTACTCAGTCAATATTCGAACTTCCTCTAAACGATTTAAATCAGCATGTATTTTAATCTTCGCCTCTAAATATAAACCATTCCTAGACAGCCAAGAATCTTCCACCTTTCCAACTGGAATCTCTTTTGGAAATACGCCTCCTAAACCACTAGTTACAACTACATACCCTGGACGAACCTCTATATCATTTGGAAGATAAGTTAATTCAACAATACGGTAATTCGGATTAAATCGCCTAGGGGAAACTATTCCTCCTTGCTGACGCGAAGATTTTATTAAAGCCGAAAAACGACAGTTTGGGTCTCCCAATAAAACGGCCCAAGAAGTTTTTAATCCCACCTCTGATATCCGCCCCACCAGATCTCCTTCAATAGAAACTATAGGTAGATTAGGTCGAATACCGTGCTGACTACCAAGATTCAATTTCACACGACGCCACCAGTTGAATGAATCTCTACCAATAACTTGAGCTAGTTTAGTTCTCCAAGGCACACGCTGCCCCCATTCAGCAGCCTCTCGTAATCGAAGATTTTCAGCTCGTAGCTGGTTATTCTCCAGCTTGAGATCAGTATTTAACCCTTGGCTATGAGTCTTATCCTCAACAGGAGGCAGAGACTTCTCTGACAACATCCCCCCCAATGCATTATGCCCGACACTACTAACACCTATAGCAGGAAGAAACATGCCTCCAATAGCAGACTTCAACTTAGCCCGAGCAATTTCCGGAATAATAAGCAGCATAA
>JASLKL010000197.1 GCA_030747605.1 Verrucomicrobiota bacterium | reverse complement strand
TCGCCGCCAAATACAACGGACTGGCCATTGGCTTGCCTGGCACCACTGCTGCTTCATCACTCTCGCCTCCCTTGAGCATCGCTGCGCGCGAAGACAAATCCAATTCGCCCTTCAGTTTCTTTCCCGGCTCTCCATGGCAAGCGAGACATTTTGCATTGAGCACGCTCCTTACCTTCAACGAAAACAACCGCTCACCTTCGCGGTTTGCTGCCGACAGGCAGGCCGTTCCCATCCAAACTAATAATAAGAAGCCGCGAAAAATCACGCTACTTCAACACCTTGAGCTTAATATCTTTAAATTCGACTACCATGCCAGGATCATGCAATTGAAGCTGAATCATTCCACTCTTCAATCTCTTGGATTCAGGCAAATGCTCAGTAAATTCTGATGCAAGTTTACCATTGATATAAAATTTAAATACGTTGGCTTTGGCAGAAACATGGACATCGTTCCAGTCACCTTTTTTTATACCGGAGACATCAAGACCATCTCTAATAGCCGTAATCACAGGCTCATCATCCTTCCCAATCACCAAACTATCACCCAGAAAACAACGGTGTTCCCGTCGACCAGGAGTATGAAAATCCCAAGCACCTAAAACCTGATTACCAATCCCTACATGACCTAAATCTGCATGATAGCTTTGAAAATCCCGCCGACCGGTTTTATCTGGGATGGCGCGGATACTTACACCACTATTACCCTCTCCTGGAAAACGATATCTAAATTTCAACTCAAGATCCGCAATGTTCTTGTTTTTACTGTAAGTCAGGTAACCTCGCCCCTTGTCACCAGTACCCACAATCGCCCCACTTTTAACCTGCCAGGCCTGAGCACTTTTAGCCGGAGTCGCCTCCCATCCATTTAAGGTCTTACCATCAAAGATACTAACAAACCCATCGTCTTTAGATTTGGTATCCGCTGCCTGAACGACTGTTAAGATCTCACCGCAACCTATTAAGGCTGCAGTAAACCATACTGCAATTGATTTAGTTAGGTTCATTTTAAAATTTGTGCTTAAAGAAGGAATCTATAACGAGTTTATCCATTGGCCAAGTTAGCTTATCAAATAATCAAGAGTGTCACTTAAAATGACATTTGCCAGATCAGCGTACTCAACGGTAAGTTCCCGAATGGTTTTCGGACATTGAACATATGCTCCATCAACCATGTCTTCCGGACAATTTTTAATCATTAATTCGACAGCTTCAGGTGTAGTTTCCAAATGAAACTGCAAACCAATCACATTTTTCCCGATTATAAATGCTTGATTTTCACAAACCTCATTCCTCACCAATTGCATAGCACCTTCCGGCAAATCAAACGTATCTCCATGCCAATGAAATGCAGGAAAGCGCTTCGGAAATGGCAATAATTCACTATGCCCTGTCACGGACTCAACCGGGAACCAACCAATCTCCTTGTGTTGATTAGCAAAGATTCGAGAGCCCAAAGTATTTGCAATCAACTGGGCTCCAAGACACACACCAAGAACAGGAATTCCGGCACTCATAATTTTCCTTAGTAAAATCTTCTCCTCGACCAACCACGGATGAGAAACCTCATCATCAACATTCATGGGACCACCCATGACAACCAACAAATCAACACAAGAAATATCGGGCAATTCATATGATTCATAGAATCTGTTATATGTCACCTTAGCTTCCCTAGAGTCAAACCAAGACTCCATGCTTCCTACCCCTTCAAAGGGAACATGTTGAAAAACGTGTATATGCATACATTTAAGATTTCATAGAAATTAATTATCACCCAATGGGGCAGATAGCTTTTTATGCTGACATGAAGATAATCAAAATAATTACGCAACTAGGATTCCTAATTCATGAAGCAACGTCAATCCGGCAGCTAAAACAATAACACTCATATATTGAATGCTATACAACAGTGCGTTAGAGATGTGCATGCCATTTTTCAAACCATTAATTACTAGCCTATTCTTGATTATCAGCACAGGTCAAATATTGGCTGATAATCCACCAAATGTTATTTATATCCTAGCCGACGATTTAGGTTATGGCGACCTCTCACATGCCGGAGGAATAGCTCCTACACCTCACTGCGATCGGCTCGCCAAGGAAGGCATGCGATTTACAGACTCACACACGACCTCATCAGTTTGCACTCCCACTCGATACGGAATTGTAACCGGTAGATATAATTGGCGAACTAAACTAAAGAGCGGCGTGCTCTGGGGACTATCTGAACCATTAATTCCCGAAAATCGATTAACTGTTTCAAAGTTTTTGCAACAAAATGGTTACCACACGGCAGTAATAGGCAAATGGCATCTTGGACTTGGCTGGGAGATGCTGCCCGACGGCGAAAAGAGACAAGCTAAATCTGGGCCAACAAAAGGAGATGGCTGGCAAATTGACTACAGTAAAAAGGTAAAAGGTGGCCCATTAGGAATCGGCTTCAACGAATCATTCATTATCCCAGCATCACTTGATATGTTTCCATATGTCTACTTGAAAGATGACAAACCAACCGAATGGGCGACAGTAACTAAAGCATTTCATCGACCCGGACCTAGCGGAGAAAATTTCGAAGCTATCAACTGCCTGCGTGATTTCGCTCGAGAAGCGAGCCAATTCATTGATTCCCGTGCCAAAGTCGAAAACAAACCATTCTTTCTATACCTTCCATTAACCAGTCCGCATACACCCATTGTGCCAGCCAAACGTTGGCAGGGAAAATCTGGCATTGGCACATATGGGGATTTCCTTATGGAAACCGATTGGGTTGTTGGTGAAGTGCTAAAAGCGGTCGACCGAAACAATCTGGCTGAAAATACTATGATTATATTTACAGCTGACAATGGTTGTTCTCCACAAGCAAAAATACCCAACCTGATCAAGCAAGGACACAAACCAAATGCCAATTGGAGAGGTCACAAGGCGGATATCTTCGAGGGCGGACATCGCACTCCATTTCTTGTTCGTTGGCCAGCCAAGATTGAATCGGGCACAATTTCCAAACAAATAATCTGCACAACGGACCTATTTGCCACGCTGAAAGAAATAATAGCAACCGACAAGTCATTACCCAATAATGCAGCTGAGGATTCTTTTTCATTCCTTCCAGCTTTACTTGGCAAAACGAATCCCTCAACACGACCATTCACCATCCACCATTCGATTAATGGTTCATTCGCAATTCGTCGTGGCAACTGGAAACTCTCTCTATGCCCTGGTTCCGGCGGCTGGAGTGCCCCTAGACCAAATGTCGCAAAGAAAAATACTAAACTTCCGTTAGTACAGCTATATAATCTGGAAAAAGACCCAGCTGAGAAAACTAACCTTCAGGCCGAGCACCCTAAACTTGTTCTCGAACTTGTGAATGACTTGGCAATGGCTATCAAAAATGGCCGCACGACACCCGGCGCTATACAATCCAATGAAGGCCATCCAAAGACCTTCGATAAAAGGTTATTAGCACGTTTTCCTATGCTAAAAGAATAGTTAGCATTCCCAAATCAAGAGAGACTTGATGAGCCATACTTTTTGACGGAAAGTCTGAGGAATGAATTACTCTCATCTAAAACTGATGGCTCTGCTTCTTGTTTTAGGACTTAATAACTCCCAGACATTCACTAACGCTGCTGAGCCGCTAC
>JASLKL010000196.1 GCA_030747605.1 Verrucomicrobiota bacterium | reverse complement strand
CAGAATCGGGAGCCATAGAGAATAAATCAAAATTCTCAAGAATATTAAGAATTTGCGCTACGTGAACCCCTCCTGAACTTGGTGGAGGATATCCAATAATCTCATAATTACGGTAAGTCGTCCGAACTGGTTCGCGCAGTTTTGCCTCATAACGAATAAAGTCTTCTTGGACAATCAGACCACCATTGCCAACCATCCAATGTTCCGTTTCTAATGCAAACTTACCTTTATAAAACCAATCAGCAGAATGGCTTGCAATGTTTCGATATGACCTTGCCAAATCAGCTTGCTTAAGTCGGTGACCACTTGGCCAAGGGATCCCATTACCATCAAGAAAGATGCGCGCACTATCAGGAAAACGACGTAGTTTATCCACCACCTGGTTAAGTCGACGCAAATATGAAGCATCAAGAACAAAACCTTCATCAGCAATTTTTGCAGCATCCCTTAAATGTTTCGCAAGAACAAGATTGCCGTGCTTACTAACCGCAAGATTATACGCCGCCAATGCACCTGGCACACCGATAGACAATGCACCTGTTTGACTCAATTCAGACTTAGCTCGGCCGTCACGTAAATACATATCACGACTGGCTTTGAGCGGAGCAGTTTCACGTCCATCTATAGCAACAAACTCGCCATCAGGCTTACGAATCAACATGAAGCAACCGCCTCCAATACCAGAATTAAAACCGTCCACCACTCCCAATGTCAGCGCAGAAGCAACGGCCGCATCAACAGCATTCCCTCCCTCTTTAAATGCTTTTTCTGCAGCTTTAGTCGCCAATGGATGAACCGTCACTGCCGCAAGAGTTCGATCGGCAGAGTGGCAGAGCGGGACAATAAGCAGCATAATCAGGAGCACACGAATTACCATAACCAAAGAAGAATTATTGCCGGCATGATAAACTGAAAGGCAAGTTACTCTTTTTTTTAAATTAACTATCATATCTTACACATTATTATTAATTGCAGAATTTCATGCAAAAACTTTAGATAAAGAAAACATCTTAGCCAAGAAAGGTTTATAATGCTTATAGAGCCAAATAATAAGTTGTTATCTAATAAAAAATCTAAATCGTGTTGGATAGTTATTAATTGCAAGTTAGTGTTCTCAACCAATTAGTCTTATGAATAAACCGTTCACAACAATCACAACTCCATTTCTATTTATATTAGTTGTTATAGTCGGTTGCAATAATTCGCCAAAATATGTTTCTGGTTCAATTTTCAAACAAGAATATGAACTTGGAATTAATCAAACCATGGTACAATCAATATACCTAGGTGAAACAAACGACATATTTTACCTTAGCCACAAAACTCGCTCTTTAATAAGCGGAGCATGGAAAGAAGAAATTTGGTATACTAAATCTGAGGATTTAGAACCAAATTTTCTAGAAAAACTCAGGAAACTAAACAAAAAAAACCAAGAAACTGAATTAATGGATGCAACTAAAAAGGGGGATCTTGAAACTGTGGGAGCATACTTGAAAGAAGGCATAGACATAAACACTAGAGATCCAAAAAATGGATATACGGCATTACATTGGGCCGCCGAAAAAGGACAAAAGAAAATTGTTAAATTACTTATTGAAAAAGGAGCAAATTTAAATGCAAAGACCAAAAATAATTTAACTCCATTGAATCTTGCCGATAACAATTTCGAAAATGAAATATCAGAGCTACTTATCAAGAATGGAGCTACAGAATTTCTCTATTAATATTAGCTTTCTTTAATCGATTGATTAAGACGATTGGCCTTGAAAATGGTTATTCCAAGGCCAATTGGAATAGCGCTTAAAAAAGTAAGTACTATAATTAAAAGAGCCATTTGTTCACTACCCATCGGATGGCCAACAGGTTTAAGCTCCATCTCTGCAACAAGAGGCAGATGATCAGAAGCTTTGGTATGTGGCACATCCATCCAGCGCAACCTAAAGTTTTTCTTATCTGAAACCCAAACATAGTCAATACGCCTTGTCGGACTGGCGCTTGTCATAGTAAAACCATCTCCTTTCCCAACAAGACTCCAAGCATCAACCCATTTTTCACTCATTCGCTTATACAGCTCACTATCTGGAGTATCATTAAAGTCACCACAAAAAATAGCTGGCAAATCTTTGTGCTTAGCAAACAAATCATCAAACTGCGCTTGGCTAAAAAGGCGCTCTGCCTGATCCTTAGTGTGATCAAGATGAGTCCCAACGAACAACACTTGGCCCTGACCAACATCCAAAACAGCCTGAAGAACACCACGAGGCTCACCATCACGAGCCTGTTTAAGAACATGATTTTCAAACGACTGAATCGGGTGCTTACTAAGAATTGCTGTACCATATTCACCTCCTTGAAAATCCAGATTAGATCCAAAGGCAACATGCATATCAGTACGTTTCCCTAATTCCTGCACCATATCGACACCTCCTGTTCGCCGAGTATTTCGATCAACCTCCTGCAGTGCAACTGCATCAGCATTAGCGTCTAGAATCACCTTGGCAATGCGGTCAAGATCAACTTTACCATCTAACCCTTCACCATGGTGAATATTAAAAGTCATTACACGAAATATTATTGGAGACACCTTGGTCGGCTTACAGCCAAAAAGCAGTGCCACACCTAATGAAGATAAAAAAAGACAGAGGCGACTAAACCTCCGTCTGAAAAATTGCAACATAATCGAGAACTATTTCTTTTTTTGCTTTTTAAGCCTAAAAGCAGCAGGACGTTTACTTTGCTTGGGCCAATAATCCTTAGATCGAAAGCTATACTGAAGCGGCTTAAATTCACCTGTTAAATTTACCTTAGTACCACCCTTGGGAATCTCAAGATCGGGCAACCAGTAGACACCATTTACCATCATTCGACGACTGCCTTCAGCCACGAGATCTGTAGATGATCCCATTGTAGTAGTAAAAACACGACCCTTTCTACCACCGGGAACCTGATAATTCTTAGTCCAAGTCACAGGCATCATAGGGGCGTTTTTCCTACCAGCCACAGCCTCGTCATCCGTTGGCTTCATGCCGAAAAACGGATCATCGGTACGCGGTCCTTTACGCTTTGTAACTTGCCCAAGAATAATATGCTGAGAACCTTCTGCCAACGGCAAGCGCACTCCATAAACATCACTCGGACCCCACACATCACCGTTCTTAATACCACGAGTAGTAGGATGCTTTTCAGCCCCAGAGGCAATTATCCCAACAGTGCTTTCGGATTTGTGACCACCGTGATGATTTAACCAGAAATCCCCGAGAACCAACTTCCCAAAACCTCCCTTCCATTCTTTTTTTGGCCCATTATAACCATTGCTGTAATGAGAGTACGTCTTTCCTCCCCCAATATTGAAGGCATGAGTGGCGGTACGCATCCCAATCACTGGCTTACCAGTTTTTAGGTAAGAATCAATATGCACCATCTGATTATCAGGCAAATCACGGAAACGAGTTCCAATAATCATTAGATCGGCTTCCTTAAGAGCCTCAAGACCTGGAATATTTGTACGATTGTTAGGATCTACAAGGCCACTCTTCGGATCAATCGCAAACACAACACGACAATTGAAACCATGATGCCTAGATAAAATACCTGCAAGCATAGGCATAGCCTCTTCAGAACGGTACTCTTCATCTCCAGATATAAGCACTACACTTTTACCTTTTCCTGGACCTTTCTTACCCTT
>JASLKL010000195.1 GCA_030747605.1 Verrucomicrobiota bacterium | reverse complement strand
AACGAATGCTTCCAAACCATTTCCCCATCCTGTGTAAAAGAGGCAAAAAGCCCCTGCGTCCCCTGGTAAAAAAGGTTCCCTGTCTCAGGATCAATAGTAGGACTAGAAGATGAGTAACGAGTATAAATAATATCACTTAAAAAATCGTTAAATTTATGCTCCCAAATTTTCTTACCTGTCTCTGCATCATAACAAAACACCCCTTCCTGCAGATCCGCACCTTCGCCAACATGGCCTACGATGAATAACTTGCCGTTAGAGATTGTAGGAGCGGAGCGGCCAGGCAAATCAACAGTCCAAAGAGCCTCCTTCGTCTTGATTGAATCCGGCAAATTTTTCTCATGCGACAGCCCTGATTGCAGCGGACCGCGCATATGAAGCCAACCCTCAACTGGAGCCGCCGAAGCAGCCGCAATGGCGCTAAGGCCCAATAGTGTAAATCCCAGTTTTTTCATTATAAAATCGTTTATTATTTAGATTACAGAGCTTAGCCGCTCCTTGATCAAAAGAACAAATCAGGCGTAAACCCTATCGAATCTAAAAGTCCATGCAATAAAAATAATACTTACACGTATCATTTTTTGTCGATGTTTCTCATGTTTTTTAATTTTGTTTATTTAGAGTACAGTGCCATCGGGAATAACTGCCCCCTTCGGCACTATGGCAATACCTTCCCTCACATAATAATTTTCCCCATCGAAATGATCAGGCTTCCCTTCAGGGGAAATAACGCAATTGGCACCTATGCGGGCATTCTTATCTATTATCGCTGATTCAATCCGCGTGTTCTCGCCTACGCCAACCAAGGGAATCCCCTTGCTCAAGCTGTCGCTTTTAGAAACTTCCGTTTCATAAAAATCAGCCCCCATTAAAACTGAACGATGAACTCGACAGCCAGGCGCAAGCAGGCACCGAATTCCCACCAAACTCTGACTTATGCGCGATCGATCAATAATGCATCCATCAGAGATTATAGCCTGATCAATTGCAGCTCCGTTTATCTTTGAGGCGGGCATAAAGCGAGGGCGGGTGTAAATCGGCATTTCCATCTGAAAGAAATTAAACTTTGGAACGGTGCTAACCATATCCAAGTTCGCCTCAAAAAAGGACCGTATGGTTCCGATATCTTCCCAGTACCCTTTGTAGGTATAGGAATACACTCGATGAGAATCTATCGCACTCGGAATGATATGCTTACCAAAGTCCGTCTGCTCATTCTCTAGCAGCTCAACCAATGTAGCTCGCTTGAAAACATAGATTCCCATTGATGCGAGATATTGATCTGTATTCACCTCCTGATCTTCGGCATGTATGTCGGTTACACGCAGCGAATCTAGCGCCTCATCGTTGTCTGGCTTTTCAACAAACCGAGTTATCCTCCCTGTCTCATCGTGGTGCATGATCCCAAAGCCGGCAGCCCGTTCACGATCGACCGGAATCGTGGCAACTGTCACCTCTGCATCCCTTTCTATATGAGAGGCGATAATCTCCCGAAAATCCATTCGATATAGTTGATCTCCACTTAAGATTAACAAATGTTCAAAATCATTGTTGAGAAGGTGGTTCAGGTTCTTCCGAACTGCATCTGCTGTTCCCTGATACCAAGTATCACTCGTTGGTGTCTGCTCAGCCGCTAAAATTTCAACAAAGCCACGGGAAAAATGATCGAATTTATAAGAGTGCGAAATGTGCCTATGCAACGAAGCCGAATTAAACTGCGTTAAAAGATAAACTTCGTTTAGGCGAGAGTTGATACAGTTTGAAATTGGAATATCGACCAACCGATACTTGCCGGCTAAAGGCACCGCCGGTTTAGACCGTTCCAAAGTCAATGGAAATAAGCGTGCCCCCTGTCCTCCCCCCATAACAACGGCCAACACTCTGGACATCCCCGCTTTTGTTAAGACTTGAGACATCTAAAATATAAAACCGCCAAATGAAGCCCCGCTGTTTCTTTGGGAGATAATATTATAGGCCTTTATTTCGCGACAATTTGCAAAATGCTGCCGACTGGATCACGGCCATTCGACGGAGTGGCAACTAAAGGCAACAGATAAATCTCTCCATCTCCATCCTCGCCAAAACTCGCGATCTGAAAAACTGTTCCTTTTTGCTGATGTATCGTCCCATGCTCAACTGCCTTCCCATTTTTTTGCCTCACAGCAAAGATCAAGCCGGTCGCAAAATCTCCGTATATATATGAACCTTTAAGGGCAGGGATGGCTTTGCCTCTATACACATAGCCTCCCGTAATACTAACACCATAACCATGGCCAGGAAACTTGCTTTCCTTTTCTAAGCCTGCGTGGTGGGCATACTCAATAACAGGATCAATCCAATTCCCTGTGGCCGGGCCGTCTTCTTTAAATTTATGAAAAGACTCCCGGATGTTCCATCCGTAGTTGCCTCCTTTGGTGATAATATTGACTTCTTCCCACTTATTTTGCCCAACATCCGCTGCCCAAAGATCGCCAGTTTGGCGATCGATGCTCATACGCCAAACATTACGCAGCCCATAAGCCCAAATTTCCTTGCGAGTAGTATCTTTCCGCTCGACAAATGGGTTGTCATTAGGAATGCCATACTCAAGATTACCTGACTTATTATCTACATCGATTCGCAAAATTTTCCCCAACAAATTGTTAAGGTTCTGCGCGTTGTTATGCGGATCATTTGCTTTCCCGCCGTCCCCTGAACTAATAAACAGCTTGCCTCCCTTTCCAAATGTCATCACTCCGCCATTGTGGTTCCAATAGGGCTGGGGAAATTCCAACAGCACTCGTTCGGATTTCATATCTGCTTTATTTTTGTCTGCCTTAGAAACGGTAAACTCACTCACCACGCTTCTCTTAGGATCCTGCTGAGAGTAATAAACATAAAACTTTTGGTTGGTCTTAAAGTTTGGATGGAAAGCTAACCCAAGAAGCCCTTCCTCGTTTTCAACCCAAGGTTTGCGGTCGTTGATATTGAAGAATTCTTGGCGCTTCGAAGATGATTTATCCTTAGGCAATATCACAATCCCCCCACCTTGCTCTATGCAAAATAACCTCCCAGACCCATCAGGCGCCGGCTCCATCCAAAGTGGTCGATTTAATTCCAGTCCTTCCCAGACTGGTTTAAGCCCTATTTTGGGCAGCTCTGCCTTTGTAGAAACCAGCCCGAAAACCAGGGACAATCCAAAAGAAAAAAGTAGCCTGTGCATGGAGCCCAGTAAACGGACTAAGCCATACAAAGTCAACAAACAGAGAGCCGGCCATTATTTTCTATTCCCTCCTCAAATATCGGGAAATCTAAGGAGTTGCTCAGCCTGCGCGCTTTCGGTACACAGTGGGCGCTGCAAATGGATTCAGCAACTCATACATTTTTGCTTTTTCGAAATTGCCTATTCGTTGGGGCAATCGCTTGCCCATCCCTTATTAAGGCCAAAGATGAGACCGCCCCATATCAATCTATCTCGAAAAGGAACGCCTTCAGCCTTAGCACAGCTCCTACAGAGAGAACAACCGCTGCCAAACAAGAAACCAAAAATCCGACGGAAATCAAACTGACCGGCATCTTTCAGCGCAATGGTATTGAGCGAGCAGCCCTTGCCGTACTTGAGCCGGATGGTAAATCATTTAAGGCTACCTTTCTGCAATTGACGAAAGGAGAAGATAAAGGGCTAATAAAAATCAATAACATCGATCGTC
>JASLKL010000194.1 GCA_030747605.1 Verrucomicrobiota bacterium | reverse complement strand
AAACCTTCCACAATTTTCCATTTTTCCTTACCCAGATCTGTGGTTTGGTAAATAATTAAATCACGGTTAGCTGGTAGAATAAAATCGAGTTCACTTTTATTAAGATTAGCTCTTACCCTTGGTTTAAATTGATCTAGGCTGTTGTTAGCATTTGTATCAAGTAGAAACTCTGTATAGTTATTTTGACCGTCTCCATCATTATCTGCAGTGGCGTTTCCAGTGAAATTTTTCCCGTTCATTGAACTAATCCAACGTTCCATTACGTCTACTGCAGCTGGATAAGTCAAACTTGAGCCGATTGGTGGCATTTTATGTAGTCCCGGTTTAGAGATTCGATTATATACTACTGATAAATCAGGTTCGCCAGGATGAATAAATTTACGGCGTGCATCGCCAAAATTATTATGAGGATTGCCATCAATCAATTTGGAAAATGAAATTGGTGTCTCGAGTCTTGCATCAAACATTGCTTGAGCTACTCCGCTAATACCTGGCCGATGGCAATAAGCACAATTAGACTCAATAAATGAAACAGCCCTAAACTCTAAGGATTTTGATTCATCGTTTAGCGCTGCTAAAGTGGGGTAGGTATGAGAATCAGTGATTTCGCGATCTATATAACCAGCTTGTGATAATGCAACGAGTTGGTTCTCCTCACCTTGACCGTAGTTAATTGACCGATTCAGTTGAGCGGTATGAAAACCTAGGATTCCTTTTGATTTAGAATTATGACAAGAAAAACACTCGCGGCGACTGGGATAATTGTAAGTTAGTTTAGTTAAACCACCGTTTATGGGGATGGTGAATTCTTCTGAGCGGCCTTCGGGATTAACCAGAATTGCATCTGTTTGTTGATCATTCCATCGGTACGTTGTGCCGTACCAAAAACCTGGTGTTTTATATATGATTCGAGTTTCAAGTCTCTTACGTTTAGTTAAGCCATCTTCAACTATATCTAATTCAAAGTGTTTTATCCAAGCACTTCCATTAGGGAAGATCCAAGGTTTGTATGCGTTAAAATGAATTTTTGAGTTACTGTTGGCAATGGTGAACCAGCGTTGTTTATAAGCCCCATCTGACCAAAGTGGATTGATCACTTTATAAGGAATAATACCCTCATGCATCTCTAGTTTGGCCAAATCGCGAAAAAGACCGGTATCACTAAGTTTACGTGGTAGCGGCTTGTCGTTGAGGTTTGGTCCGGTGATAAGTTTCTTGATCAAACCTTCCCGATGATCTGCAAGGAGAATCTCACCAGTTAAAGGATGTTCTCCAAGTGAGGAGATGTTGTCGTCCCAGAATAGCCAGCGTATTGGGCGTTGTGAATCGCTTGGTTGATTGAAATCTACAGCTCCAATCCATCCGCTCCAGTAATCTGAAAATACGACATGCCCGTCGAGATCTGCTGGTTGATTTCCACGGTAAAAATGAAATCCAGCTACATCGTTTCCATGTGCTCTTCCATATTCGGCTTCAGGGAAAATATAGTCATTTCGTCTTGCGCTGGAATTGTATTTTGGCCCCTCGGGTGTGCCTTCGAAAATAGGATAGCCGTAATTGCCGCCGCGCTTGATGCTGTTAATTTCCTCACGGACATGATCACCGGTGTCACCAGTGTATAGCTTTCCGTTTTTTGGATCGAACGCCATGCGCCACGGATTGCGAAGTCCAACTGCCCAAAATTCAGTGCGTAAATTTTTGCTGTTAACGGGTTTTCCGCCAAAACTGGTAGCTCCGACAAATGGGTTGTCGCGAGGCACAAGGTAGTTGCCATGCAGTCCAATATGACTATTGGGTAGGAGGTTATTTATTTGTTGGTCAACATCAATTCGAAGGATTCCACCAAAGTAATCGTGATCGATACGTTGACTATTGTTATACTGATCGTAGCCGCCTCCTTCATCCCCTAGACTCACATAAAGATAGCCATCTGGTCCAAAGTGCAGATCGCCAGCATTATGATCATAGTGTTGATCGAACTGAGTGAACATTGGTTTTTCAGTTTTGATATCAACCATTGTTCCAACTTTGCCTTTAAATTGAAACTGTGATAATCGATCGTGTAATCCGTCATTCCCTCCAAGAGCAGTAAGGAATGTGTAAAATGCATAAAAGTAACCATTCTTTTCAAATTGAGGATGTAGTTCAAAACCGATGAAGCCACTTTCTTGTTTACTATGTACACGGGCTGATAAATCCAAGAATAGTGTTTTTCTTGGTTGTGTTGATAGCTGTGTTACTCGCCAAACTCGACCTTCCTGTTCAGCTATAAATAGTTCACCTCCGTTTGCATTAGTTGCACGAATACATATTGGTTTAGTGAAGGAAATGCCAGGCAACAAGTTGGCAGAATGGTAGTCGAAAAGTTGAGGGTTGTTTGGATATATAAAAGTGTTATTGGGCTTTCTAATGAGCTCAGCTAAGCCATCTGTTTTGCTAGAATAGAGTAGAGATAGTAAGCAAAACAAACGGAGTATCGAGCATGCATATTTCGTTGAAAGGAAACCAAAAAACATCAATTTGATAATCTATTCCAATTCAATTTTCTTATTCTGCTTTAGTGGAACAAATATCTAAAGCTATTTTTGACTATTGATTTTACTCCGGATCAACCAACGAAAAATTGGCGGTAAAAGCAGTTTGAGGACGGGGAGATATTTCAGCTTCCTCGGGATATATAGTGATTCACGTCGTTGAGGTAGGGCATCAAGAATATTACGTGCACAGTTTTTGGCCGAAACACTGGACTTGCTGTGGCTTCGTTTTTGGTCTCCAATTTTCCCCCCGTTAGATCCAAGCGCGTTTTGTCGCATTCCTGTCCCGCGAATCCAGTGAGGGTATACAGTCATAAAATTGATTCCACTATTTTGAAGTTCAAGTCGCAGTGAACCAATTAGCCCATCTACTGCATGTTTGCTGGCGCTGTAGGCTGAGTGTGCTGGCACACCAAATTTAGATTGAATGGAAGAAATGACTACGATTTGCCCACAATTTTTTTTGAGTACCTCTATGGCAGGATGAATACAGTTGACCACGCCCATATAATTGACATCCATCAATTTACGGAACAAATCAGTGTGTTCTATCTGATCAAAGTTGGCCCACATGCTTTGCCCAGCATTGGTGATTAGATGATCTAAAGAACCAAACTTTTCTATGATAGCACTGATAAATTTCTTACTGTCACTCTCGGAAGTGACATCACCTACATGAACTAAAATATTTCCTCCAATTTTATCGGCGAGATCATATAGTTTATTTTCATTTCGAGCCATGAGCGCAAGGCGCATGCCACGTGAAGCAGCTTGTTCAGCTAAATGTTGGCCGAGTCCACTAGAGGCTCCTGTAATTGCAATAATTTGGCCATTTAGACTCATGAGTGTGATCTGAGTTGATCGATTGCTTCCTCGCTAAGCCCCCAATCAGTTAGTGGGTTTTCGGATGGGATAATCTTTCCTGGATTCATAATGCCGTTAGGGTCGAGGCCGTCTTTTAGTGCTTTAACGGCTTTGAGGCCCGTCGATGAAAGGTCTTGTTCTACCCATGGCAAATGTTCGGTGCCAACGGCGTGATGGTGCGACAGTGTCCCCCCATTTTTCATGAAGGCATCCTCGGCAGCCTTCTTTACATAAAGATACTGTTCAATCTCTCGTCCTTTACGTTGAAGACATCCAAATGTGAAATATAGACTTGCTCCCGAATGGTAGCTGTGGCTGAGGTGGCAGCCAACCCAGCTATTTACTCCAGTCTCTTTGATTGCG
>JASLKL010000193.1 GCA_030747605.1 Verrucomicrobiota bacterium | reverse complement strand
CCTAACGAAGTGATTTTTATGTTTAATTAATTTTCGTAGTTGCGGTACGAGTGATGAATTTTGGCTTTCGTAAATTAGTCTTTGTGCAGTCCATCGTCGCCATTGGTTAGGGCTAGCGAATTCGGTTTCAATATTATCTAGTCTTACTGGTTTAAGTTTGGTGATAGCTTCAGAAGTCTTGGATATTGGCGTGATTCTGTAAATACGACCGCGTGTTTCTCCACCGCGGATTCTCATCTTTTTTTTCAGTTTGCTGGGAATATAATCGGGGTGTTCGATTACTTCTCTTTGCATGTCCGCTAAATACAATGCGCCATCCGGACCGAGCTCAAGAGCTACTGGACGAAAATAGTTGTCACTGCTAGCAAGGAATTCAGATTTTTTTTCTGAGGGGGCACGTTTTGCTATATAAGCGCTGCCTTTTGATTGAAGTAGGTTTCGGTGTATCAAGTTGCTTACGACATCGCAGATAAAAATGCTGCCACTTAAGTCCTCTGGATAGTCGGAAATTCCTAGATAGCCCATGCCGCCTGCAGATGAAAAATAACCTGCTTGCTCTGGATGATTGACTCGGGTTTCCGCCTCGGCGATCGGGAATATGCGGGCCATTTTTCCATGAATTGATATATTTTTTGTTGCTTCGAAAGATGGCAGATTGTTAGCCCGATCTATGTACTTCTGGGGTATGATCCTTTGTTGAAGGTAGTCTATATTATATGTCGTAAAGCTGTGTCCCCATTCATTGAATACCAGTCCGAAACCACCTCCAGTTTGACTAGTGGTTTCTAGTTGGAGGGTGTTCGGTTTGATGCGGAAATCAAGGTTTCTAAGTGAAATTGCTGGTTTATTATGTTCGGAGAATCGAACCCTTCCCCCGTTACCTCCATTAGCTCCGTGAATCCAATTATCAATACCCCAGCGAAGGCTATTGAAGTTACTGTCCGTCACTCCAAGTTTAAATCCGCTAACAAGAGTTTTTCTGATGTCACTTATGCCGTCTCCGTTGATGTCTTTTAGGTAAATTATATTTGGAGGAGTAGCTACTAATACACCTTCTTTCCACGCTGTGACAGACGTAGGATAGGATAGCTTGCTTGCAAATTGAGTTATTCTGTCATACTGGCCGTCCCCATTAGTGTCGGTAAGTAATTTAATTGCCCCGCCTTTAATTCTATTTGGCACACCCGTGGGATAGTCGTGCATCTCTACAACGTAGAGTTGACAGTTGTGGTCAAAAGCTAGTGCAACTGGATCTTTAATGTCTGGTTCAGAAACCAGAAGGCTCATCTCCAAGGTTTTATGAATTAAATATGAATTGCCTTGAGTATCTGAATAGCACTTTATCAAGCTGCTAGTGCAGCCAAAAATAATAATACAATCCAACAAAAAAATGGTAAGTGGATTGTGAGACTTCATATCGTTTTGTTGTATTTATTAATTGTTCTTTATTTCTTTGATAAGAGCTTCGAGTCGTCGACCGTACTCGACATAGTTGTTGAACATATCTTCTTCGTTTGCCTCGCTATCTTTATCATGAAAGACCACAGCCATATGTGGTTCGATTGAGATGCCGGCGTCATAACCGTTATCGAATGCATCTTTCAATATATCACGAACTCGTCCGTCTCCTTCTCCAGGAAAGGTGTAGTCGGCATCATTCTTATCCTTCATCCAAATGCAATCTTTGATATGGATATGTGATGTATGCTCTTTGACATGTTGCCAATATTCCCATGGGTCTTGTTTTGGCCATGGTTGGGGTTTGGATCGGTCTGCGTTGAAGATTGGATTGGCGGTATCAAAGACCCACTTGAGGCCAGGAACTTTCTCTAGTAACTCTGCACCGTGTTGCCAGCTCATGCCTCCGTAATTCATACAGTTTTCGTGTACTGGTTGAAGGCCTTCGTCGAGGAACCGTTGGGTGACTTCACGTAGTCGCTCAAAGACGATGTTTGGAGTTTGATCAGTGTCATCGGTTGGTTTGAAACTCATAATACGAACATACTTCGTTTTAAGGCGTTTCATTCGAGGGATTGCTCGGTTAATTTCACCTATTGTTATATCCCAAGGTGTGTGAATTGTCTTTGCCCAGTTGCATATGGTTGAACCAAGGGCGTAGATTCCAACTTCGGCCTCCTCAAGTTTATTCGCAAAGATATCAAAGGCTGCATCTGGTATATCGTGTACAGGTCCTTTTTCGAATCCATTTACTTCAGCGAATCGGGCTTCAATCCATTTCCAGCCGAGCTCTTTGGTGGCTCGAATTTGACCTTCGATCGAGGAGGAAGCCTCGTCTGCAATTCCCATTAATTCCATTTTATTATGCTATTAAATTATTTGCGGAAGCTTGCTGCAAAGTCTTCATTACTAACTTCGACAGTCTTTTTCTCATAGTTTGAGTTAACAATCAATTCATTGAGTTTTGTTTCCCATGCGGCCCCATCCATGGGAAGCTCAATGGCTTTTCCGATGAGGCCGGAGTATACCATCACATTAGCTAGTTCGACTGAACCGATTCCTTCGGCGCCTGGTGCTATGAGGGGTTCACCGTCGATGATGGCATTGACAAAATTGGTCATCAACTTTGCATGTGGCGATTCGGATCCAGGAATAGGTATTTCCTCTACGGTAGTTTCCGGTTGTTGAAAACCGATTTTGGAGGTCTTACACCATTCGTCGGAAGGTACGGCATTACGGGTTAATGTGAGTCTGTCATTTTCCAAAATTAGTCTACCTTTGGTACCGGCAATTTCAAACCGGTTACTTCCAGGCGTTTCTCCACTTGAAGTGATAAATGCTCCAGTAGCCCCGTTGGGAAAATCCATATAGCAAGTGACATCGTCCTCGACTTCAATGTCGTGCCATTTGCCTATACCTACGTGGCTACTGACTCGATTAGGCATTCCTGTAATCCATTGCATAGCATCAAGTTGATGGAGGCATTGGTTAAGCAGTACACCACCGCCTTCTCCTTTCCATGTGGCCCGCCAGCCGCCGCTTTGAAAATAAATCTCAGAACGAAACCAATCTGTCATAATCCATAATATTCTCATTAGCTCGCCTAGTTCACCATTCTGGACTATTTCCCGAATTTTCTGATAGCGAGGCTCAACTCTAAGTTGAAACATTCCGGCAAATACTTGATCTGGATGTGCTTTAGCTTTAGCGATAAGCCTTTCGGCGTCGGCCTTATGTGCTGAGATAGGTTTTTCAACCATGATGTGCAGGCCGGCATCTAATGCGGCTATTCCCAGTGATGTGTGTTGATAGTGTGGAGTGGCGATAAGGAGCGCATCAATGTTTCCGCTGGCGATCATTTCCTCGCCACTACCGTAAACTTTGATGCCTTTTTTCTCGAACTCAGCAAGCTTTTTAGGAGATGTGCTTCCGACTGCAGCTAGTTCTCCACGAGCTACTTTTCCTTCGATTATATCTTTGGCATGGAATTGTCCCATATTGCCCATGCCAATAATGCCAATGCGTACTTTATCCATAAACGGGAAGGCAGATAGTGCCATCGGCAGGGGACTTGGCCAAGCGTGAGGTTGTCGCATTATTTTAACTGTTGTAGATATATTTGTGTCATTAAGACTTAGTCGCCTTCCTGAAGCTGGAAGATATTCATTGGTTATACTGATTATTAGTGTTTATAGCTACAAATGGCTTTTCTGTAGGATTGACTTGGTTGAGTATTATGCGAGTTTCCGTTCTTTAGAAATATTCAAAGAGTTTGATTATGAAAAAGGAATCTCGTTTGGTTTGCCCACCGTTAATGGATCGTCGACGTTTTGTAAAAACTGCAGCGATTGGTTCAGTAGCAATTTCTAATGCTTCACAT
>JASLKL010000192.1 GCA_030747605.1 Verrucomicrobiota bacterium | reverse complement strand
GTCTTGAGCATTTTGCAGCCCGTACGGCTCTCGATATTGAGTGTCTTGGCGATATTGTTTCGGATAAACTTATTGAGCGCAATTTGGTTTGTAGCCCATTGGATTTGTTTGACTTAAATGTAGAGCAGCTTGCACCACTCAACCTTGGTAACGCTGATGAGCCAAGAATGTTTGGCGAAAAAAATGCTATTAAACTAATGGGTTCAGTTCAACGCGCTCGTAAAATGGGACTTGATAAGTGGCTTTTTGCATTAGCTATTCCTGAGCTTGGCCGGACTACGGCTAGTGTGCTTGCTAAATTCCATAAAGACTTAGCCACTTTGGCTAATTCGGAAATACTTAATAATGTCATCGAGCTTGATGAATTAACTGAGAAGGCCGTTCTTGTTAACCCGCGTTCCCGAAAAAATAGGCCTAGTTCGGAAGCTGATAAAACTGAACGAGAGAATGATTATGAGCAACTTGTTGGTCAAATCTCCAGAAGAGTTGAGTGCTTGGTTAATTTTGGTTTTGCTTCAATTACGAAGGAAAATGGGAGTCATCCACCGAACTATACGACAGAGGTTGGGCCTTCTGTAGCCCGTTCTGTGCTTGCCTGGTTTGCCTCTGAAACGGGATGTGAGACACTCGATCGTCTAGTTGAATTAGGGATAGACCCGCAGAGTTCAGATCCGGGCCAAAATAATAATAGAGGTGTATATGCAGGTAAAACTTTCGTGATTACTGGCACACTTAGTGGGATGTCGCGCGAAGAGGCTAAAGCCAAAATCGAAGCTAATGGAGGCAAGACTACCAACAGCGTCAGTAAAAAAACTGACTATCTACTTGCCGGTGAAAAAGCTGGGTCCAAACTGGCAAAGGCCGAATTACTTGGTATTCCGGTTCTGGATGAGCTTGCTTTTCTAAGGCAGCTTGAATGATAGATCAGGCAAAGATATCCTTAACGACATTCCCATGAACGTTTGTTAGGCGGCGTTCTATTCCATTATGGTAATAGGTTAGTTTTTTATGATCCATTCCCATGAGGTGGAGGACTGTCGCATGAAAATCGTGCCAGTGTACTGGGTTTTCAACTGTCTTCCAACCGATCTCATCGGTTTGGCCATAGTTCACTCCGCCTTTTACTCCCCCTCCGGCTATCCAACAGGAAAAACCATATTTATTGTGGTCCCTTCCGGGGCCAACCTGATTAGCTTTTGATTGTGCGAATGGAGTTCGTCCAAACTCGGTAGTAAATAAAATAAGCGTATCATCAAGCATTCCACGTTGCTTTAGATCACGGAGTAATCCGGCAATCGGCTTGTCGATTCGGCCAGCTTCAATAGAGTGATTTTCCTTAACGTTTTCATGGGCATCCCAACTTGCTCGAGGTGATCCGCCTATTGGTCCGCCAGAGTATATCTGAACAAATCGCACCCCACCTTCTAGTAGCCGTCGTGCAAGCAGGCATCGTCGGCCAGCGTCTTCAGTACGACTTTCATTCAAGCCATACATCCGTCGGATATGTTCTGGTTCACCGAGTATATTACTCACTTGTGGTACGGACAGTTGCATTCGAGCTGCAAGTTCGTAGCTGCGCATTCGGTTGCTTAAGATCGAATCTAAACCGTTTCGATCAGCATGCTGAATATTCAGTTTTTGTAGAAAGTTGCGGGTTGCTTGGTCTGATCCTTCTGGTTGTTCAACAGCCGGGAATAGGTCGCGTACCGGTGTCTTGCCCGTTCGCAACTCGACTCCCTGATATTGTGATGGAAGAAAGCCGCTAGACCAGTTGGATGCTCCACCGTTTGGACCGCCGCGCTTGTCGCCTAATACAACAAAAGAAGGTAGTGATTCAGATTCACAGCCCAGCCCGTAAGACACCCAGCTGCCAACCGATGGAAAGCCGTTAAATTCAAATCCGCTGTTAGCAAAAAACAAAGCTGGCGTATGGTTGGCGGAGTCGGTGGTCATTGATCGAATGACCGTCATTTCATCCGCCATCTCGGCTATGTTTGGAAACATGTCCGACAACCAAAGACCGCTCTGGCCGCGTTGCTTGAATTTGAAATCGCTCCTGCGCAATTGGCCGACCTGACCAAAGAAAATATCTGGTTTCTCGCTTGATCCAAGAGGTTTGCCATGAGCCTTATCCAGCCCTGGTTTGTAGTCGTAAGAGTCGACATGGCTCATACCACCTACAAGGCTAATGTGAATCGCTCTTTTTGCTCGAGGTGCGAAATTTGGGAACGATATGTTGAGCGCACTTGCATGGGTTGAGGTTTCATTCGTAAGTAGGCTGGTAAATGCCGTGGCACCGATCCCTCGGATTCCCCAGTTAAAAAAATCTCGTCGATTAATGTTATCTAGATCGTTCATATTAGTTAATAATGACAAATTCGTTGCTGTTAAAAAGTGAACGACAGAGAGTGGAAAGTCCGTAGTCTTTGATTAATCGTTTAGCTAAAAGCATTTCTTCAGAATCTGGATTTCGTTGAAAGGCGCTTAGAAAAGCCTGTTCAATTTGCTTGTCCCGATTTCCATCTGATAGTGCCTTTAAGCGATTTGCCATGGCATCCGCTTTATTTAAAATGAATTTATTATTTAAAAGTGCCAGTGCCTGTAATGGGGTGGTAGTCACTGCGCGTCTTGGGGCAGTTGTGGAGGGGTCAGGGCAGTCAAAGGTGTCAAGAATTGCGCTTCGTCCTCCTCTTGGACTAAATCGGTAAACGGTGCGACGGTTGTATTCGCTGCCCATTGGATAAATCGGTTCGTAGTAAGTGGTGCCATTGTTTGGTATAACTGACACATCGCGAAAGCCAGGGCCTCCCATCTTTAGGTTAAGCTTTCCAGATACTGCAAGTACTGCATCACGCAGTGATTCAGCATCGAGCCTGACTGGTGATTTGCGCCATAGAAGACGGTTTTCTGAATCGATAGCTAGCCCTTCTTTTCGAGGTGTGGCAGCTTGCCTATAGGTATTAGAGGTTACAATTAATCGGTGGATTGCCTTGAGCCGTTGTCCGTTGGCTTTGAATTCTGTTGCTAGCCATTCTAGCAATTCCGGATGGCTTGGTCGCCCTCCGTTGAAGCCAAAATCGTTGGGTGTTTCCACGATCCCAGTGCCAAAGTGATAATGCCAAATACGGTTGACGATGACTCTAGTAAATAGTGGGTTTTTCGGGTGTGTGATCCAATCTGCCAACTGTTTACGCCGATCACCATCAGAGGCATCCGCCTTGATGCCAAAGTCACTACTAAACATCCGCAGCGCAGAAACAGCTCCAGGACGTACTATTTCACCTTCATCCATCGCGTTGCCACGTTTGAGTAAGCGTACTGTGCCGGGGTTGTTCCGAGCGGCAACAGTATAAATTTTCATTTTCGATCCTTTTCCTAATTCATTTTGACGGGCAATTAGTCCAGTCAACTGATCTTTAAGTGCCTTACGTTTAGTCTGGTTTGTTTTTGAAAGCGCTGCGGCTAATTCTGATTCGCTTACGAATGTTGATTCAACTCCTGCGGAGGCAGCGAGTTCGTTTGGTTGAAGCGCTCGGTCGTAAAGTTGAGCACGATGAATTTTCCCATTGAAATAATTATTACCGCCACCCTTATGTCTCATACCAAATATGATTTGAGAACCGCCTTTGGGGAATTCTTGTAGTTTAGTCTTGTATGGTTTTCCGTACGGTATCCCGTTTCGATAACCAATTATGGTTCCATCCTCTTGATATACAATTGCGATGTGTATTGGTTTTTGAACTGCTTCATTTTCCTCTGGAGCATTGAATGACTTGGTACGGCTGAGGTTGTTGCTTCCAGCCATCCAGCGACGTGTTTCAAGTTCAGCAAAAACAAT
>JASLKL010000191.1 GCA_030747605.1 Verrucomicrobiota bacterium | reverse complement strand
TCTACGAAAGCGAAACCTCTGTGGGTTATTTCGAATTTAGCCCTGCTGCGGATCATTCAGAGTTGAGTGGGTATGAAGCTTTTCGGGGGGATACTCATCAGCAGTTATTACTGCCTAGTAATTATTTTAATTGGCTTAATGTTGTCCCGCATGCAGGATTGAGATTCACTCATTATGGATCTCGATCGAGTGATGATTCTGATTTTGGTCAGATGAACGATCTGGATCGATCTGTTTTTAATACTGGTGTTGAGTTTTCTTTCAAGGCGTCTAGTACATGGCCCGATGCCAAATTATCTCTGTTGGATGTCGATGGATTGAGGCATGTTGTACAACCGATGGCTAATTATATTTTTGTGCCTGATCCAAACGAGCGGCCATGGGAGCTTCCGCAGTTTGATCGTGAACTTCACTCGCTTCGTTTGCGGCCAATAGATTTCCCTGATTATAATTCGATTGATACAATTGACTCTAGAAATGTTATTCGCATCGGAGTTAGGAATAGGCTTCAAACTAAACGTTTTGGTTTGGTGGATGATGTTTTAAATTGGGAGCTTTTTACTGATTGGCGGCTGGAGACTGGCATGTATGAGGCACGTTTCAATGATGTATACTCTGATTTGGAAGTTAAGCCTCGTTCTTGGCTACTTTTGGGATCAGAATTGCGTTATGATCCCAACAAGAGATTACTAAACGAGTCAAATCATACGATCTCCTTGTTGCCGAATGATAAATGGAGTCTAACTTTAGGGCATCGCTATTTGCGCGACTGGACACAGGACGAGTTGAAATCTCGTTATCCATATGATCCGTTTTTTGGAAATTCCCTCGGTGAGGATTGGCGATGGGGGAATAATCTGCTCTATAGTCGTTTGTACTACCGGTTCAATGAGGAGTGGGGTTTTCGGGTGATACATCAGTTTGAGGCTAGTGATGGTACAATGGAGGAGCAGAGCTATAGTCTTTATAGAGACTTTTCTAGTGTAACCTCTGCACTTCGATTTCGTCTGCGTGATCATCGTGCTGGGAAAAACGACTTTAGCGTGAGCTTACTTTTTTCCCTTAAAGCAATTCCTAGAATTAGTTTGGGCGATGATAGTAACCGCCTTGAGACTCAGCTCTATCGTTAAGGAAAAAGTTACATATGGCTTTAATTTTTCCTGTCTTCGCTTTTCGATTTAATTTTCGAATTTATTTTTGCTTTTTGGTTTTGATTTTCAATTCTGCGACGGCCGTTTCCGAGGTAGATGTGGAGTATGATCGTGATGTGCGATCGATCCTTTCTGATAAGTGTTTTGAGTGTCATGGTCCCGATACGATCAATCGCAAGGCTGATTTGCGATTGGATACTGCAGATTTCATTTCTGAAATAGTTGCTCCAGGTCAACCCGATTTAAGCGATTTATTTTTGCGCATCACAAATTCGGATGCCTCTGAGAGGATGCCTCCGCTGGATTCAGGCAGAGCTTTGTCTTCGGCTGAAGTGGCCACACTGAAACGTTGGATTGAGCAAGGTGCTCAGTGGAAGGAACATTGGTCATTTAGTCCTGCCAAGCGTCCGAAATTGCCAACTCTTAAGGATTCTTTATGGTCAAGGGGTGCCATCGACGAATTTGTTTCAGCTAAGCTGCGATCAGCTGGATTGCAGCCTTCCCATCAGGCAGACAAGGAGACTCTTTTGAGGCGTGTGAGTTTTGACCTGACCGGATTGTCTCCATCTCTGATGGAGATCGATGCATTTATTTCAGATTCTTCACCTCGTGCTTTCGAGAAAGTGGTCGACCGATTGTTGGCGTCGCCACGATATGGAGAACGGATGGCGCTCAATTGGCTTGATGCCGCACGCTATGCTGATTCGCATGGGTATAGTCTCGACCGTAGACGTGTGATGTGGCCATGGCGCGATTGGGTTATTGAAGCTTTTAATAAGAATTTGTCGTATGATCAGTTTATAATTGAACAACTAGCCGGCGACCTTTTGCCTGAGCCGACACTTGCGCAGAAAGTAGCAACCGGATTCAATCGTAATCACTCTATACAAAGTGAAGGAGGTGTGATTGATGAGGAATATCGTGTGGAAACTGTAGTTGATCGCGTGGAAACTACTTCGGCGGTTTTTCTAGGTTTAACTTTTGGTTGTGCCCGTTGTCATGATCACAAGTACGACCCGATTTCTCAGGAAGAATTTTATGCATTTTACGCTTTATTCAATAATGTGCCGGAGCGAGCACATGTGGGGAACTCAGATAAGGAGGCTGATCAACCCTTTCTAAAGGCTCCATCAGTATTTCAGCATGAGCAATTGGCCAAGCTTCGTATGAATGAAAAGCAGCTGATAACTGAGGTTGGTACCGCTTTGCTTTCACATAAAATGACTGAGAAGGTTTGGATTGATGACAATTTGCCAGAAGGAGTGGATGCGCTTGGAAATGGTGGTGGTGGGGAGTTTTTTGAGTTTGTAAATAAGCCGGACCACCCTGTTTACAGTGGTAACCGCTCACACAGAAGGAGTAGTAAGGGACGAGGGCAGCATCTTGTGCAAAATGCCAAGGATGGTCTCAATATTGATGAAAATACAAAGTTGTTCTCATACGTTTATTTGGATCCTGATAATCCGCCTAAACAAATCATGCTTCAGTGGAATGACAGTAAAAGTTGGGAGCATCGTGCGTATTGGGGTGAAGGGAAAATTGAATGGGGCCAGGAAAATACTTCCAGCCGCAGAAAGATTGGTCCGTTACCCAAGTCGGGCGAATGGGTTAGACTTGAAATTGAAGCCAATAAAGTTGGCCTAGATGCTGGAACGAAGATAACTGGCTGGGCATTTACACAGTTTGATGGGACGGTTTACTGGGATAAATCTGGACTGATCTCACGAAAAAAATCGAATAAGGAAATACAACTTGATGTAATTCGTGATAAATTGAACAAGCTTGAGGAACAGGTGCCCACGACAATGGTAATGGGTGAGAAAGCACCACCCCGAAAAACATTTGTGTTAAACCGTGGTCAGTATGATCAACCTGGTGAGGTTGAGGTGAATGCTGGGCTGCCTTCTGCGCTTGGTCGATGGCCCATCAATGCACCACGCAATCGTCTTGGATTTGCCAAGTGGCTAATAAGTAGAGAGAATCCATTGACGGCTAGAGTTACTGTCAATCGTCTATGGCAAATGCATTTCGGTGTCGGTATTGTAGGATCTTCGGAGGATTTTGGGGCGCAAGGTGAATGGCCAACACACCCTGATTTACTTGATTGGTTGGCCGAGGAATTCATGGTTACGGGCTGGGATCTTAAGGCAATGCACAAACAAATTGTGATGTCGGCCACTTACCAGCAAACGTCTCGAGTGACACCAAGATTGCTTGAGGTGGATCCTATGAATCGGTTGCTTGCTCGGGGGCCTCGTTTTCGTTTGTCAGCAGAGATGATACGAGATCATGCATTGTCTGCTAGTGGTCTTATGGTTGCCCACATTGGAGGTGAGAGTGTGAAGCCGTATCAGCCTCCTGGGCTTTGGGGTGAAGTGGTATTTACCAATGTTCCACGTTTCCAACAAGATCATGGTGAAAAGCTTTATCGTCGCAGTATGTATACATATTGGAAGCGCTCCGTGCCGCCACCAAATATGCAGGTTTTTGATGCTCCTTCTCGTGAGGTATGTGTACTTAAGCGACCTAGTACAAACACTCCGCTGGCAGCTTTAGTTTTAATGAACGATCCGACTTTTGTTGAGGCCTCTCGAAAGTTGGCTGAGCGGGTTTTGCTCGAGTCTGAAACTAACTCAATTCGGGTTGATAGTTTGTACCGCCTTATTTGTGGGCGTAAACCTAAACCAATGGAGCATCGTTTATTACTTGGTGCTCTAAATGATAT
>JASLKL010000190.1 GCA_030747605.1 Verrucomicrobiota bacterium | reverse complement strand
CACTACACGCTCTTACACATTTTTTCCAGTTAGATTCCAGTAGCTTTTAAGTATTTCGGAATGATTATTCAATTTCAGGCAGAGCGAGCTAGGGCATTCACATTAATCGAATTACTGGTAGTTATTGCTATCATTGCAATCCTTGCCTCCTTGCTACTGCCCGCATTGTCCCGTGCAAAGGAGCAGGGCAAATCAGCTTATTGTATCAACAGTTTGCGCCAGATCGACATTGCGATGAAACTTTACGAAGACGATAACGATGGCTGGCTTCATCACAGCCCAGCTGGGCTGCCTCCTAATCACGGCAAGTGGTATATGAGCCCTCGAGAGAAAATGGCGAAGCGTGTGATCGGTGATCCCAACAGTCCAGATGCATACTGGGGTGTTGCCTATTACGCATATGTTGGCAAACAGGTTCGCCTTTGGCGTGATCCAGCTGCAAGAGTTGTTGATGAGTGGCGTTGGGACTACAAGTTTCCATCTGATTTTTGGCTAGACGGTTCATATGGAATCAATGGGCAGTTTTTTACAGCTGTCCGACGGCAAACAGCCGCCACAGTACGACCTCGCCGCCGAATAGAATTAGACTTACCCGCAGAGACTATTATCGTGCAGGACGCGGCTGAAACTCGACTAGAGGCCGATGGCACAGGCTCAACTAATGACGCTCTTGGTTGCAACCCAGGTGTTAAACAGAATCTCAGTGAGTGGAGGCTAAGCGGCCGGTGGGGTCTCTACTATAAAGAGTATGAGATTGCACAGGAATGGTTCCGGCATGGCAAAAACAACACGCTTTGGGGAGATGGACATGTAGACAGCATTCCGAAGACAGATAATGCTGAGAAGTACATGGGCTCAATCCATTGGTATACTGGTTTGCCTAGATGATGGGAAAGCCATCCAATCCTACCATAATTTACCCACCCCTTAACTGCGGTGTGTTCTGGCATATATAAGGGGTATTGAGAGAAGCCTGGAGAAGTGCTGTAAAAGCGAAAAACCTTAGAAATTTATGGTAGCTGCGGCTGGAATTGAACCAGCGACCTCGGGCTTATGAGTCCCACGCTCTAACCAACTGAGCTACGCAGCCTTAAAAATTAGGTGCGGAATTTCCTTTAAACATTATGGCCTGTCAATCACTTAAATATGTTTTGTTTTTGCTATTGTTGAATTATGAGCAATTTACGAACAACTGCAATTGACAGGTGCAAAATCCAAAGTAAAGTTCCGCCCGTTTATGAGTAATGAATTACATGTTGCTATTGCAGGAGCAACGGGGGCAGTAGGAATCGAAATGTTGAAGACTCTTGAGAACAGGAATTTTCCATTAAGTAAATTATCACTACTTGCATCCAAACGATCTGCTGGTAAAACGCAAACTTTTAAAGGTGAGAAAATAACCGTTCAAGAACTTACAAGAGATTCTTTTAAGGGTGTAGATATTGCTCTCTTTAGCGCTGGGGGAGGAACTTCAAAAGAATACGCTGAGTTTGCCGTAGGCGCTGGATCTGTTGTTGTAGATAATTCAAGTGCTTTCCGTTCGGATGACGAAGTTCCACTAGTGGTTCCTGAAATTAATGCAGTTGATGTAGCTTCTCACAAGGGGATTATTGCTAATCCAAATTGCTCAACAATTGTAACAATAATGGCACTTTATCCACTGCATTGCGCATTTGGAGTAAAGAGGATTTTTGCTTCCACGTATCAAGCCGTATCAGGCTCCGGAGCAATGGGTATAGTTGAACTTGAGCGCCAAGTAGACGAAATTACAGCAGGCAAACAAGTGTCAAAAATGGTTTATCCTCACCAAATTGCCTTTAATGTATTACCTCATGTAGATGAGTTTCTTGAGAGCGGCTATACTAAAGAGGAAATGAAAATGGAAAATGAGGCTAGAAAGATCATGAGTCTTCCAGATTTTAAAGCTAGTGTTACTTGTGTGCGTGTTCCTGTATTAAGAGCTCACTCTATTGCTGTTTGTGCCGAGTTTGAAAGGCCTGTATCAATCTCTAATGCCAAGAATGCAATTGAATCTGCTCCTGGTATTGATTTGAACGATGATGTAGCCAATAACAATTATCCTCTGCCGCTGGGCGTAGCTGGAAGTGATAACTGTCAAGTAGGGAGAATCAGGCAGGATTGCGCTTTCGACAATGGACTTAGTTTTTGGGTAGTTGGTGATCAGTTGCTTAAAGGGGCTGCATTGAATGCGGTTCAAATCGCTGAAGAGGTTGCTAAGCTTTAATCCAGTTTAAAACCCTGTGCGTCTAGAATCTTAAGCATTCGTTTGTTGAATGAATCTCGAAACCATTGCCTAACAGCAAAAGCTGTTCCTTCACTTAACGAACCAACAGTTATTAGTTTTTCAATTTTCACTACCCGTAGTTGTGATATAGCTGAAAACTTATTCGCGAGATCTTTTGCAATAGGATAATCAACCCCTTTAATCCTAAAACCGTATAAGAGGGATTCAGGAGTCATATTTTTACTGGCTTCAAGGAACCGTGTTAAATCTTTATATTTAATTTTATTGATTTCAGGCAATTGAAGCCAATCGGATTCGCTTAACTCATAAATATCAGCTGGATGAATAATTAAGTTAAGTTTAGCCAATTTCAAAGCTATCGAGCTATTAAGTATTGGGATGTTTGCCGCTTCAGTTGACGCCCACTGCACTACCCATGATGCAATTTTAATAGGGCAATCCATATTTGGGCAATTTGAATCAATTAATACCGATTGGCATTCATCGCACTTTGGTCCTTTTGGGGTATTAAATATACCTTCAAATATTTTAAAAATCGGAATCATTAACTCTAATCATGCTCATGGGAGTCATAGTTCGGTTCAGTATATTCTATATCTGCTGATTTCTTTAGTTCCTCAACATATGCTTTAATTTTTTTATCATGATCTAAAAGAATCAATTCTTCTTTTATGATATTCTTAACATCTTCATAAGGTTGAACTTTACCCAATTTTCGATCCGTTACCTTTGCTAAATGAAATCCGTGAGGAGTATTGAACACTGGGCTTACTTCTCCAGGTTTCATTGAGAATGTGATTATTTCGAATTCATCCATAAGCTCTCCTCGCTTGTAGAAACCTAGATCGATTTCCTCTTCGGGTTTATCCGAATAAGTTTTTGCAATTTCAAAAAAATCTAAACCATTAATAAGTTTTTTACGTATTTCACATAATTCATTAAATATGTCATCTCGTTTTTCAGCTTCACGAACAGACTTAAAAATATGTGAAGCCCGAACTTCATCTGCGTCTCTAAATTGATCTTCATTATCTGAGTAATATTCACGCAATTTCTCCTCTGTTGGTTCTGGTGTTTTGGCAAATATCTTTTCCCTTAAGGATTCAACTTGAAGATTTAGGGCAAGGTCGTCTCGAATTACATCATCCTGATCTGGAGTTAAGCTCATGCTTGCATAGAACTGATCATCCCCGCCATGTTCTTTCTTTAATTTCTTAAATGCTGCATCGACTTCTTCTTTATTGGGTTCGGGTATGGTTTTTTTGGCCTCCTGCGTAAGTAATGCACGAAAAATTATATTGTCACGTGCGTATCCTCTAAACTCATCGTCACGTTCACAACATGATATAGACGCCATGCTTTCATAATGGGCTTTTATTGTAGAAAATTCTTGATCGATTATTGCATCGTCTATTACTTGGTTATTAACCTCTAACGGCATATGCAGATCTTCGGACGATCCTAATGCTATAGCAACCGCATTCGTCTATCAGATGTAACAGTATAGAACTTAAATTTGTATTGTTAATCTGTTCTGAATGTTTTTTGTACTGTTGAATTATTCTTTTTGTATTTATAATCGCTCATTAAGGGGCATGGTAATTTAATCGTATATTTGAAATATAAATTACAACTCATTTCTTCTGCTTTCATCTTATTAGTCTTTGCGGGTGTAATTTGGATATCTAAGGAGCAGCTTGGCTCGCAACTTCGTGAACAAGTTCTCACAAGAAGAGCCGAAGTTCTTCACGCTATATCACTAGTCCATCAGGTTAACATAATTGAAGACTATGGCGAT
>JASLKL010000018.1:7886-27673 GCA_030747605.1 Verrucomicrobiota bacterium | reverse complement strand
CTCTACTTTAACAGATCGCTCTATATTAAGCTCTGTGTTCTGGGCGCGGACAGATTGAAGCGCAACAATAATTGCCAGTGTTAGGCACAGGTGTATTGTCTTCACTCACTCTTGATGAACCTAATTCAATTCCTATTCAAGTGATTTTTTAAAAGCCGTTTTATAAACTAAAAAAGTCACGCAAAACTCCCCCACCTCTGCGGAACTCGCTGCATTTAGTTGCACTTTGCTGCATTTAGCGCGGCGGATATATGACTTGCATATCTCACTGATATCATTAGGTTTCTGCCCGTTTTCTGGGTATTTCCCAGCTATTGCCAGTGTGGCGGAATTGGTAGACGCGGCGGATTCAAAATCCGCTTCTTTCACGAGAGTGTGGGTTCGAGTCCCTCCACTGGTACCATCTATTTAGCCTTTAAATTAGCTTCTTAAGTCACTGTTTAACCAAACCAAACAGTGAACAAAAATATCAGTAAATCCGGCGTGGCCTCTTTTTTTCCGTTCTTAACGAAGCCAATCAGGAAAACATTTTATGACATTTATTTTAGTTCAAAAATCTGTTGCTGCCAATCATTCGAGGAGAGATTGTGCATGAGTTTATTCGAAAACTTTGACTCGGTAGAAGTGTTGCTGAAGTAAATCTTATTAGTCTTCTATTGTGACAATAGGCTTGGTTACAAGGATAGATGTTGTAAGATTGTTGCCGATTTATGGATCAACTTCCTAAGCCGGAAATTATTGTCACTCATGATGGAGATCTTGATGGGTTGCTTTCAGGTATGCTTTTACAAAAACTATCTGGAGTGTTGTATGGGGAAGAAGTTCGTTTGCTCGGTTATCAAACTCAAGCATGGCATAGTCGTTGTCTTAGGGAGAATGCGGCGTGGGTTAGTGACTTAGCTTTCGAGGAACGGATGGATCGAGTAAATTGGGTTATAGTTGATCATCATATAACTTCAGCAACACCTACAAAGGCTCATTTGGTTCATGATGAATCGAAAAGTGCATGTATGTTAGCTTATGGGCTTTGTAAGGATAATGGACTAGAGTCTGAAGCGCTTGATCGCTTGGTTCATTTGGCAAACATAGGAGATCTTTTTTTGCATGATGATCCTGATTTTGAGATTGCTAATGACTATGGGTCGCTCGTTAAGACTTATGGATTCTGGAATGTTTATTCGGTAGTAGATGGTGATCCGGAAAAGCTTCTCGATCATCCTTTGCTAGAAGTGATGAGGGTTAAGAGAGAAGTGGAAGATCCGATGGGATTAAAGTGGAGCCGGAAGAATATTCAGGAAATTACACCTGAAGTAGGTTTGGTTAAAACTGTAGTCGGTAATTCCAATGTTATCCTAAACCATTTACTTCGTGAGGAATCCCAGTCTTACAAGGTTTTGCTTATGCTTAATCGGATTGGTAATAACCAGTTCATGGTTAGCCTAAGAAGCACTAATGGGGAGGCGTTAAGGATGGCTAAACAGTTGCAAGGGGGCGGTCATGCTAATGCATCAGGGGCTGCTTTGCCCAAGAGTGTGCAGCGTGTTGCTGATGCTGTGGATTACCTTAAGACAGCACTGAATCCAATTAGCCATTCACAGGATATTTTGCCTGACAATTTGGAGGCGCTTTTTGATAGCGCGAAAATCTGAGTTGTGACTTGATTTCTTAAATATAAAAGTATGATTTTTATGTTTGCACTAATGTTGGCATAGGTCTAGATTTCTCAGGTCGGACTCGTAAACGGGCAATCGCTTGGCAAGGAGATGAACGTCGATACAGTAATTTGGGATAAGCTTAGTCGTGTAGTTATGACTTTGTTGGTTTTGGCTGCCTTAGTCTGGGTGGCTGTTCTTTATTTTCCTCTTATGCATCAAAATGAAGCTATGAGGCAGCAAATTATTGAGTTGGATCAACGTATTGAACATGAGGAAACGGTTAATCGAAAGTTGCGTCTTGAGATTGATTCTCTTCAGAGCGACCCTAAGACAGTGGAGCGTTTGGCTCGTGAACAGTTGGGTTTGGCGAGGCCGAATGAAACTGTTATTCGTTTTGATATTTCTCATTAGGCTTTTATGCCCTAGTGATAATAAAGGTCGAATGCTTGGTTCTTGAATTTTCCCATATGAAAAATAAAACTGTCGTGCTGTGAAATACCGTCGATTCGGCAAAACGGAACTTCAAATGCCTGTATTCTCTTGTGGGGGTATGAGGTATCAGCACAAGTGGGAGGATATTAGTCCCAGTGAGGTTCCTGATGATGGCCAAGCCAATCTTGAGGCGACAATACATCGCTCTCTGGAGCTGGGCATTAACCACATTGAGACGGCTCGGGGTTACGGTTCGTCTGAGATGCAGCTTGGTTTTTTGCTTCCTAAGTTGCCTCGAAACAAAATAATTGTTCAGACTAAGGTTCCACCTTTTTCTACTCAAAAGGAGTTTCTCGACACATTCGATAAGTCTATGGACTACCTTAATTTGGATCACGTTGATCTGTTGTCTCTGCATGGCATTAATAACCAGGAGTTTCTTGATTGGTCACTTCGAAAAGGAGGTAGTGTTGAAGCAATACATAAGTTGATTGACGAAGGAAGAGCAAAGCATATCGGATTTTCTTCACATGCATCAACGAACATCATTCAGTCAGCGATTGAGAGTGATGAATTTGAATACGTTAATCTTCACTGGTATTTCGTTAACGATCTAAATTGGTCCTGCATTGAGGCAGCATCAAAGCGTGACATGGGAGTATTCATTATTAGCCCGAATGATAAAGGCGGGAAACTATATGCACCTCCAGCTAAATTGGTTGATCTATGTCAACCATTGTCACCTATGCAGTTTAACTCCCTATATTGCTTGAACCGTTCACAGGTGCATACCCTCAGTTGTGGGGCGGCTAATCCAGGTGATTTTGATGAGCATATTGCTGCACTTGAGCATTATGATCATATTAATGAAGTCATGTCTCCTATCGAGTTGCGGTTGAGGGAGGAAATGAGAAGGGTGCTTGGTAAGGATTGGTGCGATCAATGGTTTGAGAACATACCTGAATACATTGATGTTCCGGGCCAGATCAACGTTCTTGAAATTATTCGGTTATGGACTTACGCCAAATCTCTAGATTTGGTTGATTGGGGTAAGATGCGCTATAATTTGTTAGGGCAGGCGGATCATTGGTTTCCTGGTGAAACTGCTGCAAAGTTGTCTGAATTAGATCTTGCCGAGATTTTGTCTAATAGTCCGTTTTCAAAACTTATTCCAAATATACTCAATGAAGCCCATGAGATGCTTTACGATGTGCCAGTAAAACGCCTTAGTGAGTCGGACTAGCTTTTGGTTGAATAGTTCTTGGGTACACTAAGTGGTCTGTTTTCATGATAGGATTTCTCACCTAATTCTGAGAGGATGAAACTCATTCTAACATCTTCGTGAGTGATAGGAACTGGAACTCTTTGCAGTACACAGTCTTTAAAAGCTTCTAGTTCCTTCTGATATGCTTCTCGGTATCGTGTTGGGAATGAATGCTCAATCTTTGGTTTAAGCAGTCCAGTATTATTTGAAAGTAGGGTAGTAATAGGCAATCGATTCTCAGCCTGTATCATTCCGTTGCTACCAAATACTTCAATACGTTGGTCATATCCGTATGATGCAAAACGATTCACATCAATACTTGCGATCATTCCGTTGTCATATTTCAGAGCAACAAGAACATTGTCTAAATCATTTAATGCTCTAATTTCTTCAACAAAGCTACTTCCTAATGTGTATATTTCCACTGGATCTTTGCCTGTAATGAAGCGAAGCATATCAAAGTCATGTACAATGCAGTCGTGAAAAATTCCATTGGATTTACTGATGTAATCCATAGTTGGAAGTGGTGAATCACGAGATGTAACTCTCAACATCTGTAGTTGCCCGACTTTTGAATCTTTAACTTCAGACGCCAAGCTGGAGAATGAAGGGTCAAATCTACGATTGAAGCCGACAAATAGCGGTAGATCGCTCTGTTCAGCTAATTCAAAGCAGCTGTCAATTTCGTGCAAACTGTTGCCCAGTGGTTTTTCAGAGAAGACAGGTTTATTCGCCTTTAGTGAAGCTTGAATTTGTTGGTGATGTTCGTTCGTGGGAGTGGCAATAATTACCGCATCAATATTGTTTTGGGCAAGCGGTTCATCAATGTCGGTTGAATAGTCACATTCCAAGTCTTTTGCTACTTGCTTGGCTACTGACTCATCCAAGTCCATCACGCATTTAAGATTAAGTTCTGGTATTGATTGGATGCTCTGGATATGGAATTTTCCAGCTCGACCAAGCCCAAACAGTGCTATGTTTAATTTTTCCAGTGAATCCATAGAATTAGTAATTATTATTTTAAAGGGCCTAATTCATTAAATTGTAGGGTATCTTAAAAAGAAGTATCCTTGTACTAGTTATTTTGTTTTTAGCTCTTTTGCAGTTTTCGCGCCATTTTTTCGGAGAAGTGAAATGGCTTTTTCTTTATTGGCTTTTTGAGCCCAATCGAGTGGCGTTCCTGTAGCAAAAAGTTTTACTCCATCTTTAGTTAATGCATTTACTTGGGCACCTTTGCTTAGTAAGAGTTCTATGATGCGATTGTCATCTGATAAACTTGCAGAGTGTAAAGGAGTTACGCCTGACTTACTTTTTGCATTTGTGTTAGCTCCGTTCTCGATTAGAAATTCTACAAATTTAAACTTATTATTGCTTGTAGCATAATGCAACGGTGTGTGGCCTGAGCTAGTTGTCGAGTTCACTTTTGCCCCCGCATCTAGAAGTATTTTAGCCTCTTCTGTTTTTTTGTCTTCGGTAATGTAGCAATGTAATGGCGTCATGCCACGACCGTCTTTAGAGTTAAGATCGGAACCTTTGGCAATTAATTTTCTAATCACCTTTTCAGTTGATGCCCAGTGGAGAGGTGTTCTGCCGCGCTTATCAATGATGTTCACATCTACTCCTGCATCCAAATGCTCATTTACTATCTCTATTGCTCCGAGCGAGGCCGCTTCCCATATTTCTAATTTGGGTTTATTTGGGTCTGGTTGCTCCTGTGGTATAGAATTTGTTGATTCCAGCTGAGCTGAGGGTCTTGGTGCTAAGCTTTTGACAGGAATTTCAGTTGTTTGGTCAGATTCTTTACAACCGATCACAAGTACAATAGCTAAAATAGAAATACAAACTGCCTTTATCATGAACAAATTGTTACGGTTGTTAGAAGTTTTTTCAAGTATGACTGAATTGAGATAACTCTAAAGCTTGCGTTTGTGATTTTTTATTAATAATAAAATTGACCGCTTACTGCTGAGCAACTTCAACTAAAAGCTCGTTGCGCCTTAAGAATGGTGGGGTCCATGGTGTGTCGTAAAAGGCGTTGATTGGCTTTCCTAGAAATTGTAGTTCATTGTCTTTGATCCAGTTCATAAGTTGATTTTGGATTTTTATAGGGGCTCCTTGGACTCGACGACCGGTATAACGATGTGCGGCATACAGGCCAGATCTTCTCGTGATGGTTTGTACGGCTTCATTAATAGGAACAGGTACATTCTCTTGCTTAATTTTTGCAGGAAGCACAAAAGACATGGTTCTCTCTCCGTTATTTTCACTGGTGAACACAGGTGTAGTCATAGCTATTTTACTTTTACTCGAATTATTCCCGTCTATGTAGCGGAACAGTCGCATGAAGCCACTGTCCTCGGTGTTCTTCATTTTTGTTTCTACAAGATTTAGGTTCGAATAGCGTCGTAATTCTATGGGGCCTTCTCGAATTATAACTTGGTGAGAAGCTTCTTCATATCCAGCGCGGGTAAGTTTGATGCTTGAACAAGCAGTCATAAAGATAACCAAAAAGCATAAGATAATTAATTTAATCATAATTATTGAGTGAGTTCTTTTAAAATTTTATTTTGATTGCTTCTGTTTGTTTTTTGGTTCTCATGAATAATGATTGTAAATGAAAGTTGTAATTTTTCGTCGGCCTTTAATATGAGTTTGCTTTCCTTCCCTTGTTTCATGGCGCCTCGACCAAATTGGTTGGCTACCATCAATCCATAGTTGCGATTGTGCCACCAAGGTATCCGAGGTGTTTTGGTGTTAGCTAAGATTGTGATACCAACCCATTTGCTGTCGATTTCTCCTGAGTAATCGCACCATATTGCAGGTTCTCCCCAGGTTTCTTTAGCTCCAAGTTGACCGTTACTGTTATGAATTAGACCGCCATTTTTTTCTATTAAGGGAGTGGCTAATCGTACCCCAAGACCCATTTCCTCCTGGTCTCCAAAGTAGAAATTTTGTGGTGAAGAAAAGTGACTGTCGTACTTCAATTGCCAGTTGCCTTTTGAAAGGCTTATAATGTGTTTAGCTTCTTCTTGGCAGATTAATTTTCCATCTTTGGTTTCGTATCGGTTTAACACGGAAAAGGTTCCAATTGACTTTCCTCCATTTGGTTTGGTTATGAAACGTTGATGTATAACTTTTGCTTTGTTACGCCAAAAATCAAATCCGGAAATATCACCGAATGCCATCCAGATTCCAGGATGCATGGATGCATGGTCCAGAGAATCCGCGCCTTCTATGGGAGGATGGTTTCGTGTGACCTGAGTGCCGCTGAGAGTGCGGATATTTTTGAAGAAAGGTCGTATAGTAGATGTGCTATTATAAACATAGGTGCCGACCTTTTGAGAGTTGATTCGAATTTCGATTTGTCCTTCAGCTTCTACGAAATTAACCTGATCATCGATCTTAGATTCCGGGATATCTGATCGGGGTTTTTCCTTGCAACTAACGAGAAATGCGGTCAGATCAGCCATTTGTTGTGCGTTCATTAGCATGCTGAAAGTACTTGGCATAGGGGAAGTGTTTAGGCTACTCCTATTGTCTATCAATTTCTTTTCCAGGGTAATGCTTTGACCAGCAGCCAGCCCGAGTTTGAAGGTGAGTCCGCTTTCCTCAAGTGCCATGCCTGCATAGGTTTCCCCGTTTTTCATTTTAACGATATGAGTCCGGTAGCCTTCTACCAGTCGGGCGTTGGGTTGTAGGATTGATTTTAAAATCGTAATAGTATTCTCGCGAGAACCTATTCCGCTAAGTTCGGGGCCAAAGTTTTTTCCAATGCCATTAATTTGATGGCAAGTAGAGCACTGTGGTCCTTGTTTGTTATAGAATATTTGTTTGCCGCGATCTGCATCAGCTTGTTCTAAGGCCGCCAAGACTTGCTCCTCTGTCAAAGGTTTAGATTGCGGGGCAATCATCGCTTGGCTGAATATAGTAATGTAATTGGATTTTCCACTGTCAGTTCCGTCTGTTGTGTTTCCGCCAAGTGCTATGGTGTCGCCTCCTTCAAAACGGCGATGGAACAAGTCAAATACGGCATCGCTTGTCTTGATGTGCATTTCGGTAGCGTTGAATTGCTTTAGCCAATTTGGTTTATTAACAGGGGCGATTCGACGGTCGTGACCAATATAAACATCTAATAAGCACATAGCGCTTAAATTGACGATTTTGTCTCCACGTGATCCTGAATCATCGTTACGTGACATTAAGAACGTAGCACCCATCAATGTTTCAGGAACGTCTTTAAATTTATAAGGTCGGTCTAGGTAGACCTTAGCACCTTCACTTAATCCTCCTGTAATCTGAACCATACGTTGGGTTTCTTGTTTGTTTAGCTGGACTACGTTTGTGGGAGCTTCTGGTATATCAATCTTTTCATAATTTAACTTAACTAGTGGGCCAACTCTTTCGCCATCGCGAAACATAGCTGCATTCAGTCTGGTTGATTCCTTGATGGCAAACGGCTTGTTATATTCTTTTGATCGGCCGTTGGGTTCGCTGCCATCAAGCGTGTACCGGATTTGTGTATCCTTGATATTGGCTTTTATGCTTATGTTCTGTGTTCGAACAAATTCACCACCTTTTGGACTGATTAACAAAAGGTTAGCCATTTCGCGTTCAATTTTGCTTAAATAAAGAGCGGCTACGGTTGTAACTCTAGGATCAGAATCATTCACAAGAGTTTTGGCTTCTGTAGGGGTTACAAGATGTAAATCAAGTAGGGCAAGTAAGGCAGCTAGGCGCACCCCTGATTTTTTGTCCTGCAACATGGATCTAAGTTCACTGGGAGGGAGCATGTCACGTAGAGCTCCCCAAGCTGCATAAAACGTTAGTCGATCTTTTTCGTTTGCCGTCAGGACTTTAATGTTTGGAGTTAATGTATTTAATCGGGCTTGCCAGATGGTTTGTAGCGCCGCAAATCGAATACGAGGGTTTTTATGTTCAAGAGCTTGGGATAGTGCTTCTATAAATTCGTTTGTTTCATTGGGCGTTGTTTTGGCCAAACGAAGTCTGATCGCACGCAATGATTGTATTTTTTGATTTAAAGTGCCGTTGCCTTGTGAAAATTGAAGTAGGGTTTGATTAACTTTGATATTTTGTTTTGGATCCTTCGTTTCATGTTGGGCGAGTGTCCATATCAGCCAAGTTTCTTCGGCCTGAGTTTTTGCTGCTTTAGTTAATCTGATCAATGCTTTGCTGGTTTCTGATGTGTTGCGCTTAATTAATTGTCCCTGTGCTTCAGTGCGCCAACTTGGAATGGCTTGGTCAAGATCATCAACTAATTCTTGTAGACTCCATTTGCTCATTGGTTTTAACCGCTTTACTGAAAGCCATTCAGTTTTTTTGTAAGGTGGATTTTTGTGGTGCCATATACGGAAGATTCGGCCTTCATTTTTTTGATTTTCGAGCTTTGGTTCTCCATCCCAAGTAGCACCATAACTATTGCCCCAGCTGAGAATCCATAGTGCACCGTCTGGACCAACTTCGATATCGCTTGGCTTGAAGAGGCTTCCTTTGGAGTCTGCAAAAATTTCTAAAGGCTCGTTGCCAGTATCACTTTGTAGTAGCGCTCCGTTCCATCTAGGCCTCATTACATAGGTGCATTTCCGGCCCCAGTCATTAATAAAGAAAACATTGCGATAACGTGGCGGAAACCTGTCGAGTGAGTAGTAGATCACGCCTGTGCCGGATCCGTTAAAGAAAGGCCCACTATGTGGGGCAGTGGGTAAATGCGTGGAATCGGTCCAGTTATAACTCCAAGAATGTCCCCATCCAAAATGTGCGCCATAAAATGGCATGAAGATTTTGTCGCCGTCATTCTGATCATTATCAGTGCCAAGGAAATTAAAACTATTATCCATCGCCATATCCCATGGATTACGAAATCCACGACTGGTAATTTCGAGGTTTTTGCCCATGGGATCGCAGCGGAGTATGCCGCCTTCTCGGCCCCAGTCATCAGAAGGGTTATGATAGTTTTTTTTGTATTTTTCTGCTGTGAACTTTTCTGCAGGTGGTAGCTGAGATGACCCTTTTGGCGACTCGACTCCCCAGAGATCTCGGAAAGGTTTAGGGGCTATTCTTCCAGGCCTTGTGAGCCCCTTAGAGTTTCCTTTTGACATGTAGAGTTTACCATCTGGGGCCCAGTTAAGACCATGCAAGGAGTGTTCTAAATTACCGAGATCTGTATATATTTTGATATATTCGTCCGCAATGTCATCGCCGTCTGTATCTCGAACGACAGTAAAATCTGGCGCATTGGCCACATAAAGATCATTTCCTTTCCATGCCAGCCCATGAATGCTGTTGAAGCCTTGGGCGAATATTTTAACATCATCTGCGACACCATCGTTATCACGGTCAACAAGAATATTGATTGTGTCTCCGGGTGTATTTTCTCGAGGTTTTCTAAACTGTGGTCCTTGCGCAACAAACGCACGTCCTTTGCGATCAAATGCAAGACAGGTAGGGTTTCTGATAAGAGGTTCACTGGCGAACAGGCTAATTTCAAAGCCAGTTGGCAGAGTAGGGAACTTAGACTTATTAGTGTCCAAGTTGGTTGAATCTGCAATAGCAGACGGGATAAGCCCGAGAGTTAGCGCTTTAGAGAGTGTGTTAAACAGGCCGGAAAATTTCATTGAATAACATAACCGTTTAGCAAAGGTAGTGGCCTATTATTTTGTATTAAAATACTAGCTTTGAAGACAATCCAATTAACCAAGATCTAAAGGTCCGCCATGGCTAAGTTTTTTGTTCCCAAAATATTCGATATTATGTCCCGCAGCATGGGCTAGAGAAATCATAAGTCGATTGTGTGCTGTGCCTTTAAGATTGAGTGAACGCCCCATGCGGAAGCCCATACCGTTTCCGATTAAAACGAATGGGATATTATTGAGGGTGTGGCTATTGCCTTTGCCTAGTTCATTGGTCCATACGATAGTAGTATTGTCTAGTAGACTGCCATTGGCACCTGGTTCAGGAGTTTCTGCCAATCGCTTTGTTAAATAGGCTAGTTCACCTGCAAACCATTCATTAATGCGTGTTAGTTTATCAACAGCATCATCATTTTTGTCTGATTCATGTGAAAGGCCGTGGTGGCCATCATTAATGTTGAGCCAATTCATTCGCGCCTGTCCAACTGATTTGGTATATTGCAATGTCCCAACTCGCGCAAAGTCGTTAACAAAACTGTTAACCATGAGATCAATTTGCATTCTGCTTAAGCGAGGTACGTTATCGTTTTGATTAGTAATGCCTGCTTCAAACTTTGGAGGATTGCTAATTAAAGCTTTGTCATTTGTTTGAGCGAACTCTTGTTCCATTTGCCGAACAAAATCAGCGTGTTCATTAAGGAGGCGTTGATCTTCAGTGCTAATTTTTCTGGAAACTCTTTTCAAATCGTCACGAACAATGTCTAGAATGTTGAGTAAGCTATCACGATCTCGAAGTTGACCGTAGAGTTTTTTGTACATTTGATACGGATCGTCTGTGGGAGCAACGGGTTGGTTTGGACCGGCATATGACATGCGTGTCCATGGATCAGCTCGATCAGTTACCCCTACTCCAAATTCAAGCGAACCAAACCTTGTTCGCGTGGCTTCGTGGCTTTGGAAAAAGTTTTTAATCTCCTGATCAATTGAAATACCTTTGGCCCAGCCAGCAGGTGTATCGGATCCACCTTGAATGTTACCTGGGAACAATTCAATGCCAGTTAGCAAGCAGCTCATTCCACGCATATGGCTATCCCCGTCACCGCGCACCTTATTGTTTAAGCCGTTTAGCACTAGCATACGATTACGGTATGGTGCTAGTGGCTTCATGATTTGTTTTAATTCAAAATTAGATCCTGTGCTGTCTGGCCAAAAATTCTTTGGGATAGTGCCATTAGGGCTGAACATGATCACGAGCCTTTTGCGCCTGGGAGTGGTTTTAGCAAGTCCCAAACTTGGTAGGCCTACGAGAAAGGGTAAGGATGTTGAAGATACACCTAAATTTCGAATGAATTGCCTGCGATCTATTGTATTCATGCGTTTATTATATTTCCTTCTGTCCAAGTCCTTTCATCGCTGAGATTACTGCTATTTCGACTAGCAGATATCTGATATTGTAATTTGCGCTAGCAAAATCTTCGTACAACTGTCTTAAAGCACCTGAACCATAAGCTTGAATTGGCTGTTTGGCAACTTGATTGAAAAGCATTTCAATGAATCTTTTGTGAGCGCTTGGACTATTAATTGCATGGGAGGCAAGAGTGGGTGGGTCGTTGATATGAATAGGATTACCTTCGACAGTAAGATATTCCGATGAGGTGTCAATAGGTCTGCCATTGTCCGTTTGTCTGAAGCGTCCAATACTATCAAAATTTTCTAGGGAAAACCCTATTGGATTTATAATGCTATGACAGGTCATGCAGGAATCGGCTTTAGTTGTTTGTGTGACCTTCTCTCGCATGGTCATATTTGGTTCAAATCCTTCGTCTTTGAATGCTACAGCTTCTGGTGGTGGTTTAAGCGATCGTCCGAGTAGATTTCTGGTGATGAATACGCCGCGGTGAATCGGTGATGTGCTGTTATGATAGGAGTATAATGTAAGAAGATACGGATGGGTTAATACTCCGGCTCTTTTATTGGTATCAAAGCTTGACTGAGAAAATTCGGATTTCGTTCCATCGTGCTGCACCCTATAAACTTTAGCCAAGCGTGAGTTTAAAGGAAGCTGGTTGGAATTAAATAAGGCTCGAAAATCGGCCCCGGCATTTTCCCAAATAATTTCGTCCAAAAATAGGTTGAGCGAAGTCCGTAAATCTGCCTCGAGCGATTTATCGTATTGAGGAAATATTTTTCGATCCTTGGCTATTTCTTCGGCATAGTCTAGGCCTAGCCAGTGATGCATCATACTGCGAAGTTTAGCTTTTGTTCGTGGGTCATGAAGCATTCGCATAGCTTGTTGACGAACTTGATTTTCATTTTTCAATCGCCCTGCGGCGGCGGCTTGGGCTAGTTCTGTATCAGGAAGTGAATCCCAAAGTCCAAGTGCGAGTCGTGCTGCAATAGAATAGTCGTCCATTTGGCCTAGGTCGGGGTAAAGAAAGCGAGGTGATTTCAGTGTCAGGAGAATTACTTCCTTGATCGAATCTGTTTCTGGTTTGCTTGGTCCAAACCTTGAATGTACGAAGATTTGATCTTCTTCTGTTGTTAGTGGGCGTCGAAAAGCATATTCAGCAAAGCGACTGGCTAATTGCTTAGCTTTAATTAATCGGTCAGGTGATTTACTAGTGGTTTTTGCCAAGGAATCTAAATTTTCCGCTATCCAATTTGCTGTTTCTATGGCGGCATAAGTAGCTGACTCATCCCATTTTTTTGAGATAGAATTGCCTCTTTTATAGCCAATACTGCTGTCGTCTGGCGGGAATGGTTGGCTAAAAACGAAAGTTTTATTGGTGATGTTTGGAGACAAATTGCGAGGTGGTAAAACCTGTCGCGAGCCGTGTGGGGGATGCCACTCCAGTTTAACTGAGGCGCTTTTGCTCTTATACTTAAAATAATCAAGTTTGATTGGGTAAGCTCGTCCGCCAATCAGCCGAACGGTACCAGTGAGTTCTCTGCGTTGTCCGCTAGAAACCCAGCCTTCGATTAATTTAAGATCCATGTTGTTGACCCAGAGGCGGACGCCGTTTTCACTACTAATTATGAACTTATGATCACCGGTTTCTTCAGCAAAAACTGAGCCGCTCCATCGCATGGAAAACTCTTCTTGCTTAAAATTCACATTGTTCGGATATGGGGTAGTAGCCCCATAGTCGAAATTAATTGATTCGTTTATTTTATTAAGGGTCTGCTTGTTTTGACTTAAATTACGGTTATTAAAATAATTGGCTTTTAGTCCACCAGATTGGTTGAAGAATGAGTTTCCAGTGAAATTGCCGATTAAGTCGGCAACAGAGTGGAGGAACTGTCGATTAGTTAAGCGGGAGAGTTTGATGCGCGGCCGGTTATTTAAGGCACGGGATTTAGGTGAATAGAATTCTTTGAAAATATAGTTAGCCACGAGTTCAGCCTCTTTATCTATGCACAGGCTAGGATCTTCTTCTGGCATCGTCTTAGTAATAACGCGGACAAGTTTTTCTAATGGCCAGTCACCTGTGAGAGGTTCGTCGTATTCGTTAGCTACACCTTGCCCTTTGTTGCCATGACATTTGGCGCATTTATTTGCATATATTTTAGCTCCGTGTGATGATGGCATTGCTGATACAGTTGTTTGCGAAAACAAAACAGCAAGTAACAGGCCAAGTAATTGGCAGAATTTTTTATATGCGAATTGCACCTTAGCCTAAAAGCAGAATATTATTATTTTAAATGTCTGTTTGCGAATTGAATGAATTGTTCCCAGTCATATGGCTCAACTGAGTGGCCTCCAGTGCGCAAGTGATAGCCGATGTCTCCTTCTAAAAGAGGTTGGTTAGGTGGAGGAAGCTTGACTGTGTTAAGTGGTTTTTTACCAAGTAATTGGTAAACGGGCCCTGCATGGTTTGCCGATTGGAATTCACCATGTGGATCAGCCCAAGTATCGGCAGTCCCGCTGGCAACGTATACTGGTCGAGGAGCGATCAGTGAGAGTAGCATATGTTGATCAACAGGGAGATCATCTTCGCGTTCGTTGAACTTACGTGCATTTATACATAGCCAGTGGGGGAAACGATTCAATTTTACCATAGTCTCACCAAACTTACGTCTCCATAATGCCGCACCTCCGCACCCAGACTGAGCAGAAATAGCAAGAGCAAAGCGTTCATCCTGTGCGGCAGCCCAAAGTGTAGCTTTGCCCATTTTTGAATGTCCCATAACAGCAATACGATTTGCATCGATACGGTCATTGGTTTCTAGATAGTCAAGAGCTCTCATGCCTGTCCAAGCATTGGCACCTAGTACTCCCCACTCGTGTGCCTTGGGGAAGCTTTGCCCATCTCGAAAGAAAAGCTTATGAATTCCTCCTCCAAAAGAAACCTCGTTATGGCCGATTAAGTCTCCGTGATAAACTGAGATGTATCCATATCCATTATCGATTAGCTTAGCGATCGGTACGCCATTTCGGAGGTGGCCTTTTCTGCTGGTGCTTAACTGGAAACTGCTGCCTCTGGGGCTGTCAAAACTCATCATCATGAATCCTGGAGCCGGCTTTTCAATGTTGTTTGGAATAAATACAATGATATGAGTTTGAGCAGTTCCTTTTCGGTTTTTGAAACGAATGGATATGTCGAGTTTAGTAGCTTTGTTATTTAAGAACGATTTGTCCTCTTTGATGACATGATATGATTGTTTGATAGGATCTGGGGGAGTTGGAACTGTTCCGTATATAAAGTTAGCAAAAAGGGATAGAATTTGTGGTCTCCGGATATTCCTCCATTGTTCCGCATTTGTGACGGGTGTTCCTTCGGCGGTAGTTAATGGATCTGGCAGATCGTAGTGAGGAATTAAGGATTCGTTGTAGTTGACGTCGTTGTCGAACTCTTTTAGTTCGCGAGCCATCGCACAACCACAAATTAGACTAATTACGGCAGTAAAAATTAAAGTATTTCTAAGCATATCTGCAAGGGGACTTTATGGGGGCTGGAACGCTTGGCCAAGCGTAGATTAGACCAAATAATAAACCTTATATTTTGAAGGACTTGAGAAAAGATGAGCTTATTTCATAGAGAATTGATCTAAGATGTTTGCGGCTTGGTGAAGGTTTGATAGATTCTCGGTGGTGAGTTGGTTTAATGTACTGTTATTTGCTGCTGGACTTCTAACCTCTTTTTTCTTGGTTGGATGTGGTTCAGAACAATCGCCTGATCAGTTAGTATCTACTGCGAAGTTGAATGGAACTAATCAGTCTGCACAAGTTACAATCCTCAACGAATCTGAAGTGAGCCTTGATCCGGTGGTTTCTTTTAAGCCTGATGCTAATTCAGATTCTTTATTACAAGAGGTGCCTCTTGATCCACTTGCGTCGACGGAGACGGAAGAAGAATCAGTTGACGATATATTGAAGCAACTTAATTCGATTAAACTCGAAGATGGCTCTGGTATTAATCTGGGAGATCCAGACAAAGTTGCGGACTTGTTGAGAGAAGGTAATGATCTGATTAATGCTGGCAACGCTGACGGTGCTTTGGGGAAGTATCGAGAGGCATTGAAGTATGCTGATGGAAATGACGATCCTGATGTGCGATTTAATATGGGCATTGCTTATAAGGCTAAAGGTGAAGCAGAGAAGGCAATAGCAGAGTACAGGAAAGCGCTTGAGCTGGCTCCAGAATATTCCGAAGCACACAATAATTTAGGGAACCTGCTGAAAGATCAAAAAATTTTTGATGAAGCAATTTATCACTTCGAAGCATCAATAAAGATTTTCCCAGATAATCCTGGTACTTACAATAATCTTGGAACCGTTCATGCGATGAAAGGTGATGTTGATAAAGCTGCTATTCATTTTGCAAATGCTATCCGTATTCAGCCGACACACTTTGAAGCTCGGCGAAATTTAGGTGTTGCCTATTACGCCCAAGGGAATTTGATTGATGCGGAACGTGAGTTAAGTCAGGCAGTCAAAATGGCCATGGGTGGAATGGCTTTTGAGAACCAGCGTCTTCAAGCGGCGAAAGCCCGGCTCGCACGGGCGGCAACTTCTCAAGAAAAGGAATTGGTTAAGGTTGAAATAGCTTCCGCAGAAAAAGCGAGTAGGGTTGCTGCGAGAAATTATAATAACGGGGTGAAGTTTCTTTATGATATTCGTTCGAAGTTGGGCAAACCGGTGCAGCCATAGTCACTTTGATAAGGCAGAGGTGCGTGCCTGAAGCCATGTAATGTCAGGATTGTTTGGTGATTCTGCCTTGTAGGCAAAACCTTTTCCGTATGAGGCGCGCAACTTGGTGCGTGCGTCTATCCACATTTTTATTTCTGAATGTCCGTCGGCGAACGAAAGACCACATGCTCCATTATGATAGCTTGCAGGATAATCGACAAATTGTGTGCTTGCCCCCTTTGCGTCACATTTTATAGCCATGTCACCGTTGTTGATGGTATCGGGGTGTTCGTCAAGCAACATCCAGAATTGGCTTGGTGAAGGCTCGGTGAGATCGGCCATTTTTTTGTATACTCGATAAGGGGGCACTCCAATCCACCATCGATATTGATTTGGGCCGAAGTTTTTGTCTGATCCCTCCACAACAGCGTTCATCGACATGCTGCGAATGCGGGGTGTTATTTTTTTATTTTTTTTGACTACACTTAGATCTGCAGGACATTTGTAAATGGCGGCAGTTTGAGTGTATGGTGCTAGCAGTGCGTAGTTTGGATTCAGTAAAATTTTCATATCAGTATTGGCAGGGTTGTTTCCGTTAAAGTCCATCCACTGGTTTTGTACCCAACGTGAATGGCTAGGTAGTACATCCTCGTTTTCGTCGCAGAAATAAATTACTGCCAATTGTAATTGTTTCAGATTATTCATGCAGGAGATACCAAGGGCTTTTTGTTTAGCACGGGCAAGAGCTGGAAGTAATAAACCTGCAAGTATCGCGATAATTGCGATTACGACCAGTAGCTCAATTAACGTAAACCCAAAATAAGGATGCCTGGCTGGGCTGATATGTGGCATTTTTCCCATGAAATATATTTTATGACTGCTGTTTCTTAGTCTAGTAATTTTTTAGTCTCAGCTTGGATTATGTCTATATCTGATTTTAGATTTGACCGAACTAAACCATCCATTCGATCGATGAATAGAATGCCGTGCAGATGGTCGTATTCGTGTTGGATAGCTCTTGAGAGTAAGCCCCCACAACGAAATTTGATATTATCACCTTTCTCGTTCATTGCTTTTACCTCGATTTCTTCGGGGCGATTTATATCTCCGTAAATCTCTGGAAAACTCAGACAGCCTTCGGGGCCGGTTTCGGTTGTTTCACCAACGGTAGTCCATTCTGGGTTAAATAAGATCAATGGCATATAGTCTTCAGGTTCGACATTTTTAGAGTTAATCGTCATGCGAGACGGACGATCTTCTACGCCAGTTACATCAACAGTTGCCAATTGTAACGTGCGGCCAATCTGCTGTGCTGCAAGTCCGATGCCATGGGCTGATCGCATGGTTTCGAGCATGTCATCTATTAGCTTAGTAATCTCACTGGTGATGGATTCTACTCGTTCGCCTTTTTGGCGAAGTACTGGATCTCCGTATTTGACTATATCGAGAATCATGAAATTAGTCGGATTTGATGCCGAGTGTATCGAGAATGCGTTGCAGATCCTCATCATTGAAAAACTTGATATTCACGGAGCCTCCTTTGCCTTTTCTGTAGCGTAGTGTGACCTTTGTGCCGAGTTGTTCTTGTATCTTGGTCTCAAGATTTTCTATGTGTGCATTAACATTGGAGATTGTGTTTTTATCTCTCCGTTTTGCTGAGCTGTTGTCTTTTTGGTTAAGAGAATTAATTAGTTCTTCAGTTTGACGGACGCTTAATTCCCTTTTGATTACTTGTTTGGCTGCTGCGATTTGGTTTTTGGCATGTTTGAGTGCCAGAATTGCTTTGGCATGACCGCTTGTAATCATTCCATCCCGCACATAAGATTGGACTCCTGATGGTAGTTTGATTAGGCGTAGGGAGTTGGCCACGGTTGCTCGATTCTTACCTACCTTGGTGGCTACCTCTTCTTGGGTTAGATCAAATTGATCCATTAACTGTTCGTAACCCTTTGCTTCTTCGATGGGGTCTAGGTTTTCTCGTTGTAGATTTTCAATTAGTGCCAGTTCGAGAGCGGTTTGGTCATCCACATCGCGAATGATGACTGGAACCTTAGTTAGTCCTGCCAATTGTGAAGCACGCCAGCGACGTTCCCCAGCAATGAGTTCATATCCGTCTTCGCGTGGGCGAACGACAAGAGGTTGCATAATACCGTTTTCTCGAATCGACTCAGCTAATTCATTGAGTGAATCATCATCGAAACCATTCCTGGGTTGCATTGCCCCCGGTAGAATCTTGCCAACTGGAATTTCGTTTAAGTTCCCGGCATCTTCAATGCCGGATTCATTTTTAGAGTTTTCCTCGATTGGGTTGCTTTGGGATGTCGATCGACGTGTTCCCAAAAGAGAACCCAGGCCTCGACCTAGACCGGTTTTTGCCATGGGGAAAGAGTGGGGAAGGGGAGCGCGGTTGTCAATCGGCAGGCGATGCCTCGGATTTTTTTGATGTCTTTCCTGTTTGCCATAGAAAGGATCTTCGCTCGGCAAGTGTATTATCGTCTTCAAGCAATAATACTCGCCATCCGATTATTTTGCCTGCTGCTTTATATCTTTCGCCATCAAGGTTAAGTGCATCCCATCCGCCATTTCGGTTTAGTTTGATTATTTGAGTCAGGACGATTGGTTTAATTGAAGCGGAGGTTTGTACTTCTAATTGGATTTTCAGAAGGCTCCCGATTTTGGTTTTATGGTTGCCTTTTGACCATTTGACATCGAAACGAATACCTGAGCAAAGATCAGGATTTGCTCTGAGTTGTGCTTGGTAAGCATCTCTTTCTAATAAGCTTGGAGAAAGTGTATGGTGTCCTTGTTTGTCCAACAAATGTGGCAAAACTTTATTGATTTTAGATGCTGCTGTGCACGCATCTGCCATACCCAATATAAATAGTAGAACAGTAACTAGTGAAATGCGTTTCACAGGATTATTGTATTTTGAAAACTAAGTTCAGGCAACTGTGATGTCATAATCCAGTTGGATGGTCAATGAATGTCCAAGTAATTTTAAATTTCTTTGACAATCTTTCACTCAATGCCTTTACGCCAAATGTTTCTGTTGCATAGTGACCACCGTAAAACACGTTTAATCCAAGATCTTCGGCAAGAGCAAAAGTCCAATGAGGGCCTTCACCTGTGATGAATGTATCTACACCTTCATTGGCTGCAGTTTTCATATCTGTACCGGCTCCGCCGGTAACAATTCCAATTTTTCTGCAACGTTCTTTTCCACAGGGAAGCACTATTGGATCGACTCCTGTGACTTTAGTTAAAAGTTTAGTCAATTGTAATCTCGACAGGTTTAATTCACCACGTAAACCAATTGGAGGATCGCGATCGATAAAAAATGGTTTGGGTGATTTGATGCCCAGTGCTTTGCATAGTATAGCGTTGTTTCCAATCTGAGGATGAGCATCTAAAGGGAGGTGTGAGCTATAAACCGCTACATTGTTATCTAATAATAATTTCAATAGCTGGTATCGATTTCCCGTCCAAGGATGTGTAGTCCCCCAAAATAGACCATGGTGCACGATCAATAAGTCAGCTCCAGTTTCGATTGTTTTTTTGACTGTAGCTGGTGTGGCGTCTACTGCGGCAGCAATGTGTGATACGCTGCCGTGGTTTTCTACCTGCAATCCGTTTACTGCACCAGGCCAATCCTCAAACGA
>JASLKL010000018.1:0-7877 GCA_030747605.1 Verrucomicrobiota bacterium | reverse complement strand
CGCGGCAGCAATGTGTGATACGCTGCCGTGGTTTTCTACCTGCAATCCGTTTACTGCACCAGGCCAATCCTCAAACGAATCTGGTTTAAGGGTTCGGTTACAGTATTTGACAATGTCGGCAAGCTTTACTCTGGCCATGCAAGAGAGGGAACCAACACGCTTGGTTTAAGCCAAGCGGGAAATACAGTCATTCGGTCCTAGCCTTGACTTTCTGCAGAGACTTGTCGTTACTGGCGAGGGTTATTTTAGTTAGTTTTATGCCTACTTACGAATATGTTTGCGAAAAGTGTGATCATGAATTTGAGATCTTTCAATCTATCAAGGCTGACGCACTGACGGACTGCCCTAAAGGTAAGTGTAAAGGTAAAGTTCGTCGTATTATAGGTACCGGCGCAGGTATCATTTTTAAAGGTAGCGGTTTTTATGAGACCGACTATCGCAGTGAAAGTTATAAATCCGGAGCTAAGAAGGAGTCCGATTCAAAAAAATCTTCCTCCAAGAGTGACAGTAAAACCAAGAGTGACAGTAAAACCAAGAGTGACAGTAAATCCAGTTCCGGCAAGAGTGCGGGGAAGTCGTCCTCTTGAGGGTCGATGGATTGTTTTTTTGGTTTTCATTTGTTGTTGGGGTTTGGTTAACCAAGCTTTCAGTCAGAGGCAACAGGTAGAGCCAATTGCTCCATTAACTACTAATGCGGTTTCTTCAAAGACTCCGCCTAGGCCTGTTTTGCCGCCTAAAACAGTTGCTCCTCGCAAAAAGAAAATAAAAACGGTAGTCCCTGATCGGCTGCCGGAGAACATCAGCCGACTGCTTAAAAACCGTTCAGGCTATAAAACGGTTAACAGTCAATCTGGTCAGTTTATGGTTTATGGCCCCATTTCACCCAAACGGCGAGGTGGAATTCTTGATGTTAACTTGGACACCATTCTTATTGGGCCAGATCATGTAGCTATAGCAGCCGACCGATTGCGGGCTGCTATGCTCAAGCGACTAGAAATACCATTATTTCTTGGTGGTAAGGTTAAAATTCGGTTGAATCCTACGTTGAATCCTATTGCCACAGTGCCTGTAGTAACAGTTCGGCATTTGTCTGGTTATTCATATGAACTGACTTTGCCATGTGAGATTGAGGCATCGAAATTGGTGCGTGCTTTAGTGCAGGTTACGTTGCTTGACTTGGCTAACCGTAAGCCGCAGTTGCGTGATACAGAGATGCCGTTTTGGTTAACTGTGGGCTTAACGCAGATTTTGTTGGCTCAACCTGACCTCGTGCTAGTGCTTAAAAAACCTGAATCAAACGGCAGGGAAATGGTAGCAGAGGAGGTCGTTCGAACTGTGCGTCGTCATGACATGTTGTCTAAAGTTCGGTCTAGATTGAGTAGTAGGCGTGCTTTTGATTTTTCTGAGGTTGCTATGCCGTCACCAGCTCATATTAGAGGTGAGAACTGGAAAGACTTCCAGGCGTGTTCCCATCTATTGGTAGACCGTTTGTTAGCCTTGCCAATGGGGGGGCAGAGGTTGCAGGGAATGATTCGCCTTCTGCCAGACAGCCTAAATTGGCAAACAGCATTTCTTAAGGTTTATGGTGATCTGTTTGCTGATATGCTTGTTGTGGAGAAGTGGTGGGCTGTAATGATCGTACAATTTACAGGGCAAAACCAATATCAGAATTGGACGCTATTGGAAGCTGTTGAGAAACTGGAGAACTTGTTAAAGCTACCAGCAGAGGTCAAATTAACTGATGCTGATTCTCCGTTTGATGCTGAGATATCTTTACAGCAAGCGTTGCGTGGTTGGGACTTCGAAGTCCAGAAACCAATATTTCAGCAAAAGATTAATCAGTTGATTGTGGCCCGTTTAAAAATGCCGAGGCAATTGATTCCATTTGTTAACGAATATGGCCGAATTATTGAGGCTTATTTAGTCCAGCGTGTGCAAATTCAAAGTTTTAAGCCTCGTCGTGGACATGCTCGCCCTAAGGTGTCGCCGCTTATCGAAGAAACGGTTCGTTTGTTGGATGGGGCTGATCGTCGGCTGGTGTTATTTAAGCCGAAAGATTTACCTCCGAAGCCACTCAAGGAATCAGTTCAATCGTTCAATTAAGCTCATGCCTCGCGAATCAATTAAGGTTAAGACTGAACGTACGGCGGCTATTATTTCTGGGTTGAAGAGTGCATATCCTAACGCTCGGTGTGAGCTCGAATATTCAAGTCCTCTTGAGCTACTAGTAGCGACCATTCTTTCTGCGCAGTGCACAGACAAACAGGTTAACATTGTTACTTCTTATTTGTTTAAAAAATATTGTTGTGCTGCAGATTATATTGAGGTGCATATTGAAGAATTACAGAATGATATTAAGCGTATTGGCCTTTTTCGTAATAAGAGTAAGAGTATTCAAAAGTGCTGTCATTCACTCATTGAAAAGCATGGTGGCAATGTGCCGGCTGACATGAAGTCACTTGTTGCTCTTGCTGGTGTTGGGCGAAAAACGGCGAATGTTGTACTCGGTAATGCATTTAACATAAACGAAGGTGTCGTGGTAGATACACATGTAGCAAGATTATCAAATCGACTTGGTTTAACACTGGAAAAATCGCCAGAAAAAATTGAATTAAATCTTCAAAAACTTGTTCCACGTAATGATTGGACAATGTTTAGTCACTGGTTAATTTGGCATGGTCGTCGTCGCTGTTCTGCGCGTAAGCCTGACTGTTCTATCTGTGAAATTGCAATGTTTTGCCCGTCTGGTAAAAGTGGCATTTATCGTAAATAGCTATGGCGCATGAAACTTTTAATATTTGGCATGGTCTGGCTGAATCACCAACTTGGAATATGGCTGCTGATGAATTGTTGCTTCGCCGGTCTTCCTTGATAGGTCAAGCTGTATTACGTTTATATTCATGGAACCAATCAGCATCATCGTTTGGTTATTTTCAGCGTTATGCAGATGTCTCGTTGTGGACAGACTTGCGTCCGCTTATTCGTCGTCCTACAGGTGGGGGGCTGGTTCGGCACGATGAACATGAATGGACTTATAGTCTCACTTTTCCAGCAGGTCACCCATGGTGGCAATTGAAGGCTCAAGTCAGCTATCAGCGTGTCCATAATTGGATTTGTCGGGCATTTGAACGATGTGGAGTGACGACAGAGCTATGTTCGGAAGTGATTCAAGCAGGTTCAGGTCAATGTTTTATTGGAGCCGAGAAAAGCGATCTAATATTTCGTGGCAGGAAAATTGCTGGAGCTGCGCAACGACGTAATCGTGAAGGCCTTTTAATTCAAGGTTCGATACAGGCCAAAGATACTGGCATTGAAAGAAGCTGTTGGGAGTCTGCTATGTTGGAGGAAATAGAATGGGAAGAGTGGCGGCCTGCTGAGGCATTTGCTGAATGCATCACTAGTCTATCCAAGCAAAAATACGAATTAGAGAATCATAATCAAAGGCGATAGCGATTGACTTAGGCGCGTTTGACTCTTGGGCCTTTTGGGGTGTCCTCGATAGTCCAGCCTTTTGCGGATAGCTCATCTCGGATTTGATCAGATCGTGCAAAGTCTTTATTTTTTCTTGCAGCTTGACGTTCTTCAGCTAAGGCAAGGATTTCGCTTGGGGGCTTCTGTTCGGCTATCTGGATTCCCAACACTTTGTTGATTTGATCCCAGTTTGCCAACTCGATAGCGGCAGTATTGTTGTCAATTCCTTCTGCCGCAAGTTGGCGATTTGTATTTCGTACCCAGTCAAAAACAGCAGCCCAAGCGGCCGAAACATTAAGATCATCATCCATTGCTTTGATAAAACCAGTTACAAGCTTAGAGTCATTATCTGGAGATGCAATTTTCCCGGCTGACAATTCTCGGAGTTTCGATGTACATTCGTCTATGCGCCCTAGTGCGGTCTTGGCTCCTCCTAGATTATCTAGAGTAAAGTTAAACGTTTCTCGATAGTGGGCTGAAATCATTAGGTAGCGGACTTCTCGGCCAGCAAAACCCTTAGCTAATAAGTCGCGTAATGTAAAAAAATTGCCGAGTGATTTACTCATTTTTTTACCTTCTACAAGAAGATGAGATCCGTGCATCCAGTATTTGACGAACTTTTGACCATCACATTGCAAACAGGCTCCTTCGCTTTGAGCAATTTCATCCTCGTGATGGGGGAATACTAGATCTTCTCCACCGAGGTGGAGATCGAAACTGGGGCCGAGGAGTTCCATGCTCATTGCGCTACATTCAATGTGCCATCCGGGTCTCCCTTCACCCCAAGGACTATTCCAAAAAACCTCACCATCTTCTGTTACACGTGATTTCCATAGAGCGAAATCGGCTATAGATTCTTTTTCGTATTCATCACTGCTGACGCGTTCGCCTGGGCGCATTTCATCTAGATTTAGGTTGAGAAGTTGTCCATAGCAGTTGCCGCCTTTGCGGTAATTTTCGATGCTAAAATAAACGGAACCATCGTTGGTGCGGTATGCGATACCACGTTCCTCTAGCTTTTTAATTAGCTCAATGATTGGGCCAATAAATTTTGTTGCATGTGGCCGATCATCTGGCATCAAACAACCTAATGCTTCAAGATCGTTAAAAAACGCTTCTTCATATTTACTAGTATATTCTTTAAGTGATTTATTACTCTCGTTAACACGCCGAATGATTTTGTCTTCCACGTCTGTGATGTTCATAACGTGGCGGACTTTAAAACCTTTGAAATCAAGGTAACGTCGAACGATGTCTGCAAATACAAAGGTGCGGAAATTTCCGATATGCGCAAAGTCGTGCACGGTCGGACCACAGCAGTAGAGTCCAACTTTCTCCCCTTCAGGATCTAGCGGTACGAAAGGTTCGACCGAACGCGATAGTGTGTTGAAAACACTTAAGCCCATAAAGCGCGGGAAGACTAATAGCTTGAGCCCTAAAGGAAAAGTTGGAACCGCATCTTAGATCTCTTAATAAGCAAGATGGGGTTAAAGTCCCATACTTTCGTATTTTTTTGCTATTCGCTCGATAGCTAACACAAAAGCGGCAGTGCGTAAGTCGACAACTTTTTCTCTTGAGTTGAAAATGTTACGAATCTCGTTGTAGGCGTTGCGCATTGTGTCGTCTAATCCAGAGCGAACAAGATCAAGTTCATCGGCTCCGGTGACCAATTGATTGCGAATATTTTGTGGTACGGCGGTATCTAGCATCTTCTCAAGAGCATCTACAATTAATTGGCCTCGGCGTTCCTCGTGTCGACGTTCTAGGTATCCAAAGCGAATACGTGCGAGGTTTTTGACCCACTCAAAGTAGGATACGGTTACACCTCCTGCATTCATGTATGCATCTGGGATGATGACTGTCCCCTTTTCTCGAAGAATTTCATCAGCGGCAAAAGTAACTGGTCCATTGGCAGCTTCAGCTATTAGAGGGGCTTTAATTTTGGTGGCATTGCCTTGGTTGATTACCCCTTCAAGTGCTGCAGGGATTAGTATGTCACATTCTGCTTCGAGTAATTCAGCTCCGTTTTCATTGAATTCTGCTTCTGGGAAACCTTTCACGCCGCGGTTTTCGATGACATATTGTTTTACTGCTTCAACGTCTAACCCGTTAGACGAACTGATGGCTCCATCACGTTCGATAATAGTTACTATCTTTGCACCGTCTTCTTGGCTTAAGAATTTAGCAGCGTGGTAGCCTACATTTCCAAGCCCTTGAATTATTATGCTCTTGCCTTCGAGCGAGCCATCAAGTTTGGCTCTTTTTACATCTTCAGAGTGACGGAAAAATTCTCGAAGGCCATACTGTACGCCACGTCCGGTCGCTTCTGTGCGACCTTGGATCCCATCCAAGTGAACTGGCTTGCCTGTAACGCATCCCATGCCACTGGCTTGCTGTGGGAAGAGGCCTTGATAGGTATCCGAAATCCAGCCCATTTCTCGTTCGCCAGTTCCCATATCCGGGGCTGGGACATTTAGACTAGGATGAATCAAATCACGTTTAGCAAGTTCTTGAGTGAAACGGCGAGTTATTTTCTCGAGTTCATCTTCGTTATATTTTCGCGGATTGATTTTGAGTGCCCCTTTGGATCCGCCAAATGGAATAAAAACGATGGCGCATTTGTAGGTCATTAGTGCGGCTAATGCCTCGACTTCGTCTTGATTGGCAAAATCAGCATATCGGATACCGCCTTTGACCGGGAGGATATGTTCGCTGTGAACTGCACGCCAGCCAGTAAACACTTCGTAGTGGTCACCAAGCTTAACCCCAAATTTGAGTTGATAACAGGAGTTACAACACCGAATTTGTTCTGCGAGGCCAAGAGGTAGATTCATTGTATCAATGGCCCGGTCGAACATTCGGTCGACGCTTTCACGGAATGTTAGTTCTTTCGAAGGATTCATATTATTGGCAATTCTCATAAATTGCAGGAACTAAAGAAATCTTATATATAGTTGATTAGTTTGTAAATGTTATGCCCTTATGAAAAAATTTATCTTCAATAAAGCCATTTCATACGGAAAAAATGGATAAATAATTTAAATAGGGAGATTGTGAATTTTTTCACAATGAAGTTGCGATGCTATGATTCGGATGGTACTTTTTGTGCGGTTTGATTCAGAAAATTGAATAAATACGTCTATTTTCTGTTATTGTACCACTTCATTTTTGATGTCTGCTAGATCGCAGAAAAATCCGTGGTTGCATCGGTTCGCCGTGCTTACAGCATTGGCGACATTGTTACTCATTGGAATGGGCGGTTTAGTGACCTCGAAAGGTGTTGGAATGGCAGTTCCAGATTGGCCTAATACCTTCGGTTACAATATGTTTTTAGTGCCGTTGGACAGATGGATTGGACAGTACGGCGTTTTTGAGGAGCATGCTCATCGTTTAATGGCATCTTTTGTAGGTTTGTTGACATCAATTTTGGCGGTTTGGCTTTTGGCTAAAGAGTCCCGGGTATGGGTTAGGCGCTTAGGCGTGGGTGCTTTTATCATGGTTCTGATGCAAGGCGTTTTGGGCGGTTTACGTGTAACGGAGATTAATCCCAATTTAGGACTGATTCATGGGGCGGTAGCTCAATTATTTTTGATTGTAATATGCGGTATTGCTTTGTTTACAAGCGCTTGGTGGCAGAGGATTACTCTTACTCGAGAGCAGGCAGTTGGTTTTGCGGAGCTTAAAGGATCAATCGTTACTGTGATTTGTTTGCTTGTTGTTCAGTTATTACTCGGTGCGACGATGCGTCATCAGCATGCTGGCTTGGCAATTTGGGACTTTCCTTTGGCTCATGGTCAGCTGTGGCCTTCGACAAGTTTAAACTCTGTCGCTGATTATAACAAAAACCGAATGGAATTACAGAATCAACTGTATCTTCAGGATCAACTGCTTAACGAGGAAGGAAATCCAAAAACTTTTTTAACTACTGGTAAGGATATTCAGGCTTGGCACGTGTGGTTGCAAATGCTGCATCGCATTGGAGCAGTTATTACGTTGGGCACGGTTGGGTTGTTAGTCGTGAAATCTCGAAGGGGGCTTGGGCAGTTGCATTGGTATACAAAGTTTACTTACGTTTTGATGGCTATAATTCTTGGCCAGGCAGGTATGGGGATTTGGACTGTTTTAAGTAACAAGGCCGCCGATGTTGCAACGGGACATGTGGTTCTTGGTGCGATCTGCTTGGCATTGACAAGCTTGCTTTTAATGGTGGCCAAGCGATGTGTATTTATTTCCAGTGCAGAGCCGTGTTCCTCGGGCGAATCAAGTGTATTGCCTGACAAAGACCATCCCGTAACATTTGCTGTATAAATTTTTGATGGAAAAAACTATTTCAAAGTTAGAAAAAACTACGAAGTCGCAGGCTTCAAATTTGGAGATTTTGTCTGAGTTAATAAAGCTGAGGCTTA
>JASLKL010000189.1 GCA_030747605.1 Verrucomicrobiota bacterium | reverse complement strand
ACAGCGCTGCATAGATATGGCACTAGAACTAGGAACAAACGTAGTCCGCATTATGAGTTTCAGGCGAGAAATGATTCTTTTCGGATCAAGCGGAGCAGACCACTGGGTAACTAGTACAGGAGCATGGGACAAACTGCTTAACCTATTGGAATTACCGGTAAAATTGGCTGAAGAAAAAAATATTAATCTAGTACTAGAGACTGGCAATAATGCCATGGTGCCTTCCGCCTGGTTAGGCAAAAAATTAATTAATGATATCGGGAGTGATCATCTTCGAATTTTGTGGGACCCAGCAAATAGCTTGTATGCAAACGAACCAACATATCCAGATGGCTGGGAAGCTCTTAAGGATGGGTATATAGGTCACTTTCATATCAAAGATGCGAAGGTTAATATGGCACATGCGCATGTAGAGTTTTGTGAAATGGGTAAAGGTGACATGGCGCCGTATCTGGAACCTTTGGCAAATGAAATGAAGCTAAACAACTACAATGGTTATATATCGCTTGAAAGTGTTTACCGGCCTGAAGGCGGTTCATTTGAAGATGGTTACAGGGCTTCATTACCTAAATTCAAGGAACTCTTTGATTGGTAATTCGAATGTTTAATAGCAGGAAATCTACTTTTTGCATCTCACTCTATAAGTGTGTTCTTCTTTTATTTCTGGCACTTCTTTCTGTATCCTGCAGTGATAATACGTCTGCAGAATTCGTTTTCCGTTATTCAAATGAACAACCAAAGGATGCACTTAGAAGCAAATCGATGATTTTTTTCAAAGACCAATTGGAGAAACGCTCTGATGGTCGAATTAAGGTCGATTTATTTTTTGGAGGTGTTCTCGGAAACGAACGAGAGTTGATGGATTTTGTGTTAACCGGTGTTTTACAAGGAACAAGAGGAGGTTATTTCGCTGATGCAAACCCGAAATTTATGCTCTTCACATTACCATTCCTTGTCGATAACTGGGATCAGGCACAACGATTGGTCCAAAGCGAATTCGCAATGGAAATAAATAGAGGAGCAAGACAATGGGGATTCCATGTCCCTGCGATAGGAATATCACAGGGATTTAGAGCTCATACTAACAACAAAAAACCAATCACACACCCTGATGATCTAAAGGGACTCAAGATGCGAGTTCCAAGCCAAGAGGTTTATATTCAAACGTCAAAAGCTTTTGGAGCAAACCCCCAGGAACTACCATATGTTGAAGTGTATCAAGCTTTACTAACCGGAGTAGTTGATGGACAAGATAATGCACCTTCAAATATTTGGGATTTTAAGATTCATGAAGTCTCCAAATACCTAACCATCACCAACTATGCTACAGGCCCTGATCCATTGATGGTTAACCTTAAATGGTATGAGTCACTTCCCGATGATTTGAAGATTATTTTTGATAAAGTAAGTCGAGAATCAATGGCATTTAGCGACCGTATAAACCGGGAGAAAGAATCAGAGTATATAGAAAAAATTTCAAACAACCCTAAACTACAAGTCAACTATGTTACAGGCCATGAACTGGTAGCTTTTCGCAATGCCGTTAAACCGGTATATCAATACTTTGAAGACAAAGGAATTCTAACTCTGGAAGAAATTCAAAAGGCACAGGAAATGGCGAAAGCTAAAAACGAAACACCATGAAAAGACTCCATGCCAATTTGACATATTTTCTAGAAGGGTTGATTTGCATTAGTTTTCTTTCACTCTTTGTCATGGTTATTTTATTGGTTGGACTAAGGTATATATTTAATTCCTCCATCTCAGGTGCTAACGAAATCATCACTATCTTATTCATCTACACAACCTCAATTGGGTCGGCAATAGCCGTGGGGCAACGCAGCCATATTTCTATCAATATTCTTGAAGATAAACTTTCACAAGGCTCGGCAAAGTACTTGGCAAAGCTGCAACTGGCCCTTGTCGGACTAATTAATTTTATTATTGCTTGGTTCAGCCTTACTTGGATTTCTCAAACCGGAGATAATCTCATGCCCACACTTGGAGCAGCTCGTTCAGTGGTACAAATCAGCATTCCGTTGGGTTGCGGGCTTGCCGCCTTATACTGCATTACTTCCGCAATTGTAGGTTTAGATAAAATAAAAGACGGTGATCTAAACCAAGCTAATTCCAATTTTAGTTCAAGAGATCAAGACCATTCAAAATGACTATCTTGCTTCTCAGCCTTTTGCTTTTCCTACTCTTGGGTGTTCCTATTGCCTATTCACTGGGATTATCCGCACTGTGCTATTTTCTGGCACATGAACCCGGACTAATGGTGGTCATGCCCCAACAATTGATGGCAGGAATGGATTCATATGCTCTAATAGCTCTTCCGCTCTTTATTTTTATGGGACAATTAATGAATGCCAGTGGTATTACGGGCAGATTAATTGATTACTGCATGCTTATCGTCGGCCGTTTTCGAGGCGGGCTAGGGCTAGTTAATATATCTTCAAGCATGTTGTTCGGTGGAATTTCAGGATCGTCAACATCAGACACAGCTTCAATTGGTTCAATACTCATACCTGAAATGAAACGACGAGGTTATCCTCATCAATTTGCTGCAGGATTAACAGTTGCCTCCTCAACCATGGGCATGATTATTCCACCTAGCATTCCAATGGTTCTTTTCGCTATAACAGCCCAGGAATCAGTAGGAAAATTATTTTTAGGTGGAGTTATACCCGGACTTATGGTTGGAGTATTTCAGATTGTTTTCACATTGTGGATATCAACTAAAAGAAATTATCCACAAGAGAATACTAAATTCGAATTAAGTATTTTTTTGAAAGAAACATTCCGCTCCTCTTATATCCTCTTGCTTCCAATTTTTGTTGTTGGGACTGTTGTTTTAGGAATAGCCACAGCAACAGAATCCGCAGGGCTAGGTGTTTTTTATGCAATTGCAACTGGGTGCATTTTGACGCGCAAATTAACTCTTGAAAAATTTATCAATGCGTTACGTTATTCTATTCTGACGAGTGCTAAAATCATGATCATAATAGCATTTTCTAAATTATTCATTTGGATTCTGGCTTACGAAAGATTACCAGATGATTTGGCATATTCAGTTGAAAGCTTTGATCTGTCACTTTTTTGGCTGATGCTCCTAATGATATTAATTATCCTATTAGCGGGAACATTTATTGATGTCAGCCCAGCGATACTTTTGCTAACTCCGATTTTTTTGCCAATAATAATTTCAGCAGGCGGATCACCCATATTATTTGGGGTAGTACTAGTAATTGGACTGGCTGTTGGAGCATGCACTCCTCCTGTTGGTAATTGCCTCAACGTATGCTCGGCTGTTTCTGGTCTTAGAATTGGCATCATATTCCGAGGAGCTCTTCCCTTTCTTGCCGCAAACGTTTTAGCCCTCTTATTAATAGTTTTATTTCCATCTCTTGTCCTATGGCTTCCGTCATTGTTGATGGATTGATATGATTGATTCAAAAGAGTACTTAATCTCACACAAATTCCTTTATAAACATATGCTTGTCAGCGACAAATGCGAAAGAACATGAGGAGAATAATATTTATTACGACTGTCCTCCTACTGCTAAAAGGTCCATTAACATGGGCGAACCCGATTATTTCTGAGTTCATGGCAGTCAACCGATCAACAATAGTCGACGACGATAACGATCGATCAGACTGGATCGAATTGTTTAATCCCAGCGGAAACCTGATAAAACTTAAAGGCTGGGCGTTGACGGATGATCCAAAGCATCAGTTAAAATGGACATTCCCAAACATAAATCTTAGATCAAAAGAATACCGCGTGGTATTTGCATCTGGAAAAAATCGTACCATCATAAATGCGCCACTACACACGGATTTCAAACTAAACAGTGAAACCGGTTACCTCGCCCTATTGAACGCCGAAGGTCAGGCTGTTTATGAGCTTGGACCAAATTATCCCAAACAGTTTGATGATGTATCTTTTGGTAAAGGTAACACGAAACGGAACGAAGTTATTTTACTACGAGAGAAATCGCCAGCTTGGGCGCTGATTCCAAAAAGCATTAATGACGGCAAAGGGTGGAAAGATTTAGACTTTGATGACAACAATTGGAAAAAAGGGAAGACAG
>JASLKL010000188.1 GCA_030747605.1 Verrucomicrobiota bacterium | reverse complement strand
ACGGCCCTGCCTGGTCTTCAAAAAATCGCTGGGCAGTAATCTTTTCTCGCTTGATTTTTTTTCTCGTAGACATTTTATAAGTTAAATTCAGGCCCTAAATAAATCTCTCGGGCTTTAGGATCGTTAACCAATTCTTCACTCTCACCATCACAATATATATCTCCCTTGTGAATAATATAAGCGCGGTCAACCAATTTAAGTGTTTCACGAACATTGTGATCTGTAATAAGAATACCCATCCGACGTTCTTTAAGTTGAAGTAAAATCTTTTGGACCTCGTATACAGCGATAGGATCTATTCCGCTGAAGGGTTCATCAAGAAGCAGCATGCGCGGACTAGTAATCAAGGCTCTAGTAATTTCTAGACGCCTTTTTTCTCCACCACTTAATGTATATGCCTTGCTTTTTGCTAAGGCCGTCAAGTCCAGCTCTTCTAATAATGACTTTAATCGAGCTTTTTGCTCCACTTTATCATTTGTGCAAGTCTCTAATATCGCTAAGATATTTTGTTCTACAGTCAATTTACGAAAAACAGATGGCTCCTGCGTTAGATATCCAATACCCAATCGGGCACGGGCATGCATTGGCATTTTAGCAATAGAGTTCCCTTCAAAAATAATATCTCCTTCATCTGGCTTAACCAAACCGACAATCATATTAAAAGACGTCGTTTTTCCTGCCCCATTTGGACCAAGCAGGCCAACTATCTCACCTGGAGATATGGAAATGGAAATACCATTTACAACCTGCTTGCTATTATACTTCTTAGTTACACCTCTCGCCTCAAGCAAACTCATACTTTACATTCCTTAATTTGTTTATTCAGACTTGTTACGTATTTGACGGATCGATTCTGCATTTAATGTCATCTTCCAATTACCACTTGCCCGAAGCCTTTTATCTTTTTGATCATATACAACCTTCTCTCCTCGTAATACACCCTCAGGTGTTTTCAATAAAGGGTTTCCAAGAAGACTCAACCGACCCTCTCCAGTCTTATAGTGTGCCTCGGAACCGAACGCAACCACCTGTGAACCATCCTGTTCCGTATAAATTTCCACATTTGGATCACCTTTTAAACGCACAACGTTACTGTTTCTTTCATAATTTAATTGCCCTCCATTAAAACGCATCGGATTTTGACCAATCGTAGATCCACTTAATTCACCAATTGCATGAATCGAATTCAAATCTTTCTTAATTGAATCTATTTCCATATCAATTGAATTGGCCTTCAAATTAAAGCCATTCTTGCCAGCTAATGACACACCTCCATAGAACTTTACAGAGTCGACATGAGAACTATCAAGTGATCGAATGTATTCGAAAAATTCGCAATTGACACTTATAGAAGAACCATCTCCCGAGCTTGCTTTTCTCTTATTCAATGGAAATAACAAACCAGCAACACCTCTCGCTTTAGCAAGTTTCATTTCCACATCGCCTTGAGCGAAAAACTTTCCAGATTTAGTGTTTATCTCAACCTTCCTAGCCTCGCCACTTTGACCCCCTAAATTCCAATTTGGGTTTACTTCCATAAGCATTCTCCCTTGTTCGAAATCGTAAAAGAATACATTTGAATTTAACCAGTCATCACCTTGATACAAACTCACCCCAGTAGCTCTAGCAGCTTCCAGTTTTTCTTCATTACTGCCCGCGCTCATAATAAAATTCAAATATTGGCAATCTAAACGAGTGTCACCACGTTTTAATTGCACTGAACCAATATAACGCGCGTATCCCTTTTTTTCTTTTCTTGCTGGTTCATATACAAAATAGCTTGAACTAATATTTAACGACAAAGACTTCGAGTCACCCTCTGAATTTAGAATAGGATTAAATTGAAACAAATCACTCTCCTTGCCTGAACTAGGCACTTTCATCTCTACATTACCCTCAGCACTAATAATCATAGATTCACGATTAATCATTATTGAATCAGCTCTACCGGACCGTTCCCCCATTCGCCAAGACGGACTTCCTTTAAGCAAAATCGAACCTGATTCCAGATCATAGCTAGCTCTGGAATCAACATGCTCGTTAGTAATTGAAATCTTCTCACTTTTTACCTCTATACCGCCAAAAGCCTTTATTGACTCAATCAATCCATCTTCATTCTGCATCACAATTTTGATAACATCAGCCCGCAAATCGCCTTCAACATCCTTAACAATAACAGAATTACGAAACTCAGCTTTGCCAGACATCATCTCAAACTCTCTCGCCGATATATTAATGATATCGCCACCTTCACCAACAACTCGACCTGGAACATTCCGAAATGAGACATCTCTCAGGCTTTTTTTTAACTTAGCCTGAACATTCGTCGATATAGTTAGGGTCGGGCCAACTAAGCTTCCTGAAAAACCCAAACCGCTGAGTTGCATTTGTCCATCAGCAGTTGAAAGCGACATTTGCCCGGGGGATGAAATAGTTTTGGTTTCTTGATTGTATAGACACTCACTAGCATTAAAGACTAAACTTGTTTTACCTTCTGACGTTACCGTAACTAAACGAGGCTTACTTAATGACATAATCCCCCCTTCAAGAAATAATGCCGTTTCACCAGTCAAAAGCGTAGATCTTTGATTGTCTAATGATTTTTCAGAAACACGAAAATTCTCAATTGCGGTACCTATCGGAGCTTGGCTTTGAGCCCAATTCACTCCAAAACTAAAAAAGGAGCACCAACACCAAACTATCAATTTCAGTCTCAGCAGCATAACCGGAATAATTGTGGAATCGCTAAACGAACTTGCAAAGTTTTTCCTACTCGAAATCAAATATTAATCCCTCGGTGGAAGTTGGAATTCATCAGCATGATAAGAACTTCGCACCATAGGACCACTCGCTACATACATAAATCCCATATCACGCGCTTTCGTCCCATATTCATCAAATTTCGACGGCTTCACATAATTCACTACAGGTAAATGACACAGACTGGGCTGTAAATACTGCCCTAATGTAAGTATATCACAATTAGCCGATCTAAGATCCGACAGTGACTCAAACAATTCAGTTTCAGTTTCACCAAGACCAAGCATAATACCAGATTTGGTATAGATTTTACCGTCGCTACGCTCTTTGACTTTTTGAAGAACAGACAGCGATCTCTCATAATTGGCACGCGAACGAACTTTTGGCGTTAATCGGCGAATTGTTTCTAAGTTGTGATTAAAAATCTCTGGCTTTGCTTTTAGCACTATGCCTAGAGAGTCATCCTTATCAAGAAAATCAGGAACTAAAACCTCAATAATAATTTCAGGATTACGAAGGCGCACGGCATCAATAGTTTCGCGAAAATGATTGGCCCCACCGTCCTGTAAGTCATCTCTCGCTACCGCAGTAATAACTACGTGTTTTAGCTTCATGCGAAATACTGCCTCAGCCACTCTATTAGGCTCGCCTCTCTCAAGAGGCAGCGGTTTGGAGGTGTTAACAGCACAAAAACCACACGCCCTAGTACAACGATCCCCTGCAATCATAAAAGTCGCTGTGCCCTTACTCCAGCATTCCCAATGATTTGGGCACTTAGCGCTTTCACAAACAGTGTTAAGTCCCAATTCTTCAATTAACCCACGGGTTTGATTGAATGCACTGCTTTGCGGAAGCTTAAGCCTTAACCATTCCGGAATACGCTCTCTTTGCTTAAGTAAAACTGTTTTAGACATGCAAATTAACCTAGTTTATTCCAGAATTGAGCTAATTCCTCAGAACCAAAGTCCGCTAAAACTTCGCCATCAACATCAATAACAGGAGCTAGACTTTGGTTGCTAATTTTCAGCATTTCATTCCACGCTGACCGATCTAATGTAACGTCAAACAATTGATAACTAATATTGTTACCATCAAGCCACTCCCTCACCTCTCCACACCATCCACAAAATGGTTTAACATAAAGTCGAACATTCTCAGCCTTATACATGTCCTTTAATAAAACGCATTCATATTGCTATGAAAGAGCATCCTGTGCAATCTTACACTAGAAATATTTACAACTACAATGTTGGGCCAAGCATCCAAGGAGCAAATTCCTCATCGCCCATACCAACTAATTCACTTTTAGTCTTTTCCCCACTTGCAACCTCAACAATTTTATCAAAAATTCGCTGACCGACTTGCTCTACAGTTTCAACCCCATCAAGAATAGTACCTGCATTAATATCCATATCCTCATCCA
>JASLKL010000187.1 GCA_030747605.1 Verrucomicrobiota bacterium | reverse complement strand
CTCATGGCTGCATTTGGCCCAAGCCATAATACGTGAAAGATAACAAGTATTGGGTCTGAAGGTACAATCCAATGGATACAAAGACTTGAAAAATATAGAAAATGTTCAATCGGATGCATTGCCAATCCCGACCAAGGCCCAACACTAACGTTTCGATGATGTAGAGAGTGAACTCTCTTATAGAGCAAGGGTACGTGTAATAAACGATGGATCCAATAAAAATGAAATGCTGAAAATATAGGGAGAAGTATTAGAGATAATACGAACCAAATCGGGTTGCTCGTTGCAGTTATGGTCGGAGCATATCCATTGGCCATCAGCCACATTGTTATTATCAGATAGAATGTTAACTGGGCAACGCCTGAACCTAGTGACCAAAACATATTGTCATGAACTTGGTTAGAAAAATTCCAGAGTTTGTTTTTCTCTCCCATTCCACGCCGATCAAATTTTAACTCATCTCCTTGACCTTTCCGCATATAAAAATACCAGTGAAGAAGACCTGCAAATGTTAATATGAGCAAAAAGTTGACTACATAAGTTTGTGCGACCCAATCAAAGGAAAGTACTTGAACCTTATTAAAGTCAGGATAGCAGAACTTCCATAATAAAATAGAAAGAGCAACAAGGAGTATGCGTTCACTCAGAGTGAGCCAATTATTAAAAATCCACTTGAACAGGAAGGTCGGGTTTGTAGGCCACTGAAATATAGAAGGATTAGCCAAGGGTAAGTCTGGATGATAATTCCAGCTTGAGTTTGCTGATTTTTCGGAATTTTCTGACATCAAAATCTCCAAAAAAAACTAATAATAGTGAATGCTACGGCATAGCGTAAAAAACTTTAAACCAATTTACCAAAATAATCTAGTTGTAAGAGCTAAGGTCTACTGAAGGTCCGGAGAAAGCATGAAACTCTTCACCATCATCATAAACTTTGACGTGGGGCCTTAAGACATCAATTAATCTTACATCTCGATTTAGTACATCCAAAAATTCCTCCATACTTTTCCAAACTATAATTGAAGCATATTCACCATCTTTAAGAGTAATCAGCCTCGCTTCTAATGCACCATCAAGAGTTTTATAGATTTTGGAAGTTTCTCGGAATATTACTTCTTCATGACCATCTTTTGGCATAAAGCGTATACAGTTTACCATCGTCATTATTTTCTCCCCATTGAGAATACATTATAACACGAGACCAACTTTAGAGCGACTTTTCTTCAAAGCCAAATGTTATTACCCAAGAACTGAAAAGCTGCTTTCGGTATTGATTTCACGTTTACGGGAATAGAACCCGACATTTGTATCTCGGTCGATGTATGGCAGGTGAAAGATGAGTGGTGACGTATCATGGTCATTCCCTGACTCACAATATTCTACCAATTTTGCCATCATCTTTCCAGCGATAGGTGCATTCTTATACTGGTTGCCACTTGATCCACAAGCCATATAAAAACCGGGCAGACTGGACTTGTCATAAATCGGAATCCAATCTTCGGTAACATCATAACAATCCACCACACCACGTGTACGGCTAGGGATTTGAAGGCTAGGAACTCTTTGGGCATAGCGCATTGCCTGTATATTCCACTGATCAGTAAAGTTTCTATCATAGTCAGAATCATCGGCAATCCAAACGTGTTCGTCACAGGGGGGATCTTCAGAACCTATCAGGATATTGTTGCCATGCTCGGGTCTGACATAGCAAGAAATATCGCTATCAGAAATAATCATTCCATCGTTCTCAAAGTCAAAATTTGATGGTGATGGAACATGCACTACCTCCTGTTTCAGCGCCCTGGTGGTGATGGTCATGTCTTCGGTCACCCCAGCCATCTGGTTAATCAGTGAAGAGGCGGGCCCGGCGACATTAATCACCACGGGAGCATGGACCTCACTACCATCTGAGAGCTTTACCCCAGAAGTCCGGCCATTTTTTTGCAGAATTTCCGTTACTGACGTATTGAAAAGGAATTGGCCACCTTGAGCTTCTGCAGCACGTTGAAGATTGTGTGAAGAAAGAGCAGGATCTGTTACATAGCCTGCGGTGGGAAAAAATATTCCTCCCTCGACTCGGCCTCCGGTGGATTCTCCAAAGCCTGTTTCATTAGGACGTTTGGCGGGATGGTAGCCACGCAGATCGTAAAGTGGTAGACGTTCCATAATCTTTTCGGAAGACCAGTCCTCAAAGGAAATACCAAGTTCTCTGCAATTGTCAGTATGTTTTGCCATAAAGCCATTGCTTGATGTCTTCATTACCAGGCACCCAGTCTCTCGATAATTGGCTAACCCTCTCTCATCCTTGACCCCCAGATAGTCAGCCCAATCACGCCAGTAGAAGTACCCTTCGTAAGCAAAGGCTGTGCCCTCTAGCGTGGAATAATGCACACGAATTATGGCACAGGAACCGGAAGTTGAACCGTGGCCCGCTTCAGCATTGCGATCAATTGAAAGTGTTTTATAGCCTAACTTGTTTAGCTCAAACGCGGTTGCTGCGCCGATTACACCGGCACCAATAATAATTGCATCTGCTGTTTTGGTCATATCCCTCTCTCCATCATTCTCAAACTTATAAATAAAATATCACTTGAATTTACATAAATATACCAAATCCTACAAACATATATCTTACAATCGATTTTTAAAAAATGCCGTAGAATTTTACTTGCACCATTAAATCTTGAATTGTTATTATTTTCTTACATTTTTTATCCTAGGTATCTAGAAATTAATTTGAGCGATGAGAGGTTAAGTATATGAACACCGAAGGATCAAAAACACGCAGTGGCCGTCGTCATCGCTCAGCTTCCAGTGTGGCGTCTTCAAAACGCAGTGTCAACTACCACGATCTGCGCAATCCGTTCCCCCCGATGGAGGTCTTTTCAGCCGATCAGGTTACAGCAATCCATGAGACTTCACTGCGCACGTTGGAAGAACTGGGGATGAAAGTTCTTTTGCCTGAGGCAATAGAAATTTACCGAAAGGGTGGTGCCCGTGTGGTCGATGATATGGTCTATATCGGGCGTGATATGGTTAAGGCGGCACTGACGACTGCACCCAAATCCATTCAAGGCCGAGCTGGTGCGCGCGCCAAAGACCTGACCTTTGAACTAGAGCGTATGATCTTTCAACCTGGTGCAGGCGCACCTCATGCCACTGATCTGGTGCGCGGACGTCGCCCTGCGTCTGCTGCTGATTACATTGAATATACCAAGCTAAATCAACATTTCGATGTGCTGCAAATGCTGTCGCCCTCAGTTGAACCTCAAGATGTGGCCACCAATGTGCGCCACTACTTTACGACTGAGGCGCAGCTGACGCTGTCCGACAAATTTCCTTTCGTATTCTCACGCGGAACCCCTCAGGTGATAGACTGCTTTGAAATGCTACGCGATTTTCGCGGGGTGTCCGACGCGGAATTTGCTGCCAATCCACACTGTTACACCGTCATCAATACCAACAGTCCACGGACGCTGGACATACCAATGGCCCAAGGGCTGATCGATTTTGCCAAACAAGGCCAAATGTCGATTATCACACCTTTCACATTGATGGGGGCAATGGCTCCAATCACGGTTGCGGGCGCGGTCACACTCAGCCATGCAGAGGCCTTGGCCGGAATTGCACTAGTGCAATTGGTTAACCCTGGCGCGCCAATTTGCTATGGCACGTTTACTTCTAACGTCGACATGAAATCCGGTGCCCCTGCCTTTGGCACGCCTGCGCATTTTCAAGCCTCGCTTGCTGCAGGACAGATGGCGCGGATGACCGGATTGCCTTGGCGTTCAGCAGCCGGATCTGCATCCAACCTGAATGATGTACAGGCGGCAAATGAAAATCAGCTAGGTCTTTGGGGATGTCTGATGGCGGGCGCCACGGTGATAATTCACTCGGCAGGTTGGCTCGAAGGCGGGCTGAGTGTCTCTTATGAAAAGATCATCACGGATGTCGAAGTGCTCAACATGGTTGCAGAGCTTTGTGCAGGCAAGCAAGCAGGCGTTGATGATATCGGTTTTGAAAGTGCGCTTAGCCATGTAGATCCGAGCGGCCACTTTTTTGCTTCACCGCAAACGATGGAACGCTATACTACCGAGTTCTACGAGCCCATCGTGCATGACTACGCGAACTTTGGCACATGGACAGAACGGGGGTCTAAGGACGCCAGCGTCCGCGCTACGGAAGTTTGGCAAGAAATTGTCAGC
>JASLKL010000186.1 GCA_030747605.1 Verrucomicrobiota bacterium | reverse complement strand
ATCAAGCAACCGTTCCATCATTGGACGGATGTTATCCGCCTCATTGTATGTTGGTAATACGAGGAGCGTTTGAGACATATCAAGTAGTAACTCCATCAACCATACGACGAATTCCCAGAGGGTTGTCCTCTTGAAGTTCTCTGGGCAAGAGTGAATCCGGGAAACTTTGGTAACATACATCTCGAGCAAATCGATGAATTGCATTGGTTCCTACCGAAGTAGATCTTCCATCAGATGTCGCAGGAAATGGGCCACCATGAACCATGGAATGACAAACCTCGACCCCGGTCGGGAAACCGTTGATCAAAACCCGACCTGCCTTGCTCTCAAGAATTTCTAGCAACTCACTATTAGCTTCAAGATCGGCATCTGTACCATGTACGGTTGCAGTTAACTGCCCTTCAAGCGACCTGGCTAATGCCAACATTTTATCACCGCTATCGCACTTAACTATCAATGTCGATGGACCAAACAACTCAGCACCGAGTGAGTCTTCGTTAAGAAAGGCATCCGATGTTGCCTGAAACAATGCAGCGCTTGCCTGACATTGACCTTCACCAGCCTCACCTCGTGCAAGTGTCTCAACCGCATCGTTGCCATCAAATAATTTCGAACCAGAATCATAGGCTGAACCGATACCTGAATTGAGCATTGTAGCACTCGGACTAGCCGCCACCAATTCCGTGATCTTAGAAATAAATGGTTCAAGATTTGAATTATCATCCACAATTGCAAGGCCTGGATTGGTACAGAATTGCCCCACCCCCAATGTCATGGAACCATGCAGACCAGTTGCCAAATCCTCAGCACGCTCAGTCATTGCACCTGACAAAATAAAAACTGGGTTAATACTACTCATCTCTGCATAAAAAGGAATCGGCTCTGGGCGGTCAGATGCGATTTTCATCAACGACTGACCACCAGCCCGAGAACCAGTAAACCCAGCTGCCTTAATTTTAGGATGCCGCACCAAAGATTGACCAGTTTCTCGACCAGGTCCGTACAACAGCGAGAAAATCCCTTCAGGCAAACCACTATCTTTAACAGCACTTGTCACCGCTTGGCCAACGAGTTCAGCCGTTCCAGGATGTGATTGATGAGCCTTAACAATTACCGGACATCCAGCTGCCAATGCTGATGCCGTGTCACCACCAGCCACGGAAAATGCGAGAGGAAAGTTGCTAGCACAAAATACAGCAACAGGGCCAAGAGGCCGTTTCATAGAACGCGTATCCGGCTTGGGTATAGGTGCACGATCTTGATCGGCGTGATCGATACGCGCTCCAACCCACGAACCTTCTTCTGCAACTGAAGCAAATAATCTCAATTGGGCACAAGTTCGACCGGTCTCCATTTTAATTCGAGGCTCCGGCAAACCGGTCTCCTGCGGGGCTAATGCAGCCAACTCATCGCTGATTAATTCAATGTTATCAGCAATTTTTCTCAATAATGCAGCCCGTTCGACTCCACTAGACTTGCCGAAAACTTCGAATGCCTCTTCTGCCAATTCTACTGCACGATTTAGTTCTGTTTCTGTAACAGCCGCATATCCAGGCTGCAATTTCTCGCCAGTAGCCGGATTGACTCCAAAAATTGTCGATTCACTCTGGGTACTTGATTGAAATCCAATAGACGATTTCCCAGTTAATTCTGCCATCTCGGAAAACTACACCAAACATCCTGTCGATAGAAGAATGCACTGCAAATTGCATTACAAAAACTCTTATATTTTGCTTGCGAAGCCTAAATCAAATTGTAAATTTAACCGCTTAGCGATTATTCAAAACTTCATTTTTAAACTTATAGTTTAAAAGAGGATTATTGTCTCTTTGCGCCCAATTTTTAACCAATTAAATTTATGTTAAAGAAGATAGTTACAATGTTATCGGCCCTTACAATTTTGTTTGGAGCCGCTTCGTCAACCCAAGCTGCAGTCAACAAAGGCGCACTACTAAAGGGAAATCAAACAGTTAAAGGTAATAACAACTTGAAAGGGGGAGGATTAATCTCTTGGAACACCTACTCTTCAGTTGATCCGACTATTTTTAGTCACGATCTCTACTCTGAAAAGCTAACTGTTTTAAAAGCTGGTCACTATCTAATCGCAGCTACACTCCCGATTGAATCAGCGGTCGGGCAACGCGCTACACAGAGAGCTCAGCTTAGGGTGAATGGAGGAGCTAATGGCCACCTATACTCTCTAGGCCAATCAAGTTATGCTAGAAATTCAGGAGGTCATACCGAGGGGTCATCACACTTTGCAACACTGGTTTGGCTAGCAGCAGATTCTGTTCTAACTCTTGATGCTGTCGACATTGCAGGCAATGCAAACAACCGCTTCCTTCGTACTGCAACCCTTTACGCCGAAAAGGTGGAAGGAAATCGAAATGTATTTAATGCCACAGCAACCAAGATTGAATCAGGTGACAACCTAAATGTCGCCGAAGATACTGAGGGTCGCAATTTGATCTGGACCGGCAAACGAATCAATAGCGCTTTTGGCTTTGTAAAAGCGACACCTGCCCCTGGAATTACGCTTAAGGATGAAGGCAATTATCTTGTTTATGTTAACATACCGCTTGAAGGATCTGTGGCCCGCGGCTCGGTTGGCTTAACGGTTTCATTAGACGATGAAATAATTGATGCAGCTCGGGGCCAACAAGGTTATATTCGAAATTCAAATGGTCATAAAAATTCATCAATACACTTTTCTGGTGTCGTAAACGCAGCTGCAGGGTCAGTTTTAAAAGTAGAAACAGCGCAACTGGCACAAGCTGGCACAATCAAAGTTCAAGGCGGCAAGGCGGCTTCAATATTCATCGAAAAGCTGGATGGAACAGGATTGTTTTCTGATGCATTCACAACTACTGCTGCCGAGGAAGTACCTGAAAACCTTAACCCGACTGCAAAAACTGCACTGGCACTGGATGGAGGCGCTGGATCAACGGAACCAGTATTGGATGAAGAGTATTACTCCAATGAAGGTGATTCAGAAGAGAATATCGTAATAAAGAAGGCCGGTAGTTATTTGCTTAATGTAAACGCGGTTTTTGAAGGAGGAAGCTCACGTGCTAACCCGAGAATTTCTGTTGAAGTAAATGGAAAAACAGTTTCAGGCGCCGAATCTACCGCCCACTATCTTCGACACTCTAATGGCGCTGACGAATCATCGGGGTCTTTGGTAACTATGTTGAACGATCTAGCTGTTGACGACGTAGTGACAGTGAGTGTTCAAAGGGAAGGTAATGGAGGCGTTGTACAAGCACTTGAGGACGGCCTTGTGTCACTTCAATACCGCGCAAACTATTCGGCAGGTGATGGCGATACTAGCCCACCAAAACTCGCCTCATTCGAAGGCTTAGGTATCGACGGTTTTCGTGCCAAGCTGGAAAATTTCGGATTAAGTGTCGACGCAGCCTCCGTAAAGGCAACCGTTGATGGAACTGATGCAGTAGTTACAACATCAACCGAAGAAGGGGATACAATAGTTAACTATGCCTTCCCAGGCATTCCTGATCCGTTAAGCAAACACACTGTTTCGTTAAGCTACTCAGACTCAGGCGGAAACAATTACACCAAGGACTTGGAATTCTCGATAACCGTGAATTACAAGGGAGTACCCGCAAGCTTTGCATCATCATCCGTGGACAAGACTGCACCTGGCTTTGTTGCCAATGTGACACAAATAAGCACCATTCAAACTGAAACACTTGCCAGCATTCATGGCGGCAATATTGAAGGCGCTGAAAAGCAACTCGCAGGTCAGTTTCTGAATCCGAATGAACTAGATGACAACGACAACCCACAACCTTACCTAAACGAAGCCGACCCGGAAGCGTGGGATAGCTGGACTATAGCCCCTGTTGAAATTGATGGAACCATCAATTGGAACCAGGATGAAGGTGCAGTGCAGGGTAATTTTGGTGAAGAAGCACTAATCCCTCAAATTCCAGGCTGGGGAGATAGTTCTGACGGTATCGTAGCTGAAATCCTGACCTATCTTGACCTCAAAAGAGGCTTTCACCAATTTGGCGTCAATAGTGATGATGGGTTTAGCCTCTCATTCGGACCCAATGCAAAAGATGTTTTAGGGGTTGTAGCTGGACAATTTAATGGAAATCGCGGAGCAGCTGATACCATTTTCAATATCGTTGTACCAGAGGCTGGGCTCTACCCTGTCCGCCTTGTTTGGTGGGAAGCAGGTGGCGGAGCCAACATTGAGTTTTTCTCC
>JASLKL010000185.1 GCA_030747605.1 Verrucomicrobiota bacterium | reverse complement strand
AGATTCTGTTCGCACTGTTGAGCAACAGATCGAACGTATCACAAGTCGTCAGATTAACGTGAAAGATTTAGGCATCGAAGAGCCCGAAAAACTTTGGACCACTATGCGGCGAGATGAGTATATCCAAGTTATGGGGGACCTAATGGTGCTTGCTTTGCAGACAGACTTAACGCGTGTTAGTTCAATGATGGTTGCTCCAGAACGCTGGGATACTCCACTAATGTTTGAAGATGTTTTTGAGAAGCCTATTCTTCATCATGGCTGGACTCATAATCAGAAAGATCAAAAGGTTTTGAGAGAGCTCGAGAAACTTGATTACTTTCATATGACGCAGTTTTCGCGCATCTGCCAGAAGATGAATGCTATCAAGGAAGGAGAAAGTACTTTGTTGGATAATATGATGTTTACTTACGGATCTGGCCTTAGCAGTGGAATGTTACACGAATGTACCAATTTACCCACTGTTATAGCTGGAAGTGCTGGTGGGCAGCTTGTAACCAACCGGCACCACAAACATGCAAAGGGGACTCCTATTGCTAATCTTTGGGTTTCTATGGCCAAAGCAATGGGATGCCCTATTAAGCAAATCGGGGATAGCACTGGGCCTCTTAAAGGGTTTACAGTTTGATATATCTTGAATTTTGTTAGGATAGAAAGTTGAAAATGTCGCTTGCATTCGTCTTGGGCAAGCGTATGTTTTCTCGCCGCTGAGCCCCATGAGGATGGGTGCTCGTTGAAGCTGAGAAACATTTATTAACCGAGTAACTTAACCTTTAACCCAGTTGCTTGCCCTATGGGGTGCCTTTCTAAAGCAATTGGTTTTTCTTAGGAGATTTACTCCAATTTATTCAAACAAACTGTGTCTATAACTATGGAAGAGGCATTGTCGCAAAGTCAAACAAGCTTTGCTGCAGGCCAAATTGTAAAGGGAACGATCATCGAGATACGTTCGAAAGAAATTATGGTCGATATTGGCTACAAGAGCGAAGGCTCTGTGCCAACTAACGAATTTGAGGATCTTGAAGAAGAGCTAAAAATCGGCGACCAAGTTGATGTACTAATTATACAGCTAGAGGACCGTGATGGAATGGTCGTGCTATCCCATGAGCAGGCGATATTCAAACAAAACTGGGACAATATAAAAGCGATCTGTGAAGAGGGCGGTCGCATTAAAGGTCGTATTAAAGCTGCGGTTAAGGGGGGCCTAATTGTAAACATCGGAGTTGAGGCGTTTCTTCCGTCATCTCAGATTGACGTGAATACCCCAGCCGATCTTGATGCTCTTGTTGGTCAGGCATTTGAGTTTAAGGTAGTGAAACTTAATTTGGAGCGACAGAACATCGTACTGAGTCGGCGAGAATTGCTTGAGGAGGAGCGTTCTGAGCAACGTGCTCAACTCCTTGGCGAGATGGTGCCAGGTGATGTTCGAAAGGGGACGGTGAAGAATCTGACTGACTTTGGTGCATTCATCGACTTGAACGGGTTAGATGGTTTATTGCATGTCACTGATATGAGCTGGGGCCGGATTACTCATCCTTCTCAATTGTTGGTTGTAGGCCAAGAACTCGAAGTGGTTGTGCTCGATATAAATAAGGAGACTGAGCGTGTTAGCCTTGGATTGAAGCAAAAACAGGAAAATCCTTGGGAAAATATCGACGATAAATATCCGATAGGCGAAAAAGTTTCCGGTAAGGTTGTTAATCTTATGCCTTACGGTGCTTTTGTGGAATTAGAGCCTGGAGTCGAAGGGCTGGTTCACGTTACAGAGTTGTCTTGGACTAAGCGTATTAACAAGCCTTCGGAAGTATTAAAGGCTGATGATGAAATTGAGGCTGTTGTGCTTGGTATCAATCGTGATGAACAGAAAATATCTCTGGGAGTTCGCCAGCTTGATGCTAATCCGTGGGATCTGGCCGAAGAGAAGTATCCTGTTGGAACTAAGGTTGCAGGTAAAATTCGTAATCTTACAAGCTATGGTGCTTTTATGGGATTGGAAGAAGGCCTCGATGCAATGATTCACGTTTCCGATATTTCTTGGACACGCAAAATCAATCATCCATCTGAGGTTCTTAAGAAAGGGATGGAAGTTGAGGCGCAGGTTTTAGAGGTTGATCGTGAAAACCAGCGTATTTCTGCTGGAATGAAGCAACTTGCTGAGGATCCTTGGGAAAGCATAGACAACTACTACAAAGTGGGCGATCTTGTTAAAGGAAGAGTATCCAAGCTTGCAAGCTTTGGTGCGTTTGTTGGCCTTGAGCATGACATTGATGGATTGGTGCATATCAGTCAGGTTAGCGAGGAGCGTGTAGATAAAATTAAGAACGCACTTAAGGTAGACGAAGAAGTTAGTGCTCGAGTGATTAAGATTGATCGAGCTGATCGGCGTATTGGCCTTTCAATAAAGGCGGCCAATTATTCACAGGAACAGTTGAAGGAAGAGGAAGCTGTTTTGGATTCTCTCAAGCCAGGCGAGGATTTGGTGGCATTGCAGCATGCTTTTGACACCATTGGAGGTGAAGAGGAAGCCAAAGAAACAGCGACAACGGAGCCAGAAGATTCTGCTGAAGAGCCTAAGGTTGAAAATTCTGAGGCTGCACAAGAGGAATAATTCAAGAACAAACAACTTTTCAGCGGGCAGTTTTATACTGCCCGTTTTTTTTATATTATAGCATAAATTTATGCGGTCGATTCTCGACTTTCGTTAAATGTACAGCCATAACTTTTCCAGCTTTTTATGGGCATAATTGAAGAACTTAAATGGCGCGAATTAATATCCGATTGCACCAATCTAGATGAACTTCAGGGCCGTCTGAGTGAGGGGCCAATCACATTGTATTGTGGCTTTGACCCCACGGCGGATAGTCTACATGTAGGCAGCCTTGTTCCATTACTAGCACTGCGCCGGTTTCAAGACTTTGGGCATCATCCAATTGCAGTGGCCGGTGGGGCAACCGGTTCTATTGGTGATCCAAGTGGAAAAACGGCTGAACGTAAACTTCTTACCTTCGAACAGTTGAAAGGTAATATAGATGGCGTAAAAAAGCAGCTAGGAAACTTTATGGCATTTGAAGGGACAGACAATGTCGCTCGGCTTGTAGACAATGCTGAATGGACAAGTCCACTGTCATTCCTTGATGTGCTCCGAGATATTGGCAAACATTTTAAGGTTAATGCAATGATCTCGAAAGAGAGCGTTCGTGCTCGCATGGAGGATCGCGAAGTTGGCATTAGCTATACAGAATTCAGTTATATGATTCTTCAAGCATTAGATTTTTTTCATCTGTTTGAGAAGCATTGTTGCGAATTGCAAATTGGAGGAAGCGATCAATGGGGGAATATTACGGCAGGGATTGATCTTATCCATCGTAAGCACAATAAACAGAGTTATGGATTGACGCTTCCCTTAATAACAAATGCTGATGGAACCAAATTTGGCAAGACGGAGAGCGGAGCAGTTTGGCTCGATGTTGATCGGACGAGCATTTATCAGTTTTACCAGTTTTGGGTACGCGTTGATGACCGCGATGTCATCCGCTATCTCAAGTATTTTACATTCCTCCCGCAAGTGGAGATAGAACAGTTAGCCAAACAGCATGAGGCTGAACCGCAAGCTCGGATTGCGCACAAAACTTTAGCACAAGAAGTTACTAGATTGGTGCATGGTGAGCCTGCCACAACTGAAGCTATTCGCGCCAGTGAGATTTTATTCGGTGGAGGTTTAGACGGTATTACTGAAGCTACCTTTTGTGAAATTGCTCGTGAGGTTCCAACCTGCGAGCTTACAACAGATCGATTTTCTGGTGAAGGGATTTGGGTGCCGGAGATTTTGCATGAGGCGGGATTGGCACAATCTCGGGGGCAAGCGCGAAAAGATGTTAAAGGTGGTGGGGTATATGTAAACAGCAAGCGTATTGATAATGAGCAGCAAAAAATTAATTCTGAAGATTTGATATTTAATAAATACGTTTTGCTCCGTCGCGGGAAAAGAAACTATGCGTTAGTTATTGCTCTTTAATAACGAATCACGACCAAGTTGCGCTATAGAGCAATTTTGTGGCTAACATGCTGTATGTTGTTGATCAGCAGCTTAATGATATTCTTTTTGCATTGGATCAGGAAATGGCGATTCGTCTTGAGCCAATTGTCGAAGTTGGAGTGCTCGAGTAATGGTTAAATCTGGGCCCCTTCAAGGTCAGGAAGGTTGGGTTGAAGAGCGTTTTGGTATAACTACGGTTTTATTGCGTTTAGATTTTATCGGTCAATCGGCCGC
>JASLKL010000184.1 GCA_030747605.1 Verrucomicrobiota bacterium | reverse complement strand
TTATTCTTTCTCCATTTAACTCAGCACCTTTTCCTCTGGATGCGCTAAATTCCTCTCTGCGAGTTGGATCAATAATAACAGCATGTTGTGTTTGACCATTAACAACACATGCAAGTGAAATACAGTACTGAGGATAGCCATGGATAAAGTTTGTTGTTCCATCGATGGGATCCAGAATCCATGTCGTTTCAGAAGTGTTTACCTCGTGACCAGATTCCTCTCCTAAAAAATTATCATCAGGATAATATTCTTTAATTTTCTCAAAGACTATCTCTTCAACCTTTCTATCAACTTCCGTAACGTAATCAGTAGGCCCTTTTTTCATTACATTGAGCTTATGAACTTTTTTTACTGCAAATTCTAGTTCAGCAGCTCCAATATTTGCAGCAATGATAGCGACGTTTAGTAGTGCAGGCTTTGACATGTCGCATATTGTACTGGAAATGATGATAATAGTTCTATGAATCCGATTAATAGATTTGTACAAATTGTTTTAGTGGAAACATCTCATCCTGGAAACATAGGTTCGGTTGCTCGTGCTATGAAAAACATGGGTTTAACCAACCTTGTTTTAATTAATCCAAAAAAATTTCCAGACAAAGAGGCAACAGCCTTAGCGGGAAATGCAACTGATGTTTTGCACAAAGCTAAACTTTTTAGCTCTATTGAAGAGGCTGTTAAAAATTCAAAAGTTATCTACGCCACATCAGCCAGAGATCGAACCATTGAATGGCCAACCCTGACTGCTAATGACGCCGCATCAGAGATACAAGAATTGGTTGTGAATAAAATCGAGGTATCAATCTTGTTTGGTCGAGAGGATAGGGGGCTTACAAATGAGGAGCTGCAACTGGCTAATAAACATTTAATTATCCCAGCTCATCAAGATTACCCGGTTTTAAATATTGCTATGTCTGCTCAGTTAGTATGCTATGAGCTTTACCAAGCTGCTCAAAATAATCCAGTCGAAGCGTGGCAAGATTTCCCAGAATATACTTCTGAAGAATTAAATAACCTTATTGAACATTTTAACGAAACGGTCAAAGCTCTAGATCTTGTGGATCCCAAAAATCCAAAACAAATTATGACCAGAATGGAGAGAATGTTTCGTAGGCTCTACCCAGATCAAATGGAAGGGAACTTTCTTAGAGGTTTTTTAAAAGCTGTAAATAAGAGAATTAAATAACTATTTAAACCTTTTCAAGTAAGTTATTAGCTTTTATAATTGCCGCAATCTAGTCCCGTTCGTCTAGAGGCCTAGGACACCGGGTTTTCATCTCGGCAACAGGGGTTCGACTCCCCTACGGGATGCCAATTTCACCTGAAACCCCTTTAAATAGGGGCTTTCAGGGCATCAAAAAAAACAAATGTAGCCACCATGTAGCCACGAGAATCGGCTTGAAAAGCTGTAAGTTCGTTTTTAAATAAGAATTAAATTTTGAACTTCAAACGGCCTTTTGATAACTGCTTATACTGAGTAAAACTGAATTGAATGTTATCTGAATCCAGGGATCTAGATTCTTTATGTCATTTCTTTTTCCTAGCTTAGACCCCATTCCAGATACCAGCATTACAATATAATCTGCTAAGAAGTCGTCAGAATTTTTATCAATGAAATTATTTGATTTCAAGAAAAAATCTAGACTTTTCTTAATTTTATTTTTTTGTACTGAATACTCAGTATTGACAGTAAACGGGTTATCGTAAAGAGCAGAATCAGTTATCACAAAATATTCTATTACCTTAAATAATCTATCTTGACTCGTGTGATTTTCATCAAAAAGTAAGTTTTCTATATTTGCAGTTATTTTATCAATGGCAATTCTTTCAAGCTCTATCAAAATGGACTGTTTGTTAGGGAAATACTGGTAAAGCGATCCTATGCTTATACCTGCAACTTCAGCAACCCTATTGGTAGTGAATTTTTTGAATGACACCTCTTCTAAGACGCGAGTAGATGCTTCCAAGATGCTATCAAACATCAATTTTGATCTCATTTGTTTGGGTTTTTTTCTTAAATATTCTGTGTTCATAATGCGAGTATTAATTGCGAGTAAATACTCGTATTATATATAAATATTTAACTATTTAATTTATAACTTCTTATGATTAAATTTTTTAACTTATTAATAACTAGCAGGTTAGTCATCATTTGGATTGGAATGATTACCTTTACTCCAGCAGTATTAACTCAAGTATCCGATAAGGAAATTAGCCCAGAAGATATTAAAACAGCTATCGAAAACATAAATTCCAATTACTATATGCCTTTCGATTGGGTAAACAAAGGAATCAGGTCATGAAAAAAAAGACTGTTTTTAGCATTTTCTGGGTATGTTTTTTTGCTCACACTGCTTTCGCGCAAGATTTTGTCCTCCAAGCCGGAAACGTCATCGATGTCGAAGCCGGTCGTGTTATCAAAAACCAAAGTATTGTCATTTCTAACGGTCGGATCGTAGAAATCGGTAACAACGTGACGGTGCCCGAGGGTGCTGAACAGATCGATCTGCGTCATGCAACCGTCATGCCAGGTCTCATGGATGCCCACACGCACATGGCCTTGTCTACTGTCGATTCGCGCGATTTCGGACGCTATTACTTCACGTCACTGTTGGAACCGACGGCCTTTCGCGCCATCCAGGGCGTTGCCAACAGCCGCGCTATGCTGGAGTCGGGCTTCACGACGATTCGCGATGTTGGCAACAATGCGTATTATGCGGACGTCGCCCTGCGTCGAGCGATCACAGATGGCTGGATTCCAGGACCGCACATGCTGACGGCCGGGCGTATCATCGCACCGTTTGGCGGGCAGTTTACGCTTCAGCCGGAGAAGCAAGATCTTGCCGAACCCGAATACTTTTTTGCTGATACCAAAGATGAAATTCTCAAAGCAGTGCGTCAAAACATCCACTTCGGCGCCACAGTCATCAAACTTGTTGTCAACGGTCAAAAATACATCTACTCGGAAGAGGATGTTCGCTTAGCCGTCGAAGAAGCCAAGAAAGTCGGCATAAAAGTCGCCGCACACGCGACCACAGACGCCTCCGCCCGCAACGCGATTTTAGGTGGCGCTGCATCGATCGAACATGGATGGTTGCTCTCCGATGAAATACTCACGCTGATGAAAGAGAAAAACGTCTATCTCGTCGGCACCGATTTTCCCTTAGGCAGCTACTACGCCATTACGGAAGAAAATTACCAAGTCATAATCGATCGCCTCAAGCGCGCCTACAAAATCGGCACGCCCATCGCCTTCGGTACCGACGTTGTCTACTACAAGGAAGGCAAAACACGCGGTACCGCGACGCTGGATTTTTTGCAGAGTTTTGAAGATGCGGGAATTCCGCCATTAGAAACGCTAAGAATGATGACTTTAAATACGGCAAAACTCTTAGGCGTCGATGGTGACCGCGGCGCGATCAAAGTCGGTCTGCGCGCCGACTTGATCGCGGTAACAGGAGAGCCACACAAAGACCTGCAGGCCGCCCTTAAGCGTGTTGAATTTGTGATGAAAAGTGGGGAGATTTACAAAAAAGACGGGCGTTTTCAGTGGGAGACACCGACGAAGATTGGGCACTAGTGCTTTGTCAATTTTAATAACTTCTTATGATTAAATTTTTTAACTTATTAATAACTAGCAGGTTAGTCATCATTTCGATTGGAATGATTACCTTTATTCCAGCAGTATTAGCTCAAGTATCCGATAGGGATATTAGCCCTGAAGACATTAAAATAGCTATCGAAAACGTAACTTCCAATTACTATATACCTTTTGATGTAACAAATATCGGTCGAGTGGATAGCTCCCTAGCAAATAGTTACACAAGCATCAGTGGGGCAAATATCTATGAATATCTTGAAGCACTTACTGATATTTCCCTCCAAAGCAAAGCGAATGGGGATGTGCTTTGGGGTCGAATACAGGGTGGTCCATATGAGCGCAAGGCTTCTGAATATGTTAAAAACACTTTCGAGACTTGGGGTTTCGAGGATGTGCAAATGCAGGAGTTTCCATTAACATGCGGAGTATGGGTTCCTAGTTCTGTAGATCTTTCAGTTCAACAGGGTGAGAACCAAGTAACATTGACATCAGCAGCAACTGGATATCCCTCAGGGGTCACACCACCAGGAGGGCTGACGTTACCGGTTGAGTATGTAGGATTTGGAACTGCCGCTGAACTTCGTGGTAAAGATCTCAAAGGAAAGATTGCACTATTATATGTCAGGGTGTTCGACGGTGTTTTGATGCACAGTGGACTGGCCTCAGCCAATAGAATAGCAACTGAGACAAATGCAGAGGGAATAATCTTGTGGATGGACTTGCCTGGAAATGCAAAACAT
>JASLKL010000183.1 GCA_030747605.1 Verrucomicrobiota bacterium | reverse complement strand
ATGCTGAATTATATTTGGAATCTCCTATTATTTTAGCTGTTTGTGTTCGAACTTCGGCATCCTGATCCTTCAGTAGAGGCAGCAATGTGGTAATTGTTTCTTTAGTCCGGCGACTGATTTGCCCGATCCCCCAGATTCCATGCAATCGTGCAAGTTGATGATTTGATTCTTTGGCGATTGTAGCAAGTGCTTCAATTTTATTGCGTTTAACTAATTCAAATTGCGATGCAAGCCGTACACGCATGTCGACATGACTAAGAAATTCGATCAGTCGATTATCATTAATTTTTTCGAATCCATTTTCAAAAAGATTTTTAACAGTATCTGCGGCCTTGTCTTTCTCATTGCTCGATATTCTATAAATGCGCCCTTTACCGGTTAGACCCCAGCCATTTACCCAGTCGGATACATAGATGTGGCCATCATATCCAAACTCGACATCTGTAAGTAGTGAGTTCCAGATGATTTTATTCGGTTGTTCAACTTCAAAGTGAGCACCTTTAGCTTTGTTTCGAATTGCAAGAACTCCACTTCGAGATGGGGAACCTTTAAAGTCACACATCAGGAATGTGTTTTTGTAGCGGTCACCAAATCCGGTGCCGGGATAGTAAGTTAGTCCAGATGGACCGTTGCCGATATTAGCGATTGGAGGGATTCGATGTGCAGCTTTTCCGTCGGGGAAACACATGCGTTCATCGAGCCAGGGGCCGCGCCGGGTTGTCCAAGGAGCACTGTTTAGAAATTGCCATCCAATGCGCCATCCACTATCGCCACTTTCAATGGCATTAACCCACCGTGCTGGGTCTCCACCGTCAGAGTTGTTGTCGCCTGTAAATAAATTTCCGAATTGATCAAATGCCAGTTCTTGCGGATTCCTAAGGCCAGAGTGGTAAATCTCAAGCTTGGAACCGTCTAGCTCGCACCGATAAATGGTTCCGTATTCTGGTGTGTGAAGTTTAATTCCTTCTGCGGTTGTTACAGACGCTGCGCGGTCACCAATACTGAAGTATAGTCTTCCATCTGGGCCAATTCGAAGTCCATGCAAATCATGGCCCAGAAATCCAACACGCACTCCAAATCCGTTGGCTAGACTACGGCGTTTTTCAGCTTTGCCATCGCCATCCTTGTCTTCCAATAGCCATAAGTGAGGAATGTTTGTGAACCATACTTTTCCATCGCGTGCGAGTACCCCTGCTGCTAAACCGTCTACCTCATCGTTAAAGCCATCTGTAAAGACGGTGGCCTTGTCGAGTATCCCATCATTGTTGGTGTCGATTAATAAACGAACACGATCCGAGTAATCCATGAGGCCTTTAACATTATGACGGTGGTACATCTTGCGCATGTCTTCAACACTTTGAGATGCTAACTCTTCATCAAGCCAGTTCATGTGCTGGCGAATATCTGTCACTCCTTTGTGAAGGCGAAATGATTCTACCACATAAAAATTGCCTTTTTCATCAATATCGAACGCAACCGGATTTGCGAGTAATGGTTCCGCAGCAACCAGATTAACTGATAAGCCATCAGCAAGTTCGAAACCCTGCATGGCTCGTTTTCCTTCGTCTGAGGCAGGCTGTATGTTTACAGATTGTGTCTTAGGTAGTTCTGCAGCGTAGAAATTGACTGAGAAAAAGACTAAAAAAATCAAAGAAATGTTCTTCATTAAAATTAAAAGTACTCCTTGGAAAAAGAGCGAATATTTTGGTCCTACTTCCTAAGACAGTTTTGGGATTTAAATAGTCTCTCGTCAAGTTAGCAAATCTTATGACGAAAACTATAGGCTTTTCAGTGTAAGCTATTCAGAAGAAGAATAGAATTGATGATCTGGTCTAATTGACCACTTTTACGCGATAGTAAATTTCTGGGAATACTTGGTCTCTTTCATCCTCAAATCGAATTATTTCCCCTGTGCCGTTAATGGTCTTTATTTCTTCCCATGCTCTTAAATCCTTAGAAAATTCGATAGCATAGGACTTTTCTTTTTTGCTCTTAAACTCAAACCAGAACGGAACAGAGTTATACTTCTCAATACGAATAGTCTCTTTAGACGATGTCTCCACTATGACCCTTCTAGTCAACTCTACTGATTTATTCCCCGATGCATCGACAACATTGTACTTCAGTTGATATTCGCCAGCTTTGTTTACATTTACTTCCCCGGTAACTTTGATTTGTGACGTCAGATCTCCATCGACACTGTCTTTAGCTGTTGCCCCTTGATCCTCGTAATTACTTCCAACCTCGATTGTGACTACTGCTTCCCCGACTAGCGTAATCACTGGAGAGGTCGTATCCACCACAACCACGGTCCTTGTAATTGTCACAGCTTCATTTCCAGCCGAGTCCTTAACATTATATCTAAGCTCATAGGTGCCCGGCTTGTTCGCATTCACTTCTCCTGTGACTTTTATCGCATCACTTAAATCCCCATCCCATATGTCAATTGCACTCACACCTGGCTCCTGAAAAACATCACCTAAATTTAAAACAATTTCAGCCTCTCCAAGGATTGTAAGCTCAGGCGGAGTGATATCATTTATATTTATTATAAACGGATTCTCAATGTTCCCTACCACCTTTCCTGGCTCTATTTCTAAAACCGCTAAAGCCTGTCCCAAAACAGCACTTGTACTTCTTTGAAATAAAGTAAACTGAACACTCTCTATTTTTCCTGAACTTGCCACACTCGCTTCCACAATGGATTTACCTCCCACATTTTGAACTATACCCTTAACTCTCATTTCTCCATCTACATATATTCCTAATATATCATTATTTGCTGCTGGAGTGCCGTCTATTGTTACACTCGCAACTATCACAGCGTTTTCTGGAGTCTTTATTTTTTCAATATCCAACCCATTTATAATTTTAACTGCGACTTTATTTCTTAATCCCTCTGCTTTGTAAGAGCTTTCCACTAAATCCAGATCAACAGTGCTCGCCCCTACCTTTTCAAGGTCATTAGCAACCTCTGATTGCGACACCGCCTGCACACGAGCAACTTCCGTAGCAACCTCAATCACCGTCTTTGCTGAACTCTTAGCCTCCTCTTTGGCCTCTTCCTTTGCCGTGTTCGATACTTCAATAATTGAAGCTCCAACTTCTATCTGAGATTCAGTAAGTTCTACTCCAGTATCACTAGAAGCTTCTGTAATCACCTCTTCCAATACTTCCTTGTCATCCAAGTCCAATCTATCGGAAACATCCAATTGAGTAACTAAAGCCTCGATCAAAGCATCTGCACCTTCTTGTAAATTGTTTTCAGATGCCCCTGCTATCAGGCTGCTTCCTTGCACAATTGTATCCTGAACCTTGGCTGTTGTTGTCAGCACTTCAATCGCATCAACATTATTGCCCGCTGCCTCTTTAAATAAATCGAAGGTTAAAATATCCACTGTTGCTGGTATTCCCAAGGATTTCTCAACCTTATCCGCAGCAGTTTCTGAATCTAATTGTGGATTCTTTTCCATCACCTTGGTTACTAATGTAGTCAACGGCGTTATCACTTTCGCATTTGCTGGACCTTTTAGGACTGTTTTAACTTCTAAACCTGTAGCGGTGTCAATTCCTCCCTTACTAATTATAACACCCTCACTCACTTCAATAACTCCATTACCATTAAGGTCATAAGTTGCCATCGGAATTCTTAACCAATAATCTCCTCGATCATTTGAAGTTGTAGCCGGTTCTCCTTCATCAGGCATTCCATTTAGATTAGCATCAAAGAATACTGCAGCATTCATTATTGGACCATCGGATGTGTTTCCTCTTGCAATAGGCTCTCCCAACGAATCAACCACATGCTTCACCAACACATCCACAGTTGATTCTGAAGAGCTCACTGTGCCATCGTTTACCAAAAGTTTAATTGTAAAATTAGTGTTTTTAGCTACCTCTGGTGCAACAAAAGTCGGCTGAACATCTGTCGATGACGACAATGTTATCCCTTCTGGAGCTGTCCATGCATAAGTCAACGTATCAGAATCTCCATCACTTGAGCCACTTGCATCCAACGTCACAACTGATCCCTCATTCACTGTCTGCGCGAATCCCGCATCTGCAATCGGAGCCTTATTCACATGCTTTACCGTCACCACGACTATCGACTCAGTAGCATTGCCAGCCGCATCGACAACATTGTACTTCAGTTGATATTCACCAGCTTTGTTTACATCTACTTCCCCGGTAACTTTGATTTGTGATGTCAGATCTCCATCGACACTGTCTTTAGCTGTTGCCCCTTGATCCTCGTAATTACTTCCAACCTCTATTGTGACTACTGCTTCCCCGACTAGCGTAATCACTGGAGAGGTCGTATCCACCACAACCACGGTCCTTGTAATTGT
>JASLKL010000182.1 GCA_030747605.1 Verrucomicrobiota bacterium | reverse complement strand
ATAAACAAATATGACAAAAATTAGTTTTTTTAACATCCAATAACTCAAAGCGACTTGCTTCCTGACAAGGTTCGACATACACAATACCCCCACGCTGTTATTATCAGCATTTTGGAAGAAATGAATCTTCACGAATATCAAGCCAAGCAATTGCTTGCCCAATACGGAGTCGAAGTACCTGGTGGACAACCATGTACAACGGCCAACGAAGCACGTTCTATTGCGGAAAAATTTTTTACTGAAGGCCACGAGATGGTGGTCGTAAAGATACAGATCCATTCAGGTGGACGAGGTAAAGGTATTTTCAAGGACGGCTTCAAAGGTGGCGTACATCTATGCAAGTCAGCTGACGATGTTTATGAAAAAGCCACATCAATGCTTGGTAACACCATTGTAACTAAACAAACAGGTGAAACAGGCCGGCAAGTAAATACGCTATTAGTTGCCAGCGCCGAAAAAATATTATCAGAGTTTTATCTTGCAGTACTGCTCGACCGAGAAAGCTCTCAGCCTTTGATCATGGCATCATGCGAAGGCGGAGTTGATATTGAAGAAGTGGCGGAAACCAACCCAAATGCCATCATCAAACTCCAAGTCGACCCTCTTCTGGGTCTTCAGCCCTACCAAGCTCGTAACTTGGCCAAGGCACTCGGCCTTTCCGGTAAGATGATTCAATCGGCAGCAAAACTTATTACCGGCATCTACAAAACCTGGTGGGAATGCGATGCGTCGATGGTAGAAATAAATCCACTTTGTGTTGTGGAAAATCCAGACGGCACAACAAAAATGGCCGCTGTGGATGCCAAGATTTCTATAGATGGCAATGCCCTCTATCGCCATAAGAACATTGCAGAGATGCGCGACCTTAACGAGGAAGCAGAACTGGAGGTTGAAGCTAGTAAATACGATCTAAATTATATTAAACTAGATGGTAATGTTGCATGCCTTGTGAATGGTGCCGGTCTGGCTATGGCAACAATGGATGCCATTAAGCACTTCGGCGGTGATCCAGCAAACTTCCTTGATGTCGGTGGCGGTGCAACCAAGGAACAAGTTACAGCTGCATTCCAGATCATCCTCAAGGATCCTAATGTAAAGGCCATACTTGTGAACATATTTGGAGGCATTATGAATTGTAACACTATTGCTGAAGGCGTGGTCGCTGCTGCTGCAGAAACTCAACTTTCGCTACCTTTAGTGGTGAGACTTGAAGGTAATAATGTTGATGCCGGACGAAAGACATTATCCGAATCAGGAATTACTCTTATAACCGCAGCTAGCTTAGCGGACGCTGCAAAAAAAGTCGTATCCGAAGCCACAGTATAACCATAAATCATATTTTAATATCTCATGGCAATTTTAGTTAATTCAGATACCAAAGTACTCGTCCAAGGCATCACAGGAAGCTTTGGGGGGCGTCACACTCAACTTAGCCTCGAATACGGTTCGCAAATTGTTGCAGGAGTTACTCCTGGAAAATCAGGCCAAGTTTTTGAAGACAAAGTCCCAATCTTTGACAACGTCACGGAAGCCACCAAAGAATCTGGGGCAACTGCATCAGCTATTTTCGTTCCACCGCCTTTCGCTTCTGATGCCATACTTGAAGCTGTAGATGCCGGCCTTGAACTTGTAGTGGCCATCACCGAAGGCATACCAGTAAGAGATATGATAGAGGTCAAGGCCGCTCTTCGAGGATCACCAACTCGCCTAATTGGCCCAAATTGCCCAGGTGTCGTCACCCCTGGCATAGGTGAAAACTCACATGGAGGCTGCCGAATAGGCATTGCTCCTGGCTACATTCACAAGCCGGGAGATATCGGGGTTGTCAGTCGAAGTGGGACACTCACTTACGAAGCTGTTTGGCAACTCACTTGTAATGGACTTGGGCAATCAACTTGTGTTGGCATTGGAGGCGACCCTGTACCAGGCAGCACACATCTCGATATAATTAAACTGTTCAACGAAGATCCTGAAACACGAGGGATTATAATGATCGGTGAAATTGGAGGGTCTGCGGAAGAAGAGGCTGCAGCTTGGATCAAAGAAAACTGCAAAAAGCCAATCGCAGGATTTATTGCTGGAACGACAGCCCCTCCTGGGCGTCGGATGGGGCACGCTGGGGCCATAGTCAGCGGAGGTAAAGGCACCGCCGAAGCAAAAATAGCTGCTATGGAAGATGCCGGAATTAGCGTCGCTGAAACACCATCCCAGATGGCCGAGGCGCTGATAAAAATTCTCTGATCTAGCAAACCTATTTGATCAGCGTGGCTCTCTTATGCCGTCTTGGCTAATTCTTCCTCAAAATCAACAATCTCTTTGATTTGAGTCAGAAACCATCGGTCAATTTTTGTAAGTTCAAAAATCTCCTCTACAGAAAAGTCAGCACGCATAGCGTGGCGAATAAAGAAGATACGCTCGGAATTCGGAATGCTAAGTTTTTGGGTAATAATTTCTCGCGGCAAAATATCCCTATCACCATAAACCTCACGACCTATCCTCCAGGGTTTACCGTCACCACCCAAACCAGAGCGGCCTATTTCAAGAGAGCGTAATGCTTTCTGTAAAGATTCCTTAAAAGTACGACCTATCGCCATTGCTTCGCCGACAGATTTCATTTGAGTGTTCAAGGTGGTATCCGCCGCAGGGAATTTCTCGAATGTGAAACGCGGAATCTTAACCACACAATAGTCAATGGTAGGCTCAAAGCAGGCAGGCGTTTCGCGGGTAATATCGTTCTGAATCTCCTCAAGCAAGTATCCAACCGCTAACTTGGCTGCAAATTTTGCAATTGGAAAGCCAGTGGCTTTCGATGCCAACGCTGAAGAACGTGAAACACGGGGATTCATTTCAATAACGATCATACGCCCATTCTCGGGATTCACAGAAAACTGAATATTTGATCCACCTGTCTCTACTCCAATCTCACGAATCACAGCAAAAGACGCGTCACGCATGATCTGAAATTCCTTATCAGTCAAAGTTTGCGTAGGGGCAACAGTGATTGAGTCACCAGTATGAACACCCATAGGGTCGAAGTTCTCAATCGAACATATTATCACACAATTATCAGCTCGATCTCGCATAACTTCCATTTCGTATTCCTTCCAGCCAAGCAATGACTCTTCAACTAAAACCTCTGTTACCGGAGACAAATCTAATCCATGTTTGATCATCTCCTCATACTCATCACGGTTATATGCAATGCCGCCACCAGTACCCCCCAACGTATAAGCCGGCCGTATAATCAAAGGAAACTTTCCAATCTTATTAGAAATCTCAAGTGCATCATCTAGATTATGCGCCACACCGCTTAACGGCACGTCGAGTCCAATCCTAAGCATTGCATCCTTGAATGCCTGACGATCCTCACCTCGCTCGATTGCATCGGCGTTTGCGCCGATCATCTCAATATCCAACTCCTCAAGTTTGCCACTACGATGTAGAGACATCGCGGTATTAAGCGCGGTCTGGCCACCTAACGTCGGAAGTAAAACAAGTTTCCCGCCTGAACCACCTTTCTCAATCGCCTCCTTTTCTATGAGAATAATTTTCTCAACAATCTCGGGAGTGATAGGCTCAATATAAGTTCGATCGGCAAACTCTGGATCAGTCATGATGGTCGCCGGATTAGAGTTAACTAGCACCACCCGGTAGCCATCTTCTTTCAAGGCCTTACATGCCTGCGTGCCGGAATAATCAAACTCACAAGCCTGTCCAATAATAATAGGTCCAGCCCCAATAATCAGAACTGTATTAATGTCAGTGCGTTTTGGCATTCAAGTGGCAGCAATTTAGACTAAGGAGATCCTCACGTCGAATCTTCATGAAAATTTAAACCGCCTTTTTAAGAGTTTGACCAAGCATAAATCCTAGCCAAGTCCCAAACAAACAAAGCACTATCGATAGAAACATATTACCGCCAGCCTTTAACCATGCATGCTGCTCCAATAAGGCTAGAGTATTTAGACTGAACGTAGAGAAAGTAGTGAATCCCCCACAGAATCCAACCATCAGAAACATTGCCCCTGGACGTTTTTGATCTAAATCAAAAAACCCTGCACATATACCAATGATAAGCGAACCCAAGACATTGGCAACAAGTGTACCCAGAGGGAACGTCACAAAACGCTCGAGGGCCAAACCAACCCCATATCTACCAACACTCCCAAGTGCGCCACCCAATGCTACCATCAACCAATTCATCGGCAGAAACTATAGCATCCCCTCTCTCAAAAGCATCTCCCTAATCTCTGAATCGGTGGACTCTAGCTTAGCCGCAGAACGAAACAAATCGTCGAGCACCACCGGATACCAATTTCTCTTTGAAGCATCAGCTAACCCTGAAATATTGAACGGCTCAATAATTTTTGAGATCTTTCTCAAGATAACTTCACGATTATTGG
>JASLKL010000181.1 GCA_030747605.1 Verrucomicrobiota bacterium | reverse complement strand
ATCCATCTTTCTACAAAAATTGCACAAACAGTTTGCCATCAAATGCTTATTTGGCAAATATTTTCTGAATAATGGCGCGTCGAATACTCATAGTTCCAGATAAGTTTAAGGGCTCTCTCGACGCAATAAATGTTGCAAGAGCCATTGCTTCTGGGTGGATGAGTGTTTGGCCAAATGATATCGTGCAGATATTGCCTATGTCAGATGGAGGAGACGGTTTTGGGATAGTTATGGCTAATGAGTTAGATTTGTCTGAGCGGTCTTTTCTTGGGTGTGATGCTGCAAGGAGGGATTGTGAGGTGCCGTATTGGGTGGATTCTACATGCGGCAATGCTGTTGTGGAGGCGGCTCTATCCAATGGTTTATCTTTGTTGCCAAATGGGGAATTCCATCCTTTTGATTTGGATACTTGGGGTGTTGGGAAGCTTTTATTAACGCTAGGGCAAGAGAAGGTGAGGGAGTGTTTGGTTGGGGTTGGCGGAAGTGCTACCAACGACGCTGGTTTTGGAATGGCAAGGGCGCTTGGTTGGCGTTTTTTGGATATCGATGAACAGGAGATTCTGAAATGGACAGGGCTATCCTGTTTGGAATCAATAATTGAACCGGAATCAAGAGCTTGGCCAAGCATTAAGGTGGCTTCAGATGTATTAAACCCTTTACTTGGTCCAAATGGTTCTACCTGGGTTTATGGTCCTCAAAAGGGTTTGAAGGAGGAGGAGTTTGGCGTTGCGGATAAATGTTTCGAACGTTTGGCAATCATTGCAGCAGATAAAATCGGTAATGATTTTTCTATCCTGCCAGGGGCTGGAGCTGCCGGCGGATTGGGCTTTGGGATGATGGCGTTTGCTGGCGCGAAGATTTGTTCAGGGTTTGAATTATTTGCCGAAAGAACGAACTTGGAATCGAAAATTTCTAATTCAGATATTGTTATTACAGCCGAAGGTAAGATGGATTCACAAACACTTATGGGTAAAGGAACCGGTCAAGTTGCATCAATGAGCCGAAGTTTGGATAAGCACTGCATAGGGTTAGCTGGTCAGCTCGAATTCGGTCAGACTGAAAAAATGAAGAATGATGTATTTTGGCATTTGGCTTCTATTGTACCCGAAATAGCTAATACATCTGATTCGATTTCGAATACGGAGCCTTATTTAAAGCGTTTGGCTAGTGATTTAGCTAAATCATTACCAGTCTGTCTTTCTCTTTTGTTTTTATCCTTATTTTAAATGCTTAACGCTTGTGGAGTAATTGTTAATTATTAATAGATCTTTATTTTTTACCTCACATCATTAGAAATTCTTATATGTTGTATTAGAAATTAAAATATTGCTCCGCTTTCTGTGTTATGAAAAAATGTCTGGCCTTTTTTGCGGAGGCATACGGTATTACTTTTGTCATGCTGTTTGTATAGAATGCCGGGTTCGGGCAATAGGGGGAAGCCTCTGAGTTGCTGTGACCCGGCATTAGTGTCTCTTCAACAAGCTTTTTGCTGAAATGAGCAATAAATCAAAAAGAATTGGATTTCCTGAAAAGCAGGGTCTCTACGATCCCGCGAATGAGAAGGACAGCTGTGGTGTGGGTTTTGTGGCGAATTTAAAGGGCGAACCAAGCCATCAGAACGTCCTTGATGCGCTACAGATGCTTGTGAATATGGAGCATCGTGGCGGTTGCGGTTGTGAACCCAACACGGGTGATGGTGCTGGTATACTTGTTGGTTTGCCGGAGAGTTTTCTTCGTAAGGTGGCCAATGACGAGCTTGGCGTGAGCTTGCCGGAAAAAGGGCAATTCGGTGCAGGGTTAGTGTTTCTACCTACGATTGATTCCGAGCGCAAAAAGTGTATTGAAGCTGTAGAAGCAATCATTGCCGAACAGGGGCAAAAGTGTCTTGGTTGGCGAGAAGTGCCAGTGAGGACCGAGGAGGCAAATGTTGGTCCAGCTGCGCGGGCAGCGGAGCCTTGCATTATGCAGCTATTCATTGGTGCAGCCGATGGTTATGAGGGTGACGATTTCGAACGGCAGCTTTATGTGATTCGCAAACGTGCGAGTCATCAGTTGCGTTTTGATGAAGCTCTAGAACAGCGATTGCTGTTTTATATCTGCAGTCTTTCAACCAAGGTGATGATCTATAAAGGGATGCTTAATACTGAGCAAGTGCTGCAGTACTTCGCTGACTTAGCAAATCCGGATTTCGCCACACACTTGGCTATGGTGCATTCGCGTTTCTCGACGAACACATTTCCGAGTTGGGATCGTGCCCAACCGTTTCGGTTCATGAGTCATAATGGTGAAATCAACACGCTGCGTGGTAATGTTAATGCTATGCGGTCTCGACAGGGAACGCTTGAAAGTGATCTGTTAGGAGATGACTTGCAGAAACTCTATCCAATCATGGAGCCGGAGTGTTCTGATTCTGGCAATTTTGATAATGCTCTGGAGTTTCTGCTGATGAGCGGTCGAACACTTCAGGAGGCTGTACTATTAATGGTTCCTGAAGCATGGCAGAAGCACAAACAAATGGATCAAACCAAGCGCGATTTTTACGAGTTTAATTCGTGTATTATGGAACCTTGGGATGGTCCGGCCTCAATTGCTTTTACTGATGGTAAGTACATTGGTGCAGTACTGGACCGAAACGGTTTGCGGCCCAGTCGTTATTATGAAACGCATGACGATCGTGTGATTATGGCGAGTGAGGTGGGCGTGATTCCGGTTGACCCTGCCAATGTGCGATCAAAGGGACGTCTGCAGCCGGGTCGTTTGTTTCTCGTGGATTTTGATCAGGGTCGAATCGTGCCAGATGAGGAGATTAAGTCTGAGTTTGCTACGCAACGGCCTTACGGTGAATGGCTAAAAAACCAGCGAATTGAACTGGATGACATTGCCGCAGCCGGAGAGGCCCCTGGTCTGGATGAGTCGACACTTCTGCAGCGCATGCAGGCTTTTGGATTCACCACTGAGACGCTGCAGTTCATGTTGCTTCCGTTAGTACACGAGAAGCGAGATCCGCTTGGTTCTATGGGCAACGACGCTTCGCTTGCTTGCCTTAGTGATAAACCTCGGATGCTGTACGATTACTTTCGCCAACTCTTTGCGCAGGTGACCAATCCTGCGATCGATTCGATTCGAGAGGAGGTTATAATGTCTCTTGAGTGTTACGTTGGTCCGGAGAAGAATTTGCTTGAGACCACTGAGGGGCATGCTCAGCGCTTGCGCTTACCGCACCCAATTCTCACCAACGAAGAGCTTCACGCTCTCAAAGGTATGGATTATCGCAGTTGGCGTTCGAAGGAAATCGACATCACTTTTCCTAAGGAAGACGGAATAGCTGGAGTTCGTAAGACGTTGGGGCGCATTTGTTCTGAGGCCGAGCAGGCGATAAAGGATGGCTATAGCCTTGCCATCCTGAGCGATCGTGCCGTGTCTTCTGACCGTGTGCCTGTTAGTGCGTTAATGGCTACTGGTGCTGTTCATCATTATCTTGTGAAGAACGCTCTTCGTACACAGATTGGTCTTGTAATAGAAACCGGTGAAGCTCGAGAGGTGCATCATCACTGTCTGCTTGTTGGTTATGGCGCGGACGCTATTAATCCTTATATGGCTTTCGAGGCTTTGTGGAAGTCACGCCGCGAAGGTTTGTGTAATCCAGATGAATTCATTGATGACGCTTCGCTCGTAGCTGCCTACCGTAAAGGTGTTGCAAAGGGGATGCTCAAAGTCATGGCTAAGATGGGTATCTCAACGCTTCACTCTTACAAGGGTGCGCAAATCTTTGAAGCCATTGGTCTTCAGGATGAGGTGATTGATTTAAGTTTTGTTGGAACGGCCAGCCGTGTGCAGGGTGTGAATCTCGATGTGCTAGCGGAAGAAATGCTTAGGCGTCATTTACTGGGTTTCCCTTCACGAGATGAGGACAAGATGGAAACGCTACCAAACCCGGGCGAATTCCACTGGCGTGCTGATGGTGAAAAGCACATGTGGAATCCGAATTCTATCGCTGCACTTCAAGTAGCTGCACGTACTAATAGTTTTGATTCTTATAGGCAATTTTCCGACCACATAAATGATGATGCCAAGGCGCGTTGTGCGCTGCGAGGGTTAATGGAATTTAAGAATGACGTGAACGGTGGGTCTATCTCGGTTGATGAGGTTGAATCAGCCAGTGAAATCGTGAAGCGCTTTTGTACTGGAGCGATGAGTTTTGGTTCGATTTCGGCGGATGCGCACGAAGGGTTGGCTATCGCTATGAATCGTCTTGGAGGGAAGAGTAATACCGGCGAGGGGGGGGAGGATCCAGAGCGATTCAACCCGCTGCCCAACGGTGATTCTAAACGCTCTGCTATCAAGCAGATTGCTTCGGGGCGTTTCGGTGTGACTATTTGGTACCTAACCAACGCTGACGAGTTACAGATCAAAATTTCCCAAGG
>JASLKL010000180.1 GCA_030747605.1 Verrucomicrobiota bacterium | reverse complement strand
CAACAATCTTTGCAGATAATCTATTGATTCCTACAGGCATTGAGCCTGGTGATGATGGTGTTTACGTTGGGCAAAGCACTGAATTGTTGCATCTTAAAGATAATGATGGTGACGGTAAGGCGGATGAGAGTCGTGTTATTGCCGCAGGCTTTGGAACCGAAGACACGCATCATATATTACATTCTCTTAGGTGGGGTTTTGATGGGCGGTTATATTTTAACCAGTCAATATATATTCGGACACACATGGAGACGCCTCATGGGGTTCATCGTTTAGAGAGTGGTGGTGTATGGCGTTTGAGGCCGGAAACATTGAAAGCTGAAATTTTTCTTCGCGGGTTTTGTAATCCATGGGGACATCACTATGATGCATATGGACAGTCATTTGTTACTGATGGTGCGGGAGGCCAGGGTTTGAGTTATGGAGTTCCAGGTGCAATGTATTTCACTTATGCTCGTGCGCCTAAATTGCTTGATAGTGTTAGTCCTGGGCGGTATCCGAAATTCTGTGGCTTAGAATTGGTCCGTAGTGAGCATTTCCCTGATGATTGGCAAGGAGATGCTATCACTTGTGATTTTCGGGCGCATCGTATTGTTCGTTTTGATATTAGCGAGAAGGGTTCAACATATGTTACTCAAGAGATGCCTGATGTATTGCGTTCGTCTAGTGTAACTTTTCGTCCGATAGATGTAAAAATGGGGCCAGATGGTGCGTTGTATATTGCTGATTGGTCAAATCCAATCATTCAACACGGCGAAGTAGATTTTCGTGATAAAAGGAGGGATCATGTGCACGGTCGTATTTGGCGATTGAGTTATAAGGACAGGCCAAAAGTTAATAAGATTGATCTGACGAAGCTTAGTGTTGAGGCGCTCTTGGATAAGCTTAAATCCCCCAATGGTTTTCAACGTGAAAAAGCTCGCCGAATTTTAAAGGAGAAAGGTGAGGTGGTTGTTTTACCTGTGTTAGAAAAATGGATAGCAAAACAAAGTGAAGATCAAATACTTTTGGAAGGGTTGTGGATTTACCAATCTTTGGACGTTGTAAATAAGTCTCTATTGAATCAGCTTCTTGAGGCTAAAGACGGTCGAGTGCGAACTGCTGCTGTTCAAGTGCTTAATGAGTGGCACTCTAGAATTAATGATGTTGAGGATCGGTTGGCAAAGCGAGTGTCTGACGAGCATCCTAGAGTGCGTCTGGCTGCACTTCGGTCAATTACTAGTAAAAAAGTTAAGTCGAAGCAGGTTGTTAAAGCTGCGCTGAGTGTTTTTGATAGGCCTACTGATAACTACCTAGAATATGCAGCTTGGCTAAGTATGAATGAAATCGAAGAGCCTTGGCTTGATATGGTTCGCCGTGGAGAATGGCTAGCCGATGGAAACGAAGAACAGCTGGAGTTCGCCTTAAAAACTGTTGATGCATCGAAAGCTAGTGAAGTGCTTGGTGTGTTTTTAAAAGGTAAAAAAATTCCAGAAGATGGTTCATGGATTGAGATCATAGGTAGAGCTGGAACGATTTTAGAGCTGGAGCAACTGTACGGCCAATTAACCGGAGGAGAGTATTCTCAAGATGGCCAATCTAGGGTAATGAATTCGATGAGCCACGCTTCGCGGAATCGTAATATTCGGCCCAATGTTGATAAGTCCACTATCGCTAATTATTTCTCTAGTGATAATGCACAGGTTCAGATTGCTGCTTTGAATCTAGCTGGCACTTGGAAGGGCTTGGGTGTGAACTTTAAAGAATTGGCTAACTTGGCTGGACAACAAGATTTAGAACCTAATGTTCGGCAAGCGTCTATTAATGCAATTCGTGAGATTGGAGGGGGTAAAGCAATGGAGGCGCTTCGTTTGCTTTCTCAAAGTTCTCAATCTAAAACACGAAGCTTGGCTGTTGCAGCTTTTGCTACCTTGGATTTAATGCAAGCCGCACCTCTTGCTGTTAAGGTCCTCAATGAGTTAAGAAGTGAGCAAGAAGCGTTAGTTTTATGGAGATCTTTATTGAGCGTGAAGAACGCTGATTCAGCTATTGTTAAAGCGCTTCCTGAAGCCGGTTTTTCTCAGGATTCAGCAAAAGCTGGATTACGTGCTATCCGTGAGGGGGGGCGAAATATGCAAACTTTATCACTTGCTTTACCTCGGAGCGCTGGATTGAAGGATGAGGATATTACATTATCTAAAAATGAAATCATTGCTTTAACTAAAGCTGTTAATAAAAGTGGAGATCCAGTTCGAGGGGAATTGGTTTACCGTAAACTTGAATTAGGTTGTGTTAGTTGTCATGCAATAGGTGGGGCAGGCGGTAAGGTTGGACCCGATTTAACATCTATTGGAGCGAGTGCTCCACTTGATTATCTTGTGGAGTCTATCTATTATCCTAATCGAAAAATTAAGGAAGGCTATCACTCAGTAGTGGTTGAAACTAAAGATAATCAGGTTTTATTTGGGATGCTTGAGAACCAGAATGAAAATGAAATATTCCTTCGAGATGTTGCAAATCAGCGTGCAACAGTTCCGAAGGCAAATATCCGAAAGCAGACTCAAGGTAATTCTCTTATGCCGTCAGGCTTAATTGATCGCTTGGCCAAGCAGGATCAAATAGATCTATTCAGTTTTTTGAGTCGGTTAGGTAAAGCTGGTCCTTTTGATGCTTCTAAGGGCAACGTAGCCCGTGTCTGGCGATTGCGTGCAGCAAATCATAGAGACCAGCAATTTGATGACAACCGAATAGCTGATGGTGGGATCAATTATAAGCGATGGGGAAAGGTTAACTCGCTTGTCGATGGTACACTTACGGATGATATGCTAAAGCAAGGAGCCAGTGCTGGGCGGTGGGTTGGTGTAATCGGCGTTTACGCAGGTGCAGAGTTTGAGATTGCTAAGGCAGGCCAGGTTTCATTACAGATTCAAGGTGCTGAGTCTGCTAAGTTATGGATTGATGGTAAGGTGGTGGAAAATTCTAATATTATTAATAGCAAGCTTTCCGCTGGAAAACATTCTCTTGTGTTAAGGTTTGATCCTAAAGCACTGCCAAAAAAAGTTAAGGTGTCTGCTTCGACTGGGACGTTTTTAGTTGATTAAATTATGCTAAAAAAAACAGTTAAAAACAATTTTAAGACTGCTGCGGGTTATCGTATTGCGATTGTGGCATCACGTTATAACTCCAGATATGTAAACTCTATGTTGCGTGCAGCAAAAGGGGAATTATCCAAATCAAAGGCTAGTGTTGAAGTTGTTCGAGTGCCAGGTGCATTCGAAATTCCTGCCGTTGCTTCAGCGTTGGCGCTGCGACTTGATAAACCTGTTGATGCAATTGTTTGCCTAGGTGTGATTCTTCGCGGTGAGACTGCTCATGCAGAGCATATAGGGAAGGCTGTGACTAATGCATTGATGCAGCTTCAAGTTGATCATGTTTTGCCTGTGATTCATGAGGTTTTGTTACTGGAAAGCATGGAGCAGGCTAGGAAGCGATGTTTGGATGAAAGCCGGAATCGAGGTCTTGAGGCCGCCCAAACGGCTATTGAGATGGCTCGGGTTATGTCGAAATTAGTGACTTAACAAACTTGCCGCTTTGCCGGTCACTTCGTAGGTTGTCTTTGCATGGTTATTGCGCCTTCTATTCTGGCGGGGGATTTCAGTAAATTTGGCCGCGAACTTAAGCGGGTTGAAAAAACCGTTGCTAATTGGGTTCATCTTGATGTGATGGATGGCCATTTTGTTCCGAATTTAACTTTCGGTCCTCAAATTGTGGCAAATGCTCGGCCACATACTGATTTGTTTTTTGATACGCATCTAATGTGCTCAAAGCCAGAAATATTACTAGAACCATTTGCAAATGCAGGATCTGACCTAATCACCGTTCACGTAGAGCTGGATGATCAAGTATCATCCTTGCTATGGAAAATTCGATCTCTTAATAAGCAGGTTGGATTAGCGATCAATCCGCCGACGGCAATTGATAAAGTGAAACCATTTTTGGAGAAGGTTGATTTGTTGCTTGTTATGACAGTTAACCCTGGTTTTGGCGGTCAATCATTCATTGAAGAATGTGTTCCAAAAATACAGCAGGTATACCAATGGAGGGAAGAGATGGGGTTGGACTTTCGTATTGAAGTTGATGGAGGCGTTAATTTAAAGACAGCTGCAGAGTGTGCGCGCGCCGGTGCGAATACATTTGTTGCTGGCTCTGCCTTGTTTGGACAGCGAAGTCTTGCTCGGGCAGTGAAGAATATGCATAAGGTCACCACTCAGGTAAGTGATGGCTATTGCAAATGAGCACTAATAATATCAGTTTTGGGACCGATGGATGGAGAGCTGTTATTGCAGAGGGCTTTACTTTTGAGAATGTTGCAATTGTTACTCAAGCCACTGCGGATTATTGGAATAGAAGTCGTCCCAGAAATGTATTCAAGAAAGTAGTTGTTGGGTACGATCGTCGTTTTCTTGCTGATCAATTTGCCGAACGAGTTGCAGAGGTGTTTGCTGGTAATAATTTTGAAGTTATATTGGCAAATTCACCAGTGCCGACTCCTTCTGTTTCGTTTGCGGTTC
>JASLKL010000017.1 GCA_030747605.1 Verrucomicrobiota bacterium | reverse complement strand
TGGATAGCTAGTGAGGCGAATCCATTGACTCGACGAGTGATGGTGAATCGTGTTTGGCATCATCTTATTGGGCAAGGGCTGGTTCGTACTACTGATAACTTTGGTATTATGGGCGATATGCCAAGTCATCCTGAGCTACTTGATTGGTTGGCTTGGCAGTTTGCTAAAGATAATTGGTCTGTAAAATCTATTATTAGACGCATTGTACTTTCTCGTGCTTACCGCTTGTCATCTTTTGAGAAGGGCTTCGGGCAAGATATCGATCCTGAAAATCGTTTGATTTGGCGCGCCAATCGCAAGCGGCTAACTGCTGAAGCCATCCGTGACTCTATTCTTACAGTGAGCGGCCGTTTGAGTATGCAGCAAGGTGGTTACACGATTCGCAAGTTCTCACAGTACGATTTTGGTTATGAGTACGATACTGTTCGACGAAGTGTTTATGTGCCTTCGTTCAGAAATACGCTGATGGAGATTTTTGAGACATTTGATGTTGCTAATCCAAATGTTGTAACTGGCCGTCGTAATGAGACTACCTTGCCGACTCAGGCTTTATATTTACTTAATAGCCCTTTTGTTAACAGTGAAGCGAATGTAGCTGGTGAGCGTATAAAGAGAATAGCAGAAACAGATATAGAGCGAATTCGTTTTGCATACCTATTAACACTCGGTAGAGAGCCGAGTCCTTCTGAATTTGAAGTAGCTATGAAATTTGTTTTGAATAAAAAACCTTTTAAGAAAAGTCATGATTGGAGTTCCTTGATTCATTCAATAATTTCTAGCGTTCAGTTTCGGTATCTTGATTGACAGTCATTCCTTCAAAAAAAGATGAGCCGAAAGAAGCAACGAATATCAACGGGTGAAGGCGAGAGTCTTACACAGAATCCGTTTGAGAAATTAGAGTTGAATGGATTGCCTTCAGGGCCTGAGAGTCCTAGTGACTATGAGTTGTCCTCTAAGCGAGAGAAAATGAACAGTAATAGGGGGCGTGTGGATATTATTCGCCAAACCGCGCATCGGGGGGGCAAGTCTGTAACGGTTATTACCAATTTCCCTCCAATTGAACTTCTAGAGAAAAAAGAGCTCGCCAAAAAAATGCAAAAAGCCTGTAGTGTGGGTGGGACGGTAAAAGATGGTAATATCGAAATTCAGGGAGACAATCGTGAAAAAGTGAAGCGTATTCTCCTTGAAGCAGGTTTTAAACCAGTCTTTGCCGGTGGCTAATTTAGCCTGAAGAAGTTCTAAAGAAGCATTTGGGCTTGCCAGTAAATTGCCAGATGTTAATTTTTTGCCTATGAAATTGCTTATTGCGTTATCAGCTTTTGCTGTAGTTTCGGTAGCTGCTGGTGGTTATGTTGCTATCACTTCTGACACTGAGACTGGAAAAGAACTTCGTAGTCTAATCGGAATTGAAGAGTGTGAGGGTGGGGCTTGCTCTGATACTGATGCAAAACCAGCTTGTTCATCTGAAGCCAAACCGGAATGTGGATCATCCTGTGATGAAGCTAAGCCACAGGATCAATTCCCTACTTAATTTTTAGTCGATCAGACTAACAAAATTTTTGGCCCACAGATTCGTTCTGTGGGCTTTTTATTTGGTTGGAGGGAATTAGCGCAGCGTGATTTAAGTCATATTATGAGTAAGTGAAGTCAGATAAATTACTTTTCCATTTTGGATTAGCTGGGCTTTTAGATTTATCTTGTAAGGAGAACCCTCTGTTTAAATAATTCGAAAGAGCATGAGGATGATCATGTGAACAGGTGTTAAGTATTACTTTCTTGGCTCCGGTTTTCCATGACTGATCAACTGCATGTGATAGCAAGTGTCCTCCTAGCCCTTTTCCGATGAAACTTTCAATCAACCCGATGCAATGTATCCGGGAAATCGAGTCAGTTGTTAACTCGATTTCGTAGTATCCTATAGGTGATCCTGCGATGTATGCTCCCCAAGTTTGAATGTTGCTTCCGGTTGCATGTTCTCTCCATTCTTCTTTCCTCCATTCCTGTCGTCCTCCCCAGCGGTAATTGGAACCTATCTGTTGATACATAAACCAATTAAATTCAGGTATTGGTATTGTTAACTTTAATATGTTGAAATCTGAATATTTAATGAATTTAGGTTTGAAGTTACTCTGAGAGTTCATCACTAGGTGATATGTAGTTTTTGACCTAGTATAATTCATGATAACCCGTTTTGATTTAGAAGGGAGATTTGGGTTACAGTGCTTCCGCTTTCGCACTTAGTTCATGGAATGCTTCCCTCATGCTAAATGGCCGCACTTACGACATCTAAGTTTCTTTGCAATATCTTCAACACTTGAAATCTTTTCCATGCTTCCATCGCACAGTGGGCAAGCAAGAACAGGGATATAAGTCTTCCTTTTCTTTGGTGCACCACAACTAGGGCAGATTGCTGCTGCATCAGAGACTTTTTTACTGCATTCGTAGCATTTAATGAGAGCCATATTGCTTGGGGATGAACACAGCTAAATTAAAAAAAACCCTTATCAGAAGCAAGTCAGTCGAGTTTAATATGTAATAGTTTGTTTGTTTTATTCTAGTCTGTGACTATAAGAGCAAGTCATCTAACGATTTATAGGGAATTACACACCAAAAACAGACTTTATACCGAGCTGGATTATAGGTACTTTTCCTTTGTTTTAATACCTCTAAATGAGCTCTAGTGGGTCATTTTTAATATTCTCGAAGGTAAAAGATTGGTTTGCACCAATATCGAGTCAGATTCCTTGGCTGAGTATAAAGGTAATGCAGGTGGGCTTGAAAAGTGTGATTGAATTTCTTTATTTAAGAAAAACACCGAAAATAAAGGCTATAATATGAACGCTAATATTTCTCGTAGAGCTATGTTAAGATCGGCGGCTTGCGGATTTGGTTCGTTGGCTTTAACTGGATTATGTCAACAGACTGCCAATGCCTCATCAAACTTACTTTACCAGCGCCGCCCAATGTTCCCAGCAAAGGCTAAGCGTGTGATTTTTATTTTCATGGCGGGAGGGCCTAGTCATGTCGATTCATATGATTATAAGCCAGATCTAATTCGTAATCACGATAAAGATTATGATTTTACAGGGGTTCGTTTCGGTACTTTTGGTAAAAAAAGTAAACGTAAGCTTATGAAGCCGTTATGGGATTTTAAGCGATATGGACAATGTGGCCAGCATGTATCTGATTTGTTCCCTTATACTGCTCAAATGGTAGATGATCTTTGTTTTATTAAGTCGATGCATACCGAAGGTGTTGCACATGGACCATCCACTTTATTTCTTCATACTGGTGCTACAAATTTAATTCGGCCATCTGTTGGGAGTTGGGTTACCTATGGCTTAGGTGCGGAAAATCAAAATCTTCCTGCATTTGTAACGCTACAGCCTTCCAGTTCGAAAGGTGGACCTCGTAATTATTCGAATGCTTTCTTACCATCAATTTATCAGGGAACTGCGATTGGTAAGGCAGGCCAGCCAGCTAGTAAAGCCAGATTGCGCAATGTAGAGAACACTGTGGTGTCTCGCGCTGAGCAAGAGCGCCGGTTTAATTTGCTTCAGGATTTGAATTCTGTTCATTTAGCAGAAAGGGCAAAGGATGACCAACTTGATGCAGTTGTTGAGTCGTTTGAATTAGCATGGCGTATGCAGATGAATGCTCCGAAGTCTTTTGATTTGGCAGGAGAGAGTGAAGCTACAAAGCGTCTTTATGGGATCGGGGAGAAGCCCACTGACGATTTTGGAAAACAATGTCTAATGGCTCGTCGAATGGCAGAGTCTGGCGTAAGATATATTCAGGTTAACTATGCTGACGAAAGTACTAATCCTCGTTGGGATCAACATAGCAACATGCCTAAGCATATGGACCACGCAACAGCCACAGACAAGCCGGTGGCTGGTTTGTTGGCTGATTTGAAGAATCGTGGACTTTTAGATGAAACACTTGTTTGGTGGGGTGGTGAGTTCGGTCGTACGCCTTTTTCTCAAAGTGGGGATGGAAGAGATCACAATCCTCGGGGCTTTACTACATGGCTAGCCGGGGCAGGTGTTCAGCCGGGTATTTCTTACGGAGAGACAGATGAGTTGGGGGATACTGCAGTTAAAAATAAAGTACACATGCATGATCTCCATGCTACTATTTTACATATTCTTGGAATGGATCATGAAAAGCTGACTTATCGTTATGCAGGTCGTGACTTTCGCTTAACCGATGTTCATGGAAGTGTTGTTCGAGGCATACTGTCTTAGTGAAAGAATTAAGCATTTTGAAGTTGCTTGAAATTATATAAATTAAAGGTTTTTTGCCATTCCGAAGCCTCCTCCTCCTGGGGTTTTTATAATTAGGCGGTCTCCTGGCTCTAGAGATTTTTGTGTGATGGATTTTAGTTTAATTTTATTTCCGTCCCTTTTAATTAAGTATTGTTCGCCAGGGCTCCCTTCTTCCCCTCCGTTAAGGCCATATGCGCCTTGGTTTCGGTTTTGAGTAAGCAGGGACAGTGAAACAGCTTCGGTGAAAAATAGTTCGCGGATTACACCGTTGCCACCCTTGAATCGTCCTCTGCCTCCAGATTTTTTTCTTATTGAGAATTGCTCAAGTCGTACAGGGAAGCGCCATTCAAGGATCTCTGGATCGGTTATTGCTGTATTTGTCATGTGAGAGTGCGCGGCATCAATTCCGTCAAAGTGAGGTCCGGCTCCGGTTCCACCGCAGATAGTTTCGTAGTAACTGCATCTTTCATTGCCAAAGATAAGATTATTCATAGTCCCTTGGCTAGCTGCAACGATGGCAAATGGTTTTAGTAGTAGATTAACTAGTTTTTGGCTGGTTTCAACATTGCCTCCAACAACGGGCGGAGCTTCGTTTGGATCTATGGGAAAATGGGGATTTAAAAGGCAATGAGGCAAATCTATTTCGGTGCAATCAAGTAAACCTTCATTAAGTGGAATTGATTCATTAACTAGAAGGCGTAGAACATAAATGATTGCACTCTGAACTATTGCTGGGGTTGCATTAAAATTACCAGTATGTGGCGGGCTGGTTCCGTTAAAATCAATTTTAATTTTATCTTTCTCTATATCAATTCTAGCAATCAACTCGGTACCGTCGTCTAGTTTTTCCTTGGCAATGTATTTTCCCGGGTTCAGTGATTTAATGCGCCTAATCATAGCGTTTGATGCACGCGATCGAAGCTTCTTGATTTGATCAATGATCTTCTTTGTTCCGTGGTCCAAAGCCATTTTTTTAAGTGTTTTAGCTCCAAGAAAGTTTGCTGCAACCTGAGCTTTTATGTCTGCTAAATTATCTTCGATACAACGAGTAGGCCATTGAGCGCTATTTAAGATTTTTTCAATTTTATCAAATTGGTGTCTGTCGGCCTGATATAGGAATGTGGGTGGGATTACGACTCCTTCCTCTGCAAGAGATTTGGCAAGAGGTGGCATGGACCCCGGGCTGATTCCGCCGAGTTCAGCATGGTGAGCGCGGTTAGCAATGTAACCAAGTAGAACATCCTTATCGTCAAACACAGGGCTTATCACTGTTATATCTGGTAAATGTGACCCGCCGTAGCCGGGATGATTTGTTATGATCATATCTCCTGGTCCGATCTTTTTCTTTGATGTCACGGACCTTACGCATAACCCAAGAGCTCCGAGATGAACGGGTATGTGAGGTGCATTTGCAACCAATTGCCCATTCAAATCTAGTAGGGCACAGGAGAAATCAAGACGTTCCTTTATGTTGGTAGAAACGGCCGTGCGTTTAAGTAATTGCCCCATGTCTTCAACTATCGAGTTAAGCCTACTTGTAAATAACTCCCGCTCAACCAATGGGCTTTGTTTAAAGTTTTTAGTGTGTTGGCTGATGCTAGATTTTTTTAGTTTAATGGTTCCCTTGGATCCGACAGTGCCAGTCCAATTTTGATCGATATTGACTGTGCAAAAAATATCTTGGACTAGGGAAGGGCCATTAATTTGTGATTCGTCTCTTAGTTTATTTCTCGAAATAATTCCTTCTTGTGGTGTTGATCTGTTTTGATTTTTGAATTTTTCCTGTTTAGTTTTCGATGGGTATGTCGATGCGATAATCCGTACTGAAACAACTTCTATAATTTTGTTGTTAGGCCAATAGCCAAATAAATTTTTGTGCCTGTCTTTAAATGAATTAGCTATATCAATCCTAGGATTATACTCGATTTCTTCAGTGGATTCTTGTCCCTGGTGCCTTAATGAGATTAATGCTCTTCTCACAAAAATTTCGTGGTTCTTAAAGCCTTCTGCAAGCAGTTGTGAAAGTGCATTGTGTTCTAAATTTTTAATTATTTCTGATAGTTTTTTTTCAATATTATTGAGAGGTTTAAGTATTTGTTGTTCTGCAAATCGTTCTATAACAGCTTCGCGTAATCCGCGTGCACTAAGTAATCCAGCGTCACTAGGGCAGAGAATTGAAGTGATGCCAAGTTTGTCTGCAATTGCACATGCGTGTTGGCCTCCAGCTCCGCCAAATGCTACCAATGTATAATCGCATGGATCGTATCCTTCCTGGATCGAAATCTTACGAACTGCATCTGCCATTCGTTCGTTTGCAATATCTAGAAACCCTAATAGTAGTTCTTTGTCTGATAGCTTCTCAGGGATGGTTGTTTTAATCTTATCTAGTGCCTCTTGTGCTGCTTTGATGTCTATTGGAATGCCAAGCTCCTTTGGATCAAGTCGGTTAAGTAGTAGGTTTATATCGGTAATAGTTAATGGGCCGCCGCCACCATAGCAGGCAGGTCCTGGTGCTGCTCCCGCGCTCTCTGGGCCTACGGATAATTCTTCCCCATTGAAGTCGCAGATAGAGCCGCCTCCAGCTGCTACGGTTTCAATATTTAATACTGGAGTGACTACTCTTGCGTTTCCAATTTGATGTTCAAATTTATAATTATATTTACCGTCAAATCTGCATACATCAGTGCTAGTTCCGCCCATGTCAAATCCGATAATTTTATTGATTCCAGCTTGATTTCCGATAAATGCTGCCCCAACGACACCGCCTGCTGGACCGCTCAAAAGGCTGTCTTTAGCCCTGTAGTCATTACAGGAAACGAGACCTCCGGCGCTGGTCATTACATGAAGTTTTCCTTTTTTAATATGTCTACTCACCCCATCTAAGTAGTCTGACATTAGTGGTGTAAGGTAGGCGTCGACTACGGCTGTCTCTGTGCGCGGTAGGATTTTTATGACTGGGGCTAGATCGCTAGAAGTGGAAATATGACGCCATCCAGATTTAAAAAGATGTTTGCGTAATTTTTGTTCGTGTTCTGGGTTGGTATGGCTGTTTAGGAAAGCAATAGCAGCTGCCTGGTTTTTATGATTAGGAGGGCTTATCTGGGGCAGTTCGATTTTAGATATGGGTTTGCCTGTAGCGTCCATTCGTTCAGTTATGCTAAATACCTTTGAAGTAATTGGGGTGGATTTTCTTGCGTTTATGTCAAATAGATTCATGCGTTTTTGGTCACCAATTACAAGTAAGTCCTCGAAGCCTTTTGTGATGAATAATGTAACATTTGCACCTTTTTTTTCTAAAAGAGCATTAGTGCCGCGTGTTGTCGCGAGATGCATGCTTAGTGGTGGCAGTGGTTTATTAGGGAGAGTACAAGTAGATAAATATGCAGCAAGTATAGGTGCCTCTAGGTCAAATTTAATCTCGATTGATTGTCCTATAGTTGTTTTTTTATTGAGCGGTTCAGATATGTGTAAAATATTTGAAGTAGGTTGATTGGTGATTTTTAATAGCCCTTCATTTTCTCCTAGCACTCTTATTGATTGCCCTAATGTAAATTGAGGTGGAATTGGTTGATTAAGTCTAAACTCGATTTCGGTGGGGGAGTTAATTGCGATCAGTGTGCCTCTTAAACAGCTGCTCGATAAGACTTTGTGCCGTGTAGTTTGTCCGGTTGGTGATTGGGAGATGCAATCTGTAAATGTGCCTCCAGTATCAATCCAGATTTTCCATTCTTTTTTCAAATTATTATCGTATTCCAAGTTTTGAGAGCTGCTGCTTCAGGATTAACGCCGTCTATATTTACGATTTTATTTCGACTTTTTGCTCCGTGAATAAGCTTAATATTTCGATGGGGAATACCAAGGGTTTTTGCGATGAATCTTATTGTTGTTTTATTTGCTTCGAAGTCTACTAGAGTGGCCTTTATTCTTACTTTTAATTGTCCGTTTTCATTAATGCGATCAATAGTATCTCTTGATGATCCGGGCTGTACTATTAGTTTAAGAGTGGAACCTGTTTTGGTTCTCTTAATTGGATTTGGTGGGGCCATCGCGCTCATTTGATGTAACGAATCGCTCGCTGCCAAGCTGTAATTGTACTAGGGTGACCGTGTGAAGGTTAATTTAATAAACTGTTTTATTCTGGCTGCTCTAGGAGCATTTTTAGCAGGATGTACAGTAACTCCCTCAGCAATATCTCCTAAATCAAACGAGAATGTGCCTGCGGTTATCAATGATCGTGCGATAGTTGGTCAAATGACTGCTAGAGCGACAACGATGATGGATTCAGATTCTGTTGTTGGGATGAAAACGCTTATAGCTAAGCTTAAAACTGAGCCGAAAATAAAATTGAATTTACCTAAACCCAATTTATCTACTCCCGGAGAGGCTCAGAAGGCAATAGCAGTTGTCGGTGGGGTTTATAAGTGTAAGCGTTGTCCTCGTTGGCATGTGGCACCAGCTAGTGGCTTCTTTATTGCAGAAGATTTGTTAGTAACTAACTATCATGTAGTTGATCAACCAGATAGAGATGGTTTGGTTGTGAGATTATTTGATGGGAGGTTTTTTATGGTTGAAGATGTTGTGGCGGCAAGTGAGCGATTTGACTTGGCTGTTTTACGTGTGCCTAAAACAGGGTTAAAACCAATTTCTCTTGGTCAAGCGGCGCCTGTTGGTGCAAAAGTTGATTTAATTAGTCATCCTAACCAAAAGTTTTACACATTGAGTGAAGGGAGGGTCGCAAGGTATTTTATTACGCAACGGAATCGTAAAGCTGTTTCAGCAATGGCAATCACCGCTGATTTTGGGAAAGGTTCAAGCGGTGCGCCAGTATTGGATGATTCAGGGCAAGTTGTAGGTATTGCGGCAAGTACTGAGTCGCTTTATTACACTGAGAAGGATGGAGTGCAAAAGAATCTACAGATGGTGTTTAAAAATTGTGTACCAGTCAGTCAGCTTCGTGAATTGATTGGTGGTTGATGAATGGTTTAATCTTCACTTGGAATCCTTATGTTTTCCACCAAGTCCTGAATCTCCTTAGGTGCTTCATCTGAGGTTTTCGACACTGCGAAAGCTACTGCAAAATTGACGAGAGCTCCTATTGCACCGAATGCATTCGGGGTTATACCAAGAAACCAGTTTGGTTCCATATTGCCCAAAAAACTGGTACTGGAGATAAAGAGAACGCCTTTATGTTGAAAGACATAAAGTAAAGTTATTCCCATTCCGGCAATCATTCCGGCGATTGCGCCTTGGCGATTCATTTTTTTTGAGAAAATCCCCATCATTAATACTGGGAAAATTGATGATGCTGCTAATCCAAAGGCGATAGCGACGGTGCCAGCGGCAAAGTCTGGAGGGTTTAAGCCGAAGTACCCTGCAACTAAAATTGCTCCAACCATTGCTAAACGACTGGCATTCAGTTCCTGTTTTTCAGATATACTGGGTTTAATTATTCCCTTCAAAAGGTCGTGCGATATAGCAGATGAAATTGCTAGAAGTAATCCAGCTGCTGTTGAAAGCGCTGCCGCCAATCCCCCCGCTACAACTAAGGCGATTACCCATCCTGGAAGTTTGGCGATTTCGGGGTTAGCAAGGACAATAATATCCTTATCTACATATAGCTCGTTGTCATTGTTCGTAGGCTTATTGCTAATAATTCTATTTCCGACATTAGGGTTGCGTTCTGCTATTACTTTGTCGTTTATAATATTTTCTTTGAAATTTGGTGGGCCTTCGAATGCGGTTCCAAGAGAGTATTGGATTTTCTGATCATTGTTCTTATCAATCCATGCGAGCAAGCCTGTGTCTTCCCACTGTGAAATCCATTTATACTTTTTGTTCGATTCAAGTTTTTCTTTATTAAGGATTTCCGCATAAGGGCGGTTGTTTACTGCTTCTGTTAGGTTTAGTCTTGCCATTGCAGCTACTGCAGGTGCAGTGGTGTATAGTATTGCAATAAATACAAGCGCCCATCCTGCAGATAGGCGTGCATCACTAACCTTGGGGACGGTAAAAAAACGTATAATCACGTGCGGTAAGCCAGCAGTCCCAATCATCAATGATAATGTATAGGCGAACATGTTCAATTTACTGCCCATTACACTTGTAGTGTACTTCCCGAAGCCAAGGTCGGTGATGATGTTGTCCAGTTTTTGAAGAAGAGGGGTGCCGTCGTCTGCGTTGCCTATAAGGCCAAGTTGAGGGATTGGGTTGCCGGTCAGCTCAAGTGATATAAATATAGCTGGTACAGTATAGGCGAAAATCAGAACGACATACTGGACAATCTGAGTGTATGTAATGCCTTTCATTCCCCCTAGCACGGCATAAAAGAAAACAATTCCCATTCCTACGTATAGTCCTGTTTCGTATTCAGTTTCAAGAAACCGAGAAAAAGCTACTCCGACACCTTTCATTTGGCCAATGACGTAGGTTACAGAAACGATTATTAGGCAAATGACGGCAACAATTCGGGCCGTTTTTGAGTAGAACCTTTCACCAATAAATTCAGGGACAGTAAATTTCCCGTACTTACGCATATATGGAGCCAGCATCAAGGCGAGCAATACGTAACCTCCAGTCCATCCCATCAGGAAGACTGAGCCTCCATATCCTGCGAAGGCAATCAGTCCTGCCATCGAAATGAAGGATGCAGCGCTCATCCAGTCTGCTGCAGTAGCCATGCCGTTCGCAATAGGGCTTACATTGCCTCCGGCGACATAAAATTCCTTTGTTGATCCTGCCTTGCTCCAAATCGCAATCCCGATATAGAGTGCAAAAGAAAATCCAACGATGATATAAGTCCAGGTCTTTACGTCCATAATGGTGTCTTTCTCTTAATGAATCTAATTGTTGAATTTGTGTTTTCGATCGAGCTTGTTCATCAACCATACGTAAACAAATATTAGAATCACGAAGACATAAATTGATCCCTGTTGCGCCATCCAGAAGCCAAGTTTTGCTCCCCCAATCGAAATTTTGTTTAATGTATCTACGAAAAGAATTCCGCATCCATATGAGACAATAAACCAGACAGACATGAGGGCTGCTAGTATCCGTAAATTTGATCGCCAATAAGCTTTGCGACGTTCTTGTGAGCTAAGTTTGTTTTCCATTTTTAGTTTAAATCTTCTCTTTGACTACTTGCCATATTTCGTTGCTGACATCATCCGGTGTTTGATTGGCGTTTATAACTCGAAAACGATCGGGCTCAGCCTTAGCTAGAGTTTTGAATCCGTCCAGCACTCGTTTGAAAAATAATTCACCAGACCGGTCAAATTGATCATTGGTTTCATTGGATTTAAGTTGGCGGTCCATTACGCGTTTAGTACTAACTTCTAACGGTATATCCAATAAAAGTGTTAGATCAGGTTTGGTGTTTTCTATTGCTAATTCGATGGCTTTATGGACTTTATTCAAGTCGAGTTGGCGGCCATAACCTTGGTAGGCCAAAGTAGAATCGTAGAACCGATCACACAGAACTGTGCACCCTTTTGCTAGGGCAGGTTGGATTATTTGTTGGATTAATTGTGCCCTGCTAGCGTTCATAAGTAGTAGTTCAGTATATGCAGAAATTGGAGCGCCTTTTGGGGGGTGTTTAACAATTTCACGTATTGCTTCTCCGATATCAGTACCGCCAGGCTCTCTTATTAAGGTTATATCATGTTTAAGTTCATCCAAGCGATTTGCTAGTCGTTTTATTTGGGTTGTTTTCCCGCATCCTTCAATGCCTTCAAATGTAATAAAGATGCCGCTCATTTGAGTGGGGTGTCCTTTGCTTTCAGAGAGTCTGCGATAACTTGTTTTGTTTTAAGCTCGCGTGGAAAAACGCGAATCAAGTAGGCAACTAGTGATCTGATTTGTGAGTCGTCAAGTGGTCCTCCATGCTTTTTGGCGAAGGCCGGCATGAGTGTCCCCGGCTTGCTGTCTTTGATCCATTCTTCCCAATATGCTTGGTTTTTACCTTTAGATATAGCGCGTAGTTCTGTAACGAACGATGCCCTATTTGTTGCGTCATGACAGATTCCGCAAGCGGTTGCATATAGCTGTCGGCCTCGTTTGCCTTTTGTGGGTTCTACATGGCATTCAACACAGTTATTTTGAAATATTGCCTGTCTGTTTTGTGCTGCTAGTTTTAGGTTTTCAGCACGTTCCGCTTTTGATCGTTTGCGAGGCTTATTGCTGCTCTTAACAGCTCCTATGGCAACCTTGGTTGTTAGAATCACGTCGCCTAGATCGGTTATGATGGTTGTTTGTTTTTCTATCACGCCGTTTTTTCCTCTAACATCCATAGTGATAGGGATACTGCCTTTTACTCCTGGTTTTATAACCCATGGAGTTGCAGGTAATTTTGCAACAGTGCATCCGCAAGATGTAAAGGCACGTTTAATAAGAATTTCCTTTTTTGTTTTATTTAAGAAATGAAATGTAAATTTGATATCTAACTCATCTGATCTTGATTGATGCCTCTTACCTAAAGAGTCCCAAGTTAATATTTTTGTAATGGAAGGTGCTTTTTTCTCGCCTAGCTCCAAATATTTAACGTCGGTCGATTGTGCGACTAGGACATTCTTTTGAAGAGTCAATAAGCAGAGTAAAAAAATAGTAAGGAATCTATTTCTCATTGGGAATTATGTTGGCTGCCACTGATGACGCAGGGGTTATCCTTGAAATTGTGACTATAAATCAACACTAGATTTTTCGGGTTATGTCTACGCTTACCCATCGAGTATCCGGGAGAATGAACTTTTTCACAATAACCCGAACTGATTCTGCTTTGAAGTTGCTAATTACAAGTTCGCAGATATCGCTTGCTAAAGTCTCGATTAGTTTCCAGCTTTGATTCTCTCCTAGTGCTTTTATTTCTTGGGTGACTGAAAAATAATCAATGGTATTGCTCAGGTCGTCATTTTTCGCGCTTGAACTTAATTCTTTAAATATTTCAATTGTGATTAGAAGTTTTTGGGCTTCAGTTCTTTCTTCATCTGGAACACCTACATGAAATCTAACTTCCAAGTCTTCAATGGTTATTTTGTCATTCATGAGCGGATATGGCCTCTTGAGATAGTATGGTTTCGATTAAAACCCTTGTTGGTTTATTAAGCTCTAATTGCAGAGCTTCTTTTTCGTTGGTCCAGCAATATTCCTGAGCTTCCTCATTTAATTCAATATTTGATTCTTCTGTGGTGGTGCAAGTGTAATTTAATAAAATGAAATGAGCGGGTTTGAAAAATTCATCGGACTGAATAGAGTCTTGGGATAAAACGAATTTGATATTCGAAATGGTCAGATTTGTTTCTTCAGCTATTTCTCGGCGTAGTGCGGATTCAGACGCCTCTCCGTATTCTATCTTCCCGCCAGGAATACCCCATTTGCCTGACCACTTATCAGTTTTGATCATGAGGATTTGGTTTTGTGAGTTGTAAATAAGTGCGCCTACTGTGGCAATGGGGGCGGGCAGGGCTTGTTGTGAGTTGCCTGTAGTGATGCTCATTTGATTGGTTTCGAGTACATTCTTGAGGCCAGAAAGATCCTCAGTGATAAGTGTTGGCTTGCTTTTTTTTAGTTGATCAAAAGTGTTGTAGCCAGTGAGAAGGGCACATGAATGTATGCCGCCATGATGCGCTGTATCTACATCATGCTGCATATCACCAACATATATTGTTTCTTCTTGTGATAAATTATTATCAGTTAGGATGTCCCTTATTTTCTCTCTTTTGTCCCAAATTCCAAGATAAGTTTTTTCAAAAAACATTTCCATTTTTGTGTTCTTTGCTTGGGTTAGAAAGTACTCAGCTTTAACCGTGCTCAGAATAAAGCAACGGATATTTTTTTGCTTACAGAATTCTAGGAATTCAATTGTATTTGGAAGGGCATTTACATCGCCGCTTACTTGTTCGAAGTATCCGTGAAACCACTTTTCAAGTTGTGATAGAGGGGTATCAGGAATAAAGCGATCGTAGAATTTAGTAAAAGGCAGTTCAAACTCAGAGCGAAATTCGTTCAAGGTTAGTGTTTGGACTCCAGCTTGTTCGAGGACATGATTAGTTGCTTTCCACACGCCTGGAAGGTCGTCGACAAGAGTTCCCGACCAATCAAAAATAATATTACGAATCACAGTGTGAAAGTTGAATGAGTTTAAAATTCACGAGAGGCTTTTTATGCGTATTTTTGACCTTCTGTTTATTTGTCTTTGGTTGATATATATTTTAGCCCGGCAAGGTTGAGTTGTAAGGCGGTTTTAGTGTCTGTATCACTACGATGATCAAGAATTCCAATTGGCCCATCATAATTTGATTTTTTTAATATTTTTATCATTTCAATGTCATGCTCGCCTTGGCCTATTGGAAGAATTTTAGGGTTTGCGTTTGAGTTCATTCCGTTAAGGTTTATGCAGAGAAGGTATGGTTGCATTAACTTAAGTGATTTTTTGAAATCATTGATATGATTGTGGCCGTGGTGAAAATTATAAACTATCCCAACATGGCTTGCGTTGTGTTGATCGCGAAGAATTCGGCATACTGATGCGAGGTTTTCTGGTTCGCCACCCCAGCCACCATGATTGTACAATCCTAGTTTGCAGCCGAGTTCACGTGTTTTTTTAACCAGAGGTAAGATTGCTTTTACAGCTCTGTTTATCTTATTTTTTTGTGTTCCGCTCTTCGGGCTGAATGCGGTTTGCCAAATCTGCGGCTGAATGCGGTGTTTTTTGAATAATTCAAAAGCGACATCATGTGTGCTCCAAAATGCGAAAAATTCGATTCCGTTTCTTTTGTATTGAAGAATTTCTTCCTCGAATTCTGGTATGTTCTCTTTGCGCCAATCATACGCCACTCTTTTGATGCCTAGTTGTTTGAGCATTTGTACGCGTTGTGCTGGACTGCGTTTTTTAGAATCGAATGGAACGATGCACCAGGCGATTAGTTTGTCAGTAGAGAAGTGGTCTGCGTGTCCAATCGAAATACAGCTTAACAATATAACCAATAGAAATCGGGAACTCATGGGTTTAGCGATTCATAATTGATTCAATTTCGTTAGCTTCGATTGGGATTTTATTCATCAAGTTCAATGAGCCATTTTCGGTGACGATGATATTGTCTTCGAGCCGAACACCAAATCCTTCTTCTGGAAGGTATATTCCTGGTTCTACAGTTAGTACGGTGCCTGGTGAAAATGGAGTGTTTAAATCGCCAACATCGTGCACGTCTAATCCAAGTGGATGTCCAAGCCCGTGCATATAGTATTTTCGGCATGCTGGATTATTTGGGTCCTGCTTTTTCACTTGGTTTGCTTTGAGTAGTCCGAGTTTGATTAGCTCCTCGTTCATATGGGATTGCGATTCTTTTTGCCATTCACTATGTAATTTCCCAACGGTCGCACCCTGAATGCTTGTTCGCAGTACCCTAAGCACTGCGTTGTAGACTGCCTTCTGGCGGCGGGTGAATTTGCCTCCAACGGGTATTGTTCGAGTAAGGTCCGCGTTGTAGTTGGCATAACTCGAGGCTGCATCCATTAGTAGCAGTTGCCCTTTTTTACAGATTTGATCGTTTTGTAGATAATGTAAAACACAGTTGTTTTTCCCGGATGCAATAATTGGTGAGTATGCAAATTTTCCTCTGCGTTTGATGTATTCGCGTGCAAGTTCTGCTTCAATTTCATATTCGCTCACGCCAGGTTTTACAAAGCGGAGCATGCGTCGGAACCCTCTTGCTGTAATGTCTATAGCTTCCTTTAATAGTTGGATTTCTAAATCTGTTTTTGTCACTCTTAGTTGATGGAGTAGAGGGGCTAGGCGCCGGAAATCATGCAAAGGGAAATCTAACTTACATTGATGAATGAAGCGGACATCACGAGTTTCAGTTTCAATCTGTGCTCGTTTATATTCATTGCTGTTCAAGTAAGCTGATTCAGACTCGAGTATTAGAGATCGAAAGATAATCGGAAAATCTGATAACCATTGAATATTTTTTATGCCGGAAATCTTTTTGGCATCTTCCTTGGAATGTTTATAGCCCTCCCATATTTTTAAATGTTCATTTGGTTCTCTTAGGAAGAGTATTTCACGATTTTTCTCGTCTGCTGCATCAGGGAAAATTAAAAGAATGCTCTGCTCTTGTTCGATTCCACTTAGAAAAAAAAGATCTGCATTCGGCTGCATAATGAGAGTCCCGTCTGCATTTGTGGGGAGGATATCGTTGGCATTTACAATAGCCAGTGATTTGGGGGCCAAAAGTTCCGAGAGGCGTTTTCGGTTTTCGGTAAATAGTTTGTTGTTGATGGTCCTGTGTCTCATTTTACTTGAGGTGCGAAAGACTGATATAAAGTGTTTAAGGCAGCAAGCTCTTGGGAGGTGGAGATCCTGTCTGGTTTTTAATTAAAGTGTTCAAGATACTGTTCTATAATTTGCTTGAGTGCTGGAGGCTGAGGCAGGCCAAGGGCTCTAGCTCTATGCCCGTCTGCTGCTGTGGGCCAATTATCAACGATTGATTGAATGCGGGGTTCGAATGCATCTTCAATTTTGCCGATTTTTATTTTTTTTTCGTCTGATATCTCTTGGAGTACTTTTTCTGCTAAATTGGGAGTAACCGACAGTGAGGGTAGGCCGTAGGCTCGGTCGTCTCCAAGTTTTGTTTCTTCAATTTCATGTAGAGCCACAAATGAGTCAACGACAGTTTTAAAGCCGGTCATTGGATGGGATTGGTTCCGCTTTATAGGCAATTCGCAGACCTCGCCGTTGAGCGGTTCCCTGAACATTCCGCTGGCCCAGCTTGAGGCTGCAGCATTCGGTTTTCCGGGGCGGATTATTACCGTTGGCAGTCGGGCGGATCGTCCATCGAAATGACCTTTTCGAGTATGGTCATTAATTAGTAATTCGCATACCGCCTTGGTCATTCCGTAAGTTGTTTGCGGCGTTTGCTTGGCAGTGTCGCTAACTGGTGTGGGCATTGCAGCGCCACCAAAGCTTGCGATGCTGCTGGCGAAGACAACACGTGGTCGGCCTTTGATGGTGCGTGCTATTTCAAAAATGTTTCTGCCGCCATCAAGATTTACTCGGATAGCATCATCATATTGTTCTTCGCATTCACCACTAACCATCGAAGCAAGATGGAAGATGGAGATGCTATCTGAGCTTTCAATCGAGAATTCAATGGCATCTCGATCACTGATATCGCCAGAAATTTCTTTAATGCGATCATCTAAGATTGAAACAGGGAAGCTTTTGTCAATAAGAGTTATTTGCTCTATTTGTTCCTGTTCTCCGCTTTGTCCGAAAAGCGTTCCTTTTTGGAGAAGGTGGGTTGCAAGTTGTGAGCCGAGAAAACCGCCTCCGCCGGTAATAATTACTTTCATTTATGGGATAGAGATATTGTTAATTTCCTCTAGATGCGTAAGCAGGCCGCTATGGTCCATATCTGGTTTTCCGCTATCAACCATCTCACTAAATAGTTTGTGAATGAGTTTGGTTATTGGAAGATTGAGATCTAGTTGTTCTGATGCCTTTATCGCATTGCGCAAATCTTTGACTTGGAATTTAGCTGGTCCTCCTGGTTCGAAGGTGCGATCAATCATGCGTTGTCCATGTTCTGTAAGAATTCGGCTTGAAGCAAATCCGCCTTGCAGTGCTTTTCGTACTTGCGCTCGGTCAGCTCCACCTTCTCCAGCTAGAATTAATGCTTCGCTGACTGCACCGATAGTGATTGCCACGATTACTTGATTCGCTAATTTTGCCAATTGCCCGCAACCGTTTGGACCAATGAAAGTCGACTGTCCCATAGGTTTAAAAACATTTTTCATAGCTTGAAAATTTTTTTCATTTCCTCCAACCATTATTGCGAGTTCTCCAGCTTCGGCCCCCTTGGTGCCTCCGGAAACCGGTGCATCAAGATAGTTGATTCCTTTTATATTATGTTTCTTTGAATGATCGATGGCCTCATGAGCTCCAATCGATCCCATGTCAATATGTGTGGCCCCTTTGCATATGTGATCGGCAACGTTCTGTTTGAAAATTAAATCATCAACAGCTGCACCATCAGACAGCATTGTAATGATTACTTCCGCTCCTGTAACAGCCTCATGTGGCGAGCTGGCGACTTTAGCTCCCAAAGTTTCAAGTTGATTGGTTTTGTTTTTGCTTCGATTCCAAACTGTTAAAGGAAGGTTGGACTTAAGAATGTTTTTGCACATTGGTCCACCCATTAATCCTGTTCCAAGAAAAGCAATCTTTGAAAAACTCATAGTAGTTTATATAGTTATTAATAAGTTGGTGTTCGCTTTTTGAGTTTTAATTTGCTTTTTGAGTTGGGGTGTAATTTGGATTTGGATTTGGCATTTTTGCATTCATTTTCTTTTGCCATTTATTAAGTTTTTCTCTTAATTCTTGTGCCTTAATAGGGTGAGACTTAGATAGATTATTTTGCTCGCCAATATCGTTCGCCAAGTTGTACAGCTCGAAATCATTGTAGTGATAAAATTCAATTAATTTCCAGTCACCTTCTCTAATTGCTGCGCCAGGTTTCCAAGTGGAGCCGTGGTAATGTGGGTAGTGCCAATGAAATGTTCGCTTGCCAGAATCATTGCCCTTTAATTGGTTTAATAAACTATTGCCATCAACATGTAATTCAGGCTGGAGAGGTAGCCCAGCAAGATCGAGGATGGTTGGGAAGAAATCCATGCTTATTATTGGTTTTGTAGATATGCTTCCTGGTTTAGTAATGCCTGGTGCGCTTATAATGGTGGGTTCACGAATTCCGCCTTCATACAGCCAGCCCTTTCCGGCGCGAAGCGGTTTGTTACAACCCGGGCCAATGCGGCCGAGTGTGCTAAGACCTCCATTGTCACTGAAAAATATCACGACGGTATTTCCGTCAAGTTTCAACTCTTCGAGTTTGTCGAGCAACATACCGACACTGTCGTCTACGGCTGCAACCATTGATGCGAGGGCTGGGTTGTCCTGTCGCATTCGGGTTTTACCGTCGTGCTCCGGCTGGATTGGAGTGGGGCCGATGAAGGTTTTTTCGGCCTTGGCATTGTAGTGGTTGATTCTTTTTCTGTACGGCTGAATTGGTGTGTGGATGTTGTAATATGATAGATATAACAGGAAAGGTTTGGACTTATCTCGGGTTTCAAGGAAATTAGCCGATTCATCTGTGAGGCGTTCGGTCAGGTATTCACCTTTCTTTTTTGCTTTAAGTGCGGGGTTCGTCCAGGGCGCGTAGTAGCCGCCGGGAGGCGAGCCTTTGTGGTGACCGCCAATGTTGATGTCAAAACCCTGATCGGTGGGCCATTCGCCTGCCTTGCCCAGATGCCATTTGCCGGCAAAGAAAGTCTGGTACCCGTGTTGCTTGAGTGCTTCAGCAATGGTGACTTCCTCCAGTGGCAAACTGTGACGATCCTCCGGATGGAGCAGGGGATTAGTAGGGTGATTGGATTGCCCTGGAATCCAGTCAGTAATATCGACTCGAACCGGGTGCTTGCCGGTCATGATGCTCGCACGAGTGGGGCTACAGACTGACCCGGCGGCGTAGCCCTGGGTAAACCGCATGCCTGACTTAGCCAAGCGATCGATGTGAGGCGTCTCGTGAAACTTGCTTCCGTTTACACCGATATCTGCCCAACCCATGTCGTCTACTAGGAAGAACAGAAAGTTAGTATGCTTAGCAGCATGTGCTGTCATGCTGTAGAAAAGAATTATATATAAAAAAGAGAGATAGCGTAGTGAGTGCATAGGTTAATAATTTCTTTATCGTATGATTTATAATTGTTTACGGTTTACAATTTTGGTGCTGTCCACTGAGGGATGCCACCGTTTTTTGACTGCTCCTCGAACCAGACGTGGTAGGGGCGGGTTTTAGACATGGGGACGCCTTCATTGACCATGAGAGGTCGCGCATCGTTCCAGAATTGATCGTAGGCTGCCTGCATCTTTTTGATGACCTTCGGGTGTTTTTTGATGATGTTGGTTTTTTGCCCCGGATCTTTCTTCATGTTGTAGAGGCTGCCTTGCGTCTTGGTTCCTTTCCTTGAAGATTGAGGGGCGACATAGCGCCACTTTTCACTTCTAATCGAGTAGTTGAAGGACTTATGTTCGTCAGGATTGGTTCCGGTTGGCCAACGGCCTCGGTGAGTGAACAGGTAGCGATTGTCCGGAAGCTTCTTTTTCTTTCCGTTGAGCAGTGGGAGAAAACTGCGACCCTCTACTTGGTCAAGCGGAAGCTTTTTGATGCCGGCAATCTCGGCAAAAGTGGGCAGAACATCGATGTGCGCGCTGAGTGTTTCAATATCCCGTCCGGACTCCCATTGGCTATCCCAGCGAACGAGGAATGGTACGCGCACGCCACCCTCCTCGGCGCTGCCTTTGAGTCCTTTCATCCCGGCGTTGAAAAACGGATAGCCCTTGGCTACCTCCTGCCCCATGCGGCCGGAGCCGCCGCCGGTCATGCCGTTGTCACTCATGAAAATCAGAATTGTGTCCTTGTATAAATCCCACTCCTGCAGTTTCTCCATTAATCGTCCCATGTTTTCGTCAATGTTTTCGATCATACCGTAGAAGCCTGCTTGCGTTTTGCCGAAGCCGCGATCGGTGAAGTATTTGGTATTCTTTGGGGGAGCTATGAACGGGCCGTGTGGTGCGTTTGTGGTTATGTATGCGAAGAACGGAGCATTGCCCTGTTTCTTTTCTTTGATCCAGCCAAGTGCGGCGGTAAAGAAAATGTCAGTGCAGAAGCCCTTGGTTTTGACGAAGGATCTGTTGTGCCGCACGACTGGGTCAAAGTACTTATTACCCGGAGCATCTGCACAACTGCAATTGTACGCTTGGCCAATGCCTCCTGCGCCGTGGATGAATGCCTCGTCGAAACCGCGCTTGTCTGGTTGGTACGGATCTTCGTCGCCAAGGTGCCATTTGCCAAAAATACCGCTCGTGTAGCCGGCCTGCTTGAGTACCTGTGGCAGCGTAGTGGCTTTGAGCGTCATGCGCTCCCGTTCGAGGATTGTATGCGTTACACCGTTTTTCATTGGGTGCCGTCCCGTCATTAACGCACTACGAGTTGGTGCGCAGGTGGGGCTCACCATGAATCGAGTGAATCGCGTGCTGGTATCGTAAAGTTTGTCGAGGTGAGGTGTGCGAATCCATGGATGTCCATGTTTGCCGATAGGCCCATAGCCTTGATCGTCAGTAATAACGAGTATGATATTAGGTGTTTTTGATGCGAATAAATCGGGTGTTCCAGTATGCGCTGTAATTAATAATATGAATAAGAGTTTTTTAATCAATTGCATGGCTCATTAATAATCTAAATTTGATTGATTGCCAACTTAGGCCTTGATGGTTTATGCACTTACTTTCTAGCTTGTGATGTAAGATAGCAGGTGTACTTTTTTTGTGATGAAACAACTTAAGTCCGAATTGCCAGCCGGATTGGAAAAAATCGTTTTTCGCTGCCTAGTGATTTCGATTGTCTTTTTGCTGTTTTGGGTTGCTGTTCTGTTTTTTGCTGATCAGCTTATGGTGTCGGTTCATGCAAAATTCTTTGGCATTAGTGATTCCGATCTAGGTAAGTTTGAATATGATGCCAAACTTATACATTATCAGCTTATGGGGGTTTTTAAATTATCAGCTACGACTTTCTTTTTAATACCTTGGCTGGTATTGAGGTTTTCAAGAGATTGTTGAGTAGCTCTTACTTTGTTGTTTGATGTAATTAACTGTTACCTTAGGTCTTTTATAATTTTACCGATCAGATTGCCGGCGTAATTGCGTGTTCTGGGATCGGCGTTAGGATCAAGCTTGGGTAGCTGGGAGATGGTTTCTTTATGGTGGGCAGCTTTTTCGTCAAGATAGTCAATCGCATTTAGTGATAGCATTGAAAGGGATATGCCGTTTACTTCCGGATTAGCGTATTTTATTAGCAAGTCTGCAGCTAGTTTTGCCTCTTTTTTATTACCAAACTTACCAAGAGATTCAGCCGCAATGATCCTTACACTTGGGGATTCATCTTCTAGCGCATTGAGTAAAATCTTACGACCTTTGCGTAGTCCGTTTTTACCGCGAATAAGGTAGCCCATTGCGCCCCAGTATCGAACCGCGCTATCTTTGCTTTCCATCAGTTTTGGTAATTTTTCAGTATTCTTTTTACCGAGGCGAGTAGCAATGTTGGCGGCTTGAAAAATATTATCCAAATCATACCGCTGAGAATCGTGGCCCATTTCGTAGGGTGAGTCTTTTTTTGATCGAGAATGAACTTCTGCTTCTGGAAGGAAGCCGATATCACGTACATCCTTTACCCATTTAACATGGGCTCTGCGCATTCGCTTAATTATATCGGCATGTTTCTTGGACTTGGCGAGGTTGTGTACTTCATCTCGATCATTATTCAAGTCGTATAATTCTTCTGCTGGTTTAGTTTGCCAGAACTTAGATTGAGTCTCGGTAAGTTTGCCGGATTGATACATTTCATGCCAAACACGGGTAGTTGGCGTTTTAAACATATACGAAATGAACTGACCATAAATTTTGTGAGGCATATAATTACGAATATAAACATATCGCCCATCAAACACAGTGCGGACCATATCGTATCGTTCATCCATTCGGCCACGAAATCCGTAGCTGAATTCTGGTGTTTTATCTGTGTGTTCTCCCATAAAGGCATGCCCTTGTAAGTGTGAAGGAGGTTTAATGCCGGCTATGCTTAATACTGTTGGTGCGAGGTCGATGAATCCAATAAGACGATCACTTGTTCCGCCTGCTTTGTATTCAGTTGGTGCGAGGTTTTTGTGCTTTTCAGGAACGTGTACAATAAACGGGACATTTAGCCCGGAGAAGTATGGCCATCGCTTATTACGCGGCATGCCTGATCCGTGGTCTCCGTAATATAGAATAATAGTATCTTCGGCGAGTCCTGCATCTCTTACCTCATTAAGAGTTTTACCGACAAGTTCGTCCATCATTGTGATGCGATCATAATATTGGGCCCAGTCCTTACGGACTTCTGGGGTGTCAGGATGGTAGGCAGGAATGCGAGCCTTAGCTGGATCGTGAATTTTATTTGATGGTGAAATCCTATTTCTAATCTGGCTCTCGTGACTGATGGTGAGGTTGAATATGGCAAAGAAAGGTTTGCCTTCTGGACGGTTCTTCCAATGAGCATCCCTGCTACTTTCATGCCAAACTTCTCCGTCCTCTCTTAGGTTGTAGTCTTTTTTTGAATTATTTGTGCAGTAATATCCCTGTTTGCGCAGATAGGCTGGGTACATTTTGAAGTTTTTTGGGAGGTGCGTCATGCTGCGCATATGTTCAGATCCAGTTGCTGGCGGGTATATACCTGAAATAATCGTCGTTCTTGCTGGTGCACAAACTGGCGCGGTCGAACTTGCTTTGGTATAGCGCAGCCCCTGTTTTGATAAACGATCCAGGTTTGGGGTTGTAGCATAAGAGTCGCCGTAACATCCTAGGTGAGGTCCATTGTCTTCGCTGGTGATCCATAGAATATTTGGCAGGTTTTTTGCGGCTTGAGCCTGTTTAAGGCCTAGGTTTGCAAATACTGCAAATGTAAGTAGAAAATGAGAAAATCGAATCACAGTGAACATGTGGCGAATTGAAACATCAACGTCCTTTACTGGCAACAATCCAGTTATTGAGGGTGAATTTTCATGTAGCGCTTATTTGTATAGGCGGGTATTTTTTCGTTGGTATGCATTATCATTCTCAAAAACTGAGTGATAGTTTTATGACTCGTCGAGAATATCTCTCTCGGTCGGGCATAGGAATGGGAGGTTTGGCATTAGGGTCAATGCTTTCAGGTAAGTCCAATATATTGGGTAATTCGTCTCTTGCAGTCAAAGGTGCACATTTTCGTCCAAAAGCAAAAAGGGTCATTCATATATTTCTAAATGGGGGGCCTTCTCATGTTGATACTTTTGATCCAAAACCAGTTCTTGAAAAGTATGCTGGAAAACTGTTGCCGATGAAGAATCTTCGTACCGAGCGTAGGACCGGAGCTGCATTTCCAAGTCCTTTTAAGTTCAAGCGCTATGGTCAGAGCGGTATTGAAGTTAGTGAGCTTTTCCCTAATACGGCCAAGTGTATTGACGATATCGCTGTCATTCGTTCTATGCATGCTGATATTCCAAATCATGAACCATCCTTGATGTTAATGAATTGCGGTGAGGCACGATTGATCCGGCCTAGCGTGGGTTCATGGGTTACCTATGGTTTAGGTAGTGAAAATCAAAACCTTCCAGGCTTTATTTCCATGTGCCCTGGATACCCAATTCAAGAGTCTCAAAACTGGCAGTCCGGCTTTTTGCCGGGAATTTATCAAGGCACCCATATTAACACTCGACATACGTCGGTTGAAAAACTTATTGAGCACATTAAGAATCGCAAGCTCTCTCTTGAGGAGCAGCGTAGACAGTTAGATTTCATCCAATTACTTAATCAAAGGCACGCGGCTAAGCGTCAAAAAGACGCGCAACTTGAGGCTAGGATTCAGTCTTTTGAGCTAGCTTACAGAATGCAAATGGAGGCCGCTGATGCCTTTGATATCAATCTAGAGCCTAAGCATATTCGGGAATCCTATGGCAAAGGAACACAGGCTCGGCAGCTTTTGATTGCTCGAAGATTGGTGGAGCGTGGGGTTAGGTTTGTGCAAGTTTGGCACGGTAGTGGTCAACCGTGGGATAACCATGATGATATAGAAGTTGGTCATCGCCGTCTTGCAGGGCAATGTGATCAAGCGATTGGTGCTTTGTTGAAGGACTTGAAACAGCGAGGCTTGCTTGAGGAAACGTTAGTGTTATGGGGTGGTGAATTTGGACGCACCCCAACTGTGGAGTTGCCAACGCCGGGTGCTAATGCCGGTAAAATAAATGGCCGGGACCATAACCATCATGGATTTACGATGTGGATGGCTGGTGGTGGGGCAAAAGGAGGTACTGTCTACGGTGCAACTGATGAATTTGGATTCAGAGCAGAAAAGGATAGAATGCATGTGCATGATCTACATGCAACCATGCTAGCAATGCTTGGTTTTGATCATGAGAAATTTACTTACCGCCATGCTGGTCGAGATTTTCGTTTGACTGATGTGCACGGTAAGGTTGTGCATGATTTGATTGCTTGAAGTTATATTTTTTTCTGTTTGCGTTCGACTCGTTTTGCCAATCGACCTTTATCAACAACTGCTAGTTTGTGTAATCCAGAGGCTACCTTTTCGTGTTCGTCGAAAGCTTCTATTTTAAAGTGAAATTTGTTTTCTTCGGTTCGAAGTACTTGTGCTTTGCAGGTTACTTTATTTCCGGTAGGTGTCGCTGCTAGGTGATCGATGTCTACGGTCATGCCTACTGTGCTCTCTCTAGGTTCAAGATGGGAGAGCATTGCCTTCCTGGCTGAATGTTCCATGAACCATATGAGCCAAGGGGTTGATAATACAGAAGGCATGCCTTCTGTTGCAAAATCGATTGCATGCTTATCTTCAGCTACAAATTCTACTTCTGCAGTTTCTCCAATTCGTGGTCGAGATTTCATTTAATCTAATTAATTTAAAATTACCCTTTGGGCATTAATACTTAAGATTATGCACTTGTCCAAGGGTCTTATTTTAAAGTAATAGCGATTGTTATGAAAAATCTTCTTTTCAAAACGCTGCCGTAACGCTTGGATTACCTCTGTTCGGCCGATTGGCTGAAAACTAACTGGTTTAAGTGTTTGTAGTCGAGTCGGGATGGATATTAATTGTTCATTCAGGTGAAATAGTCGCCAGCGATTTCGGCGTGCTGATGAAAATAAAGACATTATTCAAATATTCGTTGTTGCGGCGCATGAGATGCCGCGATTTTCTTTTTAACTTTCAATTATTTCCGGGAGTAATGTTGTCATAATGAAGTCACTATCCTCCATTATTTATTCGGTTACCGGCAGTGAAACTTCCAGGCGTAGAAATATTAGCCAGTTGATGAAGTTAATCATCATCGTGATGGTTTTTATTTTGATTTCGAGTTCTGCCTTTCATTTGTTAATGAAAGCAGAAGGGGAAGAGGGTTACCATTGGTTTGATGGTTTTTACTGGACGATGGTTACTATGAGTACCCTTGGGTATGGTGAGATCACATTTCAAGAATGGCCAGGAAAACTCTTTTCTATTGCTGTAATGCTATTTGGGATGTTGTCTATGTTGGTTATTCTTCCTTTTGCTTTTATTCGTTTTGCTTATGAGCCTTGGATTGAAGCTCAAAATGAGGCTAGGACTCCTAGGAGACTTGGGGTCGATACGCGGGATCATGTTATTATTACAAACTTTGATGCTGTGTCGCGGGCGCTAATTCATAAGTTGGAACAATACAACATTTCTTACGTTCTGCTGGTTCGGGACAAGAATGAAGCGCTACGTTTGCATGATGAGGGTTTTTCTGTGGCAGTTGGTGAGCTGGATGATCCTGAGTTTTACAGCAATGTTCGAGTTGATCAATGTGCAATGGTAGTTGCTACTGGTAAAGATGAAGCCAATGCCAATATTGCTTTCACTGTGCGCGAGTTGGTCGACAATCGTGTGAGAGTGGTCACTTTAGCTAAGTCGGAGGCTTCGGTGGATATACTTGAATTAGCCGGAAGCTCTAATGTAATTCGTTTAGGTGAACTACTTGGTCAATTTCTTGCTCGCCGCACTATTGCTAATGATGCAATGGCTCATGTCATTGGTCATTTCGATGAATTGCTAATTGCGGAGGCGATGGTTATGGGAACGCCACTTGTTGGTAAGACGTTGTCAGAGTGTAATTTTCGCGAGATGACCAATACCAGTGTTGTCGGTGTTTGGGAGCGTGGTGAGTACAAGGGTGCGGGGCCTGATTCTAAGGTTAATGAAAGTACCGTGCTTGTTTTGGCTGGTTCAAAAGACATGATTCAGCACTACAATGAGATATTCTGTATTTATCAAAAAGAAGAATCTCATATAGTGATTTTAGGGGGAGGCCGTGTGGGTCGAGCTACCGCTCGAGCTTTGGCTAAGAGAGGCTTGAAGTATGTGATAGTTGAAGAGCTTCCGGATCGAATTCGTAACGAAAAATACTACGTACAAGGTAGTGCGGCTCGTATAGATGTGCTTGAAAAAGCCAATATAGCTGATGCTTCAGCTGTAATTATTACAACGGGTAATGATGATACTAATATCTATCTCACTATATACTGCCGTAAATTATTTCCTGAGGTTCAAATTATTAGTCGTGCTAATCGCGAGCGGAACATTAGCACTCTTCATCGTGCTGGCGCGGATTTTGTTGCTTCTTATGCATCTATGGGTGCTAACATTATATTCAATCTTCTTAAGCACAGTGATATCCTTATGCTGGCTGAAGGGTTGAATGTTTTTAGGATTGAGCTGCCTGAGCACCTTGAGGGCAAAACATTGGTTGAGTCTGAAATTAGGCAGCGCACTGGATGTAGTGTGATTGCAATACAAAGAGAAGTTGAAGGTAAGGATACTCACATAGTGCATTTTTCACCGTCGGAAGTTCTTAAAAGTGACGATGAGCTGGTTCTTATTGGTACTATTGAATCTGAGGAGAATTTTTTGAAAA
>JASLKL010000179.1 GCA_030747605.1 Verrucomicrobiota bacterium | reverse complement strand
CCTATCGATTGATTACTCTGTTGAATCCCACCAAATTAGCTAACGATAAGACTCTCTTTAACACCACCGAATGGATTTAAAAATAGAAACATTCCGCCAAGAAATTGAGCGTGCGATGAAATCCTACGACCGACATATTGTGTGCTTATTCAAAACACCAGATGAATGTCTCGAGTCCATCGAACGATTGATAATAAAAGCTATAAAAGCATATGAAAATCGCGCTGAAGGAATGCGCCATGGCATTGCACTAGACAAAGAGATCACCATCATGCTTAGCCAATCAGATGAAGAAAGACCTTTTTGCGCTATCTATTTTAACCTCCACAGCCCGTATAACCGCGAGGACGGTGGCCGTAATATTGTCGATTCAAACTCTGGAGCAGAATCTAATCTGCCTGACTAAATTTATAGTTACTTCAGTTTAGCTTCGTCGCCAACCCAAATTTCACCATCGACAATATCCGCAACCGTGTAGGTTTCCCAAACCGGACCAGACACACGCACTTGGCCAATTTTTTTACCCAACCTGAATATTCCCAATTGCTGACCGACCTGCGGCAAGCGCTTGAAACCAAAGTCCAACACCACAAAGTTAAGCTTTAAGTTTGTACGAACCACTTTGCCTTCTGTACGGATCAACGCCGGAACAACAATCGTACCGCGCTCCTTCTCAGCTAAGGACTGGCTCATTGCTCTTTTTTTAGACGAGGTATTGCATCCGACCAAACAAAGCGCAACTAATCCTGTAAGCAACTTCAGCACACGGAGAGTATAACTCCTAGTCAAGTAGGTTTCACGAAAAACAGTTCGCTTCATCTTAAAGAAGTGCTCTGCTACTATTTGGCAAGTGAAACAAGCTACAGACAACACACCTCTTCTTGAAATATGCATCGACTCGGTGGCCTCGGCCCTAGCAGCAGAACACGGAGGCGCAGCCCGGGTTGAACTTTGCCAAAACCTTTTCGAAGGCGGAACCACACCCAGCATTGGAACAGTTCATCAAACTTTGGAGCGTGTTGGCATCAAGGTAAACGTAATCATAAGGCCCCGTGGCGGTGACTTCCTATATTCAAACGATGAATTTGAAGCCATGAAGCACGATATCATTACCTTGAAGGAAGCAGGCATTAACGGGGTCGTAATAGGCATGCTTAACACTGACGGCACTATTGACACTGAAAGAACTCGTCAACTAATTGAACTAGCTCGCCCTCTCGAGGTTACCTTTCATCGTGCATTTGATGTCAGTGCAGATCCGTTTCGCAGTCTCGATGACCTCATAGATCTTGGTGCTGATCGCTTATTAACCTCAGGGCAAGAACCTTCCGTCCTAGAAGGTGTGGAGTTGATTGCCGAACTAGTACACCGTGCAGGCGAAGATATTATCATCATGCCTGGAGCCGGTATTACCGCAAAAAACCTAACGCGTATTATCCGAGAAACAGGTGCTCAAGAGTATCATGTTACTGGCTCTTCCCCCCTGACCAGCAAAATGGAATTTCGGAATGAGCGTTGCTTTATGGGCAAAGCGCTGTACCCACCTGAATTCTCAATAAAGGTCACTGACCCTGAAAAGATTCGCCACTACGTCCAATTACTGAACGACTTGCCTCAGCCCTAACAAGGCCAGTCACATTTTCGAGCGAGCCTTCTCTAAAATTTTACGCTCATTCTCAGTTAAACTGTGAATGCCGTGTTTTGAAATCTTATCCAAGATAGGATCTACATCACGACTCATAAAGTCTTGTCCGGACACTTCAGCAGCATCCACCATATCGGGTTTGCGCCAATCCCTGCGACGTGAGGCATCGGAACCCTCAGCCGGAGAATCAGAAGCGATCTTCACCTTGGGAATTAATGAAAACAAAGGGAGAAAACCACCACGCCGCACAAGAACGGCCACAAAAAAAGCACCATACAATAATCCTCCCAAATGAGCTGCATGAGCAGTCCCATCTGAACTAAAAGTCTGTATCGTATACAGCATATGAAGGATTGAAATGGCACATGCTCCCCAGAAGATCCATTTCCATTTCATTCGCACAGGCAATATTAGAAATAACAAAAAGTAAGCCTCTTGCCTTGGGAATAACCTAGAGTAAACACCTATAAAACCAAAGACAGCCCCACTTGCTCCTATCATCGGAGGACCCCCAAAATGAGAGGGGAATAAAACAGCAAATAAAAGTTGAAACAATCCTCCAGCCACACCACTAACAAGATACAGTGCAATGAGCTCACGCCGGCCGATCACTGGTTCCAGTAATCGACCAACAAAAAATAAAGCTATCCCATTTAATAATAAATGCCCCACACTTCCATGAAGAAATTGATAGGTAAATAATTGAAACGGCAACAACCACGAAACATTCTCAGTAGGCATCGCAAGATAATTCCCAACAAATGAATCACCAAAGCCTTTTGACGGTGAAAGACTATTAGAGTCTATCAATAACTGCAGTATAAAAACCACAAGGTTGATCGTCAGCAGTATTGCCCAACCTGACCAAGGTTGTTGAAATAAAGGAGGACGAAACTGCGGTTCATCCGGTCGCATATATGGGCGATCATCCAACATCGTCGCGAAAAAACTAACATGTGTTGCAGTTTCGGCCAATCCTATAGCCAAACACTGCAGTACAGGAACAATTAGCTAAAAATAGGTAAGCGGGTGTAACAGGTTGATGAATATAGGATTTCAGCCCTTCCCCAACTGGACACGCAACTTGAGCGCTTCATCAACCAATCCACTGACCCCCTCTCTTAACACATCCCATGCAGGAAGATTAAGGAGCTCTTGAACCAATTCCTTCTCCCGAATGTACTCCTCATCTGATAATAATCGGCTATTGATAGCCACTCCAATGAACCGACAGGTGTAATGTAGATTAGCTACAGCCATATACGCTGATAACACCTGTTCTAGCGGTGGAAGAGGCATCGGCTCAAGTCCAACAACCTCAGATCGTCCTGACTCGTAGCACATAACCAAACCATCTGGCATGCAACCATGCAGCAACCCCATGGTCACTCCAGAATAACGTGGATTAGCCAGACTCCCCTGCCCCTCAACCACAATCACTTCATGGTGTTGTCCAGCAAGAACAAGTTTTTCTGTTGCCCCACCAATAAAATCCGACACAACAGAATCAACTGCACAGCCATCCCCTTCGAGCAACATTCCAGTCTGACCAGTTGCCACAAACTTCGCATCACAACCAGACTGGTTTAAGCCACGCACCAACTCAACACCAACTACCATCTTACCAACACAGCAATCATTACCAACTGTATGCAGTCTCAAGCAATTCGAATTAAAAGAATCAAACCTAGCCAAATCACGCTCATTATTCTTGCGTAGGTCAACAAGCGTTGCCCCACTATGTTTGGCTAAGCTGGAAAATTCCGGGTCATCATTAAGAATAAAATGCATACCGGACTCGACGCGCATCCCACACTCAATAGCCCTGCAAATTACACGCCTCAAAGACTTTGGCAAATCCCCTCCTGCAGGCGCAATCCCAACGATTAAAACATCCGCCTTCGGAGCCTGATCGATAGAAGCAAATACGGGAGTATTTCCACCAACCTCCAACAATTCGCCAGCAGTTTTCCCACTCTGAGTAGAGTCAATCAACCCTACAACCTGGCTTAACGCGTAGCGAAGAATCCCTGTGGCAGTTTTAGCTGAAAGCGGGGTACTAAGGCCCTCGGTAAGAAGAAGAATGCGTTCTTTTTCGACGCGGCCCTGACTCATTGCGATACGATCTCTCCGCCAACGACGGTCATGACCGGACGCCCTTTCAAATTCCAATCGTAAAAAGGATTATTAGTCGCCTTGCTAACAGTATCCTCACGACGAAAAACCCACTCAGCATCAGGATCGAATACTGTCACGTCCGCAGGAGCACCTACGCTCAGGGTACCGCGGTCGGATCTAATTAAACGCGCTGGAGCCACTGTGAATCGATCAATTAAATCCGCTAAATTCATCCGGCCGCTGTGATAAAGCTGCATCAGCGAAACAGCAAGCTGGTTCTCCAAACCAGTTATACCAAATGGAGCATTAGCAAACTCCACCTCTTTCTCGTAGTCACAGTGAGGCGCATGGTCACTGGATATAATCTCAAGCGTACCGTCAGCGACTCCCTCAATAACCGCCTCTCTGTCCTTTGCAGAGCGAAGAGGCGGATTCATCTTAAAATTAGTATCAAACTCCGGCCAAGAGGGACGATCACTCTCTCCCGGGTAACATATTCCCTTACCATCTTCAGGCCAAAACTTTTGGCTACCGGCAATCGCTGCATCCGTCAATGTAAAGTGGTGAGGACACGCTTCGCCGGAAATAGGAACACCCCGAGACTTCGCTTCACGAAGTAATCGAATACTCCCTGCCGCACTCATGTGTTGGCAGTGAATGTGTGCTTGGGTTTTTTCCGCAAGTAAAATATTACGAGCAACAATCATCTCTTCTCCTGCACTAGGCCAACCCGGTAATCCAAGCGTACTATTCCAGTATCCGTCATGCATCATCCCTGAGCCTACAAGTGAATAGTCCTGACAGTGATCCATAACCGGCAAATCGAACATTGCCGTGTACTCCAAGGCTCGGCGCATCAAGTTATTATTCTGAACACAATTTCCATCATCGGTAATCGCCACTACCCCAGCACTCTTCAATGATCCAATAGGCGCCAACTCTTCACCCTTGATC
>JASLKL010000178.1 GCA_030747605.1 Verrucomicrobiota bacterium | reverse complement strand
TCACGAGAGACCTGTAGAACATTGTCCTCATGTGAGACACTCGTCCGCTTAGGTATATCCATCTCCAATCTACCCTTGGGTCCTTCCACAGATACGTGGTTGTCAGCAACCGAAACCTTAACCTTGTCCGGTACAGTGATTGTTTGATTTCCAATTCGTGACATCTCTTTTATTCCTTTACCAAACCTTAAACAAAAGCTCTCCACCTACATTATGGCGACGAGCATCGTGTCCGGTCATTAATCCTTGCGGAGTACTAATAACAGCAATACCCATGCCGCCCAAAACAAGCGGAATATCTTTTGCAGAAGTATAATTGCGCAATCCAGGACGGCTCACACGCTTTAATCCTGTAATAACACCTTTACGCCCCTGAAACTTCAACTTGATACGTAAATTACGCTTAACGTCACCTTCAACATTAAAGGAATCAATATATCCCTCCTCCTTCAGCAACTTTACAGCACTTTCTTTGATCTTGGAATGAGGCACAACTATCTCTGGCTTCAACGCTTGACTGGCATTTCGAATACAGGTCAGTAAATTAGCAATAGGATCCATATATATTCCTCCTACCAGCTTGCTTTGGTTATACCCGGAATCATACCTGTCCGAGCCATTTCACGAAATGTTAGTCGAGACACACGAAACTTGCGAGAGTACCCGTGTCTACGGCCTGTGATCTCACATCTGTTAACCAACCGAACAGGACTCGCATCACGAGGCAAATTCGCCAAACCCTCGTAATCACCATTAGCTTTAAGTTCAGCACGCTTGGCTGCGTACTTGGCCACCGTTTTGGCCTTTCGCTTGTTTCGCTCTATCCAGGCTTTCTTTGCCATATTTTTCTCTTATCGTTTGCCGTCAAACGGCATTCCAAATTCTTTTATCAATTCATGGGCATCGTCGTTATTTTTAGCTGTTGTAACGATAGTAATGTCCATTCCCAACGCATGCTTCACCTTATCCACCTCAATTTCAGGAAAAATTGTTATATCATCAATACCAATCGAATAATTACCATGACCATCAAAACCCTTAGAACTAACACCTCGAAAGTCGCGAATACGAGGTAAGGCTGCAGCTATCAAACGATCCAAAAATTCATACATCACTTGCCTCCTAAGAGTAACCCGACAACCGGTATTCATCCCTTGTCGTAGTTTGAAATTAGCCACACTGACCTTAGCCTTATTTAAGGCTGGCTTACGCCCAGTAATAATAGCCAAATTCTTTATAGCCTCTTCGAGAACATCCTTTCCTAACTGAGGACTAACACCCATGTGCACAATCACTTTCTCTATCTTCGGCACCTGATTTACATTAGGATACTTGTCCAAGCCCTGAAGCTTTGTACGAATCTCGCCGTTATATTTTTCCTGTAGCCTCGGAATCATTCTTCTGTTTCAGTCTGTGTTTCAGTCTGTGTTTCAGCTTCTGACGCAGGGGAAACTATCTTGTGGTGTTTCTCATAACGTTCAGTATGCATCACGTTTGACCAATGGATGGTGCCTTCGCGTTCAACAATCTCACCTTGCGGTTGATCCTGATTTTTTCGAACATGCTTTTTGATCATGTTTAAACCTTCCACAACAACGCGCTCCGTTTTGGGAAAGACATCAATCACTTTACCACTCTCTCCACGATCCTCCCCTGAAATAACGTAGACTAAATCTCCCTTTTTGATATGTCGCTTATTTCCCATAATCAAATCACCTCTGGTGCTAATGAAACGATTTTCATGAAGCGCTTTTGCCTTAATTCGCGAGCCACCGGACCAAAAATTCGAGTTCCTCGTGGATTGCCTTCGGGATCAATAATCACTATCGCGTTTGAATCAAACCTCAACACAGAACCATCGGAACGGCGAATCGGGGACTTAGTACGAACGACGACAGCATTAACAACTTCTCCTTTCTTAACATTCCCATCCGGAGCAGCTTCACGAACATGAGCCTTAATCACATCTCCCACGGAAGCTGTATCCTTGCGAATACCGAGCACACCAATAGCCCAAGCCTCCTTAGCCCCAGAGTTGTCGGCAACATTTAATCTAGATCGTAACTGTAGCATTCGCTTTCTTTTTTCGTACTAATTTCAGGCCTCTAACTAAGCCTCTTTGACATTATCAACGGGAGATACCCCTTCAGCTGAAACAGCTAAAGCCAACTCGCCCTGCTTAACAACCTCAACCAAACGCCATCTCTTCGTCTTGGACAGAGGCCTAGTCTCCATAATCTTCACAAGATCACCCACATGCGCTTCACTTCTTTCGTCATGGGCATTGAACTTTGTGTAACGAGTGATAATTTTCTTATAGAGCGGATGGGATATTCTTCGCGAAATCCGCACCACAATTGTCTTGTCCATTTTAGTGGACACTACTTCTCCTTCCCGCACTTTGCGGTGGCTGCTTCTTGCCGGAGTTATTGTATCTTTTTCAGCCATTCGTCTTTAAATATTATTAGAAACCGCCTTAATCTTTTCAATCACGTTATTCTTACCCTTGGCATAGAGCAACTCGGCTAAACCGCGTGTAGTAACCCTCATGTTATTCGGATTAAATACTGAGCCTAAAGTTTTAAACACATCCTTTCGGGTTAGCTCACCCTTACTTAATCCATTTAAAGAATCAGCAATCCCATCAACAGTAAAATCACTAACACCCTCAAGCGCTGAAACCACTTGATTGAATGCTTCTTTTCGCTTGAGCTGGCTCAAACGTGTTTCTACACGCGCAATGTCTCGCCGCAAATCACGCAAACGTATTGGCTTTTCAAGCTGACTGGTTGCTCTTTGCAACTTGAGATTGAACAACTCCAAACGCAAATCTCTGCTCTGAGCGTTTAATTCAACCTTTGTCTTGTCCTTAATCTCGGCAGCTTTCATTTTAATTACTCTCTTTGTTATTAGTCACGTTTGGCAAGTCGACAGCGAATCGGCATCTTAGCAGCAGCAGCACTAAGCGCCTCACGGGCAATACTTTCAGGCACTCCTTCAATCTCAAACAACATCGTAGCCGGTTTTACCACAGCCACCCAGTGATCAACATTTGCCTTACCCTTACCCATACGAACTTCCAATGGCTTTTTAGTTACAGATTTATGGGGAAAAATACGAATCCACATGCTACCTCTACGTTTCATGCCTCGAGAAATAGCGACACGGGCAGCCTCGATTTGTGTCCCAGTAATCCAGCCACGACCTAAAGCCTGTAAACCATATGAACCAAAGGAAACCTTGTTTCCCTTTTGCGCGGTACCTTTTCGACTACCGCGATGCATCTTACGATATTTTACTTTGTTAGGTTGTAAGGCCATTTATACTTAATAAGTTTTAATTTGATTTTTCAGATCGAGCAGGAGCTCTTCTGGGGGTACGCGGCCGTCGTTCTTGCTGCTGTTCTTTTTCTTCGCCTGGATCCTTACGACAAATCCAACACTTAACACCAATAATACCATATGTAGTGCTAGCTTCAGCAAATCCATAATCAATATTAGCACGCAAAGTGTGCAACGGCACTGCTCCTTCGCGAGCATTTTCAGCTCGGGCAATATCTGCACCATTCAAACGACCGGCAACACGCAAACGAATCCCAAGCGCACCCATGTCCATAGAAACCTGCATGGAACGTTTGATTGCGCGACGGAAGGCCACACGACGCTCAAGCTGCATACAAATATTTTCTGCAACCAATTGCGCATCCAACTCTGGATTCTTTACTTCTGCAATCTCAACGTAAACCTCTTTACCAGTCAACTTGCTAAGTTCTTCCTTAATTCTATCAATTTCAGACCCTTTACGACCAATCACCACACCAGGCCGTGCGGAAAATATTGTAATACGACATCGGCTGGTAGCACGCTCGATTTGAATACGAGGCACCGCTGCGTCTTTGAGCTTATCCTTAAGTACTTTTCGTATCTTGTAGTCTTCGACAAGCAGCTCACCAAACTCTTTCTTGTCAGCATACCACTTAGATCGCCAATCACTATTGACGATCAGGCGAAATCCAATTGGATTGGTTTTTTGTCCCATACAGTTTCCGATTAAATTTGATCCGTAAGCACGATCCTTATATGGCAACTACGCTTGAGAATAGGGCTGGCTGAACCTCTCGCCCGGGGCCTCCATCTCTTAAGAGTAGGAGCATCCCCTACTGTTGCTTCCTTAATATATAACATCGTCTGCTCTAATTTGTGTGGCGAATCTATAAAGCTTTGATAAGCATCGATCTTTGCCTGCGAACTTCTACGTGTCTTTTTATTATTAGTTGAACTCACTTTCTGTTCTAACTCACTAATTCGACCACGTAAATCATCGACATCCCATTCATCAATAATGTTTTCCGCATTAGCCATAGCCGATTTTAGTGTCTTTGACACAAGCCGAGCTGATTTGCGGGGCACATTGGCCAAAAGAGCCTGAGCCTCAAGAGCATGCATACCCTGAATCTGAGTGGTAACAGCACGCACCTTTAACGGAGACATTCTCACTCCCTTTGTTACTGCCAAAATTTCCATCTTATACTCTCTTCTTTACTTCTTAGTAGCACCGCCGTGCGCCTTGAACCCACGAGTTGGAGCAAACTCACCTAGTTTGTGGCCAACCATGTTCTCAGTCACAAATACAGTCGCAAATACTTTACCATTATGAACCATAAATGTGTGCCCAACAAATTCAGGAGCAATCGTTGATCGCCTAGACCATGTTTTGA
>JASLKL010000177.1 GCA_030747605.1 Verrucomicrobiota bacterium | reverse complement strand
AGTATTGCCGATTAATCCAAAAGCGGCATCCCACAATTCCTGATCCATTTCATTGGCAAAAGTTTGTAATAGCTCGTTGAGATCATTTTGGTAGCTAGCGGGCATCATGTCCCAAAGCGCCTTAGGATTCTTTTCTTCCAATGCCTTTATGGGAGTCGAAATAAAGCTTTCCGGTCCCTCTTCGGCGGCCTTGATGTTTGCACATGCAATGAGACCGACAGTGATGGTGGCCAATATGCCCGTGAAGCGGTTGAGTTGAGTTGTTATCATCTGTCTAAAAGTGAGTTCTACTTGATGCTTATTCAAGCTGGCAATTTCTTCAGAAACGCTTGGGTCAGAAAATACTGCAGAAATGGATTTCAGTAAAGGCAGTCTCGGTGCTTTTTACGGCTTTGTGCCGCCGATTTGTTGTGACAAATCCTCAATTGTCCAATTTAACTTAGAATCATTGAGTTTGTCTGCTGCGGCTCCGTGTTGCCAAATGCCATAGCTCAGAGTTTTAACTACATTCTCTTGCAAAAGAGGTTGGGCTAGTAACCCTGCTAGGTATCCCGCCAAAAGGTCGCCGCTCCCGCCTTGTCCGAGCGATGAGTTTCCGGTGGGATTAACGAATACTGTTCCTTTAGATTGTCCAACAAGAGTGTGACGTCCCTTTAGTGCGACCCAGCAATCTCCGAATTTGGCTGACAAGGCTTGTAATGCTTTTTCGCGATCAGCCTGAATATCTGCAGCAGTGCATCCAAGCAATCTTGCAGCTTCACCAGGGTGAGGTGTGATTACACGGATGGACTTTGATGTAATTTCCCCTGTGGTAATCCAGTCCAGTGCACTGGCGTCTACTAGTATTGGCATAGGAGAGTCATTCCATATTTGATTGGTTTTTTCTTTTATATCTTTATTTAGCCCTTCTGCTGCCATTCCAGGACCAATCAACAGCGCGGTGGCCAATTTGAATTCGATATTGTTCGGTGTCAGTGGATGTACCATAACGCTTTGCAACTGCGAGGCTACTGGAACAAACACTTCTTCCGGAGTCATTAACGTGACAAGGCCTGGTTGGGATCGAGATGCTGCGCGTGCTGCAAGTACCGCCGCACCGTGATAACCGAGACTACCGCCTACGATGCCGACGTGGCCAAATGTTCCCTTGTGGCCGTTGACTGATCGAGGTGGTGGGAAATTAGAAAAATCCTCTGCCTCATTAAGTTGCAGGTTGCTAGTTTCGTTCAGTTTCACAAGGCCAATTTCCGGAGCAACACGAAGTCGTCCGACATAATCGGTTGATGCCGAGTTAAGTAGGCCGATTTTAGGCGCACCTAGAGTAAGGGTTTCATTGGCTCTAATTGCGGCCCCTTGAACCTTGCCGGTAGTAGCATCGATTCCGGAAGGTATATCCACCGATAGCACACGCAATTGTTGTGCATTGATTTCAGAAATAAAGTTTATCCAGGCTTCTTCTAAAACTCGATTGATGCCGATACCAAATAGTCCATCAATAATTAGTTTCGGTTTAGCGCTTAAATTAATTAGAAGTTTTTCTAGCGAATTTCCAGGGTCAATTACTTCAATCAAAGTGACATCTCGATCTGGAAGATTATTGATCATTGCCCGGACATCATCCCCGTTATGTCCCTTGCCAGCGATCAGCAGTATTTTATCGTTCAATTGAGTTAACTCGAGTGCTCGTTTGGATACGATAGAGCCCACTTGAGCGATCACTTCGGCTTCAGATTTGCCAGCTTTCCATGAAGTCGTCTCCCAGCGACGCATTTGCTCCACGGTAATGACCGGCAATGACATGGGCGAAGGCTAGTGCGTTAATAGAGGGCAAACAAGTCCGCCGTCTAATCTTGGTTAAAACAATAATTAGGCTTTCTTTAGCACTTATCATGTAACCTGAATTTGATGTTTTATTTGATTGTTATTGGGTTGCCACAGTGAGGTCTGGGTGTAGGGTTTTCGAAGTTCACGAGATGTTGGGTTTAAAGGCCAATCGCTGGAGTCGGCGCGAGTTTCTTTCAGTCGGAAGCTTGGGTTTGGGAGGATTAGCGTTGCCTCAGTTACTTCAGGCTGAATCGATGATTAAAAAGGCCGGTGGTTTGGCAAAAGATAAGTGTGTGGTGTTCTTGTTTCAGCACGGTGGGCCATCACAGTTTGAGACCTTTGATCCCAAGATGTCAGCTCCTGCCGGAATTCGGTCAATGACGGGTGAGATTCCCACGACAATTCCGGGTATAACTTTTGGAAGCACAATGGAGCGACTGGCAAAGTTGGCGCATAAATTTTCGATCGTCCGCTCCTTTACTACCGAGAGTAATGCACACGACACCAAGCCGATAATAAGTAAACGTTACTCTGATGGGGCGCATTTGGGTTCCCATTACGCTCGTGTAGCAGGCACAAACAATCCACGTAACGGGATGCCTCGTAATCTATCGCTTTTTCCTCGTGCAGTGGATAATTCAGCTGGTCCGGCGTTTATGGATTTAGGGCGATTTGATAGCACTGGTGAACTGGGTTCTGCTTTTGCTCCATTTGCACCTAGTGGGGAAGGGAATCTAAAGCGAGATATGAAGCTTACGATCGACCCAACTAGACTGGACGATAGGCGTAGTCTGTTGGCGAGTCTTGATAAATGGCGTCACGTGATTGGTGAAAGTAATGTCGCTGAAAGTTTTGATAGATTCCAGTCTCAAGCATTTCAAACGTTGACTGGAACTGTGGCTGAAGCATTCGACATCACCAAGGAAGATCCGAAGCTAATTGAGAGGTATGACACATCAACTTTGATGGATGCCCAACGCATAAGTAAAAAGTGGAATAATCGGCCACGTTACATTGAGCATGTAAATAGTCTTGGGAAACTAATGTTGCTGGCACGAAGATTAGCAGAGCGAGGTGCTGGTTTTATCACCATTACTACCAATTTCGTTTGGGATATGCATGCCGACTTAAATAATGCCACTATGATTGAAGGAATGGGCTATGTCGGAAGGCCTTTTGATCATGCTGTGAGTGCTTTTATAGAGGACGTTGAGGCACGCGGTTTGAGGGATAAAATTCTACTGGTTTGCTGTGGAGAGATGGGAAGGACTCCCAAGGTGAATGCCAAGGCGGGACGAGATCACTGGGCAGGAGTTGCCCCGTTGTTGCTATATGGTGGTGGCTTGAAAATGGGTCATGTGGTGGGTTCTTCTACCCGCGATGGCGGTGAGCCTGCAAGTGATCGAATAACCATCCCAAATCTATATTCGACCATCATGAACACAGTGCTCGATACCGGTAAGATTCGGACCATGGCAGGTGTTCCTTCAGAGGTGCAGCGCGTGATTAATGGTGCGGACCCTATTACGCAATTGATCTAGTCGATCTCCATTTTTGGAGGAAGAGCATAGGTATACAAGCGGCAGACATAAGTAAGAGAGCCGACACCTCAAAGCCGAGCAAATACCAAGGCCATTCCCCGATAAGGAATGGGCTATCCGTGTTAGGCTTAATGCACAGATACATATAATTCGATTCAGTGATCCAGTTTATAATGCCAACTGGAAGGATCATGAAATTCACAAACATAAATGTGCGCAAAATTGCTCCGCGAGTCGTGACCATACCATCCACTACAATGTTCCAAATGGGGAAAAGTATCATGAGTGCGTGCTGAATAAAAAACGCTATGTAATAGGTCATGTTATCAATGCCGGAGGGAGATGGGGTGATCATGGTCTGAAGAGCGGCTGTTGTTCCGATGAGATAGGCAAACTCGAAGCAGAATTGTTTGCGTGCTGCTAATCCAATGGTTGCTATGATTAGGCTGTAATTACAAAGATGCAGTGGTAGATCCTCTGTGATGCTCAGCCCATGAGTGCTAATGCGGTTGCTGTAGTCGACCACTTCTTGAATAATAGCGAACGCTACCAGACCCCACACCATACGTTTTCGGTTAGCTTGAGAGAGGCAATAGCCAATAATGGGAATGACGATTATAGCCAAGATGCAAATCGACAGTATTGAAAGGTGGAGAGCGTCGAAGTTATTTAGAGACTTCGCAAACTCACTAAGTTGTTCCGGTTCACGCAAAACAAATCCGTCTGGCTAACCGCTTGGTAGCGTTTACTTGCCGAGCAGTTTAGAAAGTGTTGGTTCGATCGCTTTAGCCCACATTTCATACCCCTTCGGAGTTAGATGAAGAAAGTCGGGCATAATATTCTTGGCGATTGAACCATCTGCACTCAAGAAGTTTTGCCCAATACGTAGGAAAGTGACATAAGGGCGAGCATCGAGTCGGGATAACACTTGGTTGACCTGTAATATTTTGCCTCGCTGATCGTTGATGCGTTGGCCTCTTGGAAAAATATCAAGAAGAAGGATTTTTGTTTCTGGAAGCTTTTCATGGATTTTATCAATTACAGCTGTAACTCCGTCGATCATCTCCTCGGCACTATTGCGATCTTTTCCTGAATTATTTGTACCAATCATTACGACTGCGGCTTTGGGTGTAATATTTTTTACATTGCCATTGTCTAAACGCCATAGAACGTGCTGTGTGCGATCACCCCCGATACCTAGATTGACTGCGTTGCGTTTGGTGTAGTGTTTTGACCAAGTTGATTTTCCAGCACTTTCCCACCCATGGGTAATTGAGTCTCCGATGAATATTAAATCAACATTGCCTTGAGCAATACGTTTGTTAAATGAATCGTGACGCTTGGCCCACCAATCCACTTCGCGAGGT
>JASLKL010000176.1 GCA_030747605.1 Verrucomicrobiota bacterium | reverse complement strand
CGCTGTACACCAACGGTTTTCTTTTTACCCTTGCGAGTGCGTGCGTTTGTAGATGTCCGCTGTCCGCGGACCGGCAATCCTCGTGAATGCCGGATACCTCTATAAGACTTGATAGCCTGCAAACGCTTTAGATTCAAACTGCGCTCACGACGCAAGTCGCCCTCTACTAAACAATCACTCTCTTGAATAACATTAACGATTTTGGATAAATCGCTTTCATCAAGATCCTTAGCACGCGTTGCAGGATCTATTCCAGTCTTCTCAAGGATGTCAGCAGCAATCTTTGGCCCTACGCCATAAACGTATCGCAACGCGATGTCTATGCGCTTGTTAGCAGGAATGTCTACTCCGATAATTCTTGGCATTGTCTTTTTCTTTCAATCAACCTTGGCGCTGTTTATGGCGCGGGTTGGAACTGCAAATAACGCGAACCACGCCCTTCCGGCGAATGATCCGACAGTGCTCGCAAAGTCGTTTTACTGATGCGCGTACTTTCATTTTACGTTCTTTTTTACTCTTTATCTAAAACCAACACGCCATTACTGAAATCAGTAGGCGATATTTCTATACTTACTTCATTACCAGACTTAACGTCTGAAACCTTATCCCGTTGCTTAAACGGTACCCGAGCAAACAACCTATGACCGTTTGCCAACTCTACCAAAAAGGTTGCCGGAGGAAGATACTCCCTCACAATTCCCTTGGCTCGGATGGTAAATTCTCCGGGCATGTCAAAATCTCCGGCTCACCTTCAGTCACGAGAACAGTGTGCTCAAAATGAGCAGATGGCAAACCATCACGAGTCAACACCGTCCAACCGTCCTCTAGCATCTCCACTTGTCGTTGACCAAGATTAACCATCGGCTCAATAGCAAGAGTCATTCCCGGCCTCAAGACCGGTGATCGACCACCGCCATCATCAAAGTTAGGAATCTGCGGATCTTCGTGGACTTTTTTACCCACACCGTGCCCTACAAACTCCCTAACAACACTATAACCATTGGCCTCCGCAGTTCTCTGGATCGACCTCGAAATATCAAGTACCTTATTGCCTGCTAAAGCCTGACTAATCCCATCACAAAGGGCCTGTTCAGTCACTTCCATCAAGCGCTGCACTACTGGTTCACATCCTCCCACCGCCACAGTAGTCGCATTATCACCAATATACCCCTCATAACATACACCTACATCTAGGCTAACAATATCACCAAATTCAACTCGCCTCTCCGAAGCCAAGCCATGAACGACTTCTTCGTTAATTGAGATACATATATTACAAGGATAATCTCGGTAACCCAAAAACGCACTCTTTCCACCATAATGGCGGATTCTATCTCCACCATACTGATCAATTTCAAAAGTACTTAAACCGGGTCGAACAAATGACGCCACCTCTCGTAACACAGTCGAGGAAACTCCGCCAGCCAAACGCATGGCTTCAATCTCATGATCTTTCTTTATATGAATCATGTTATTCTCCCGGTGCTTGAGCACCCAATCCAGAGCCAAGCATTGGCTTGGCCGGTCTATCAATGAACAAAACGCTGGAGGATATCACCACCAACATTAGAAGCGACCACGCACGCGGCCCTTCCTCAAAAATCCATCATAATGCCGCATCAACAAATACGACTCCATTTGCCTCATAGTGTCCAAAGTGACACCCACAGCAATTAAAATACTAGTACCTCCAAAAAACTGAGATACCTGAAAAGGTATTCCTAACGCGTCTCCAAGTAACATAGGAATGATAGCAACAATCACAAGAAAAGAAGCTCCAGCAAATGTTATGCGACTCATTGTCTTATGTAAGAAATCACTAGTCGCCTTACCTGGGCGCACTCCAGGAATATAACCACCGTTTTTCTTCAAGTTATCAGCAATCTCAATCTCATTGAATGTAGTTGCCACCCAAAAATAGGCAAAGAACATGATCATTAACCCATAAGTAAAATAATAAAACGGGTGCCCAGCCTCAAACCAGGTTGCTGCTGATAAAAATATTGTCTCCCAACCTTCGATCGAACTAAGGCTTCTCAATACCATACCCGGAAACATCAAAATGGCTTGAGCAAAGATCAAGGGCATAACACCAGCATAGTTAACCCTCAATGGCATAAATGAACTACCGCCAGCGTACACTTTACGCCCCACGGCACGCTGTGCATGCTGGACTGGAATTTTGCGTTGAGCCTGTGTGACAGCAACAACCCCCATCACTACGACCCAAAGTAATGCTACCAGCCCAATCCCCTCAAAAATACCCCGATTAACAGAGTCATCCACACCAGTCCAGGACTGCGGAGCAAACATTTCCCAAACCATTGGCAATGCACGTGGCAAATCAGCAACAATCCCAATGGTTATCACAAGTGAAACACCATTTCCAATACCTCTCTCTGTGATCTGCTCACCTAACCACATCAGCAACATTGTTCCACAAGTTAATGCCATCATGGTTTGCAAATGATATCCGATCCCTCCATCAGCTAAAGTACCCTCAAATCCCTGTAATACAGTTCCTGGGTTCAACCAACCCAATGACATCACATAACCCTGACCCAAACACAGAAATAGAGTCATAACTCGGCCAATCTGCATAATTTTCACACGACCACCCTCTTCCCGCGAAAGCCGAGAAAGTCTCGGTATGATAGGTGTCATTAATTGCAAAATAATTGTGGCACTGATGTAAGGCATGATACCCAAACCACCAATAGAACAACGCTCCCAAGCTCCACCGGTAAACATACTATAGATACCAAGAAAGCCAATGCCATCTTCGCTTTGCTTTTCTCGGAGCCCGTCAAAATAATCCTGTAATAGAACGCCATCTAGCCCAGGAATCGGAACCCATGCAACCAAGCGACAAACAGCTAAAACCAACAACGTAAAAATGATACGCTCCCGCAATTCTGGAATTTTAAAACAATTCCGGAAGCCGGCTATCATTCGAGTTATTGCGTTATCTTTAGCCATTTGTATTTTAGTATAAAATCAAATTTGCTTTTTATTCTGAAACCGAAATTTCAACTCTTGATACAACCTCACAAGTCCCTCCCTTTCCTTCTATTGCTGCCTTAGCAGCCGCACTAAAAGCATCCGCCTTAATAGTCAATTTTTTCTCTAACTCACCCCTAGCAAGAATCTTAACACCATCACCACGGCCATTAACAAGCCCTACCTCACGAAGAGTGTTTTCATCTACAGTAGCTCCATCATCGAAATGATTGAGACTCTCGAGATTCACCGGAATGAACACTACAGAAAAGGACTTATTGTTAAAGCCTCGCTTAGGCAAACGTCGAGCAAGCGGCAACTGGCCACCTTCGAATCCAGGACGCGTCGACGAACCAGAACGAGAGCCTTGACCTTTTTGCCCTCGAGTACTGGTGTGACCTCCTCTACCACTGCCTGGTCCACGGCCAATCCGCTTACGACGGTGCTTGGATCCAGAAGCTGGTTTTAAATCATGTAATCTCATTATTAAAATCGAGTCTACGCCTCAGCAACAACCGGTTCTTCCGCCTTACCGCGGAGTTTCAATACTTCTTTACGATCGCGAAGCTCCAACAATCCCTTAAGAGTTGCTTTAGCCACATTTACTGGATTATTGGAACCTAGTGACTTGCTTAACATATTTCTTATACCCACCAATTCGCAAACTGCTCTAACAGTTTTTCCTGCAATAATACCCGTACCAGGCGAAGCTGGACGAAGCAGCACTTTGGCTCCATCAAAACGACTAAGCACTTCATGAGGAAGTGTAGATTCATTTAGCGTCACATTAACCAGACGGGTACGAGCATCTTCACTGGCCTTGCGAATACAATCGGCAACTTGATTTGCCTTACCTTGACCCATTCCTACGCGCCCCTTTTTGTCCCCAACAACCACGACAGCACTAAAACCAAATCGACGGCCACCTTTGACAACTTTAGCTGAACGGTTGATGCACAATACTTTTTCGGAAAACTCATCGGCCGGTTCATTCCCAAAATTATCACGGCCACCACGGCGATTCCCTCCTGGGCCTCTGCCGCCTGGGCCTCTGCCTGGACCTCTGCCTCCTGGGCCTCTGCCTGGACCTCCTGGGCCTCTGCCTCCTGGACCTCCTGGACCTCCTGGACCTCTGCCTCCTGGACCTCTGCCTCCTGGACCTCTGCCTCCTGGACCTCTGCCTCCTGCTGGAGCCTGCCCACTGACTTGTGCCCCTTGGCTTGAAGTTGAGGATGAGGACTGCTGTGCCGACTGACCTTCAGGCTGCACAACTTTGGAAGCACTATTATCAGCCGCAGCTTTTTCTTTCTGGTTAGGTTCTTCTGCCACAGTTATTCCTTAAATTTTCAATCCTGCCTCACGAGCCGCTTCGGCTAAGGCTTTTATTTTTCCGTGATAACGAGTTCCACTTCGATCAAACACAACAGATTCAATTCCGGCAGCCTTGGCAGCTTCGCCTGCCAGCTTCCCTATCTGCTTAGCACCATCAATGTTGGCCGCCAAATCAGCTCGATTCTCAACAGTCTTGTCACGACTAGTAACGGAGGCAACCGTACAGCCTGCTTCGTCATTAACGAATTGTACGTAAATATTCTTGTGAGTCATCCGCACACTCATTCGCGGCCGACTTTCTGTCCCGCTCACCTTTTTACGGATACGCCACCGGCGACGTTCTAGTAAACTTCTTTTCTTGTCCGTTCTCATCTTAACTTGCCTCGATTTTTAACCACAAATGCTATTGTACAGTCTTACCTTCCTT
>JASLKL010000175.1 GCA_030747605.1 Verrucomicrobiota bacterium | reverse complement strand
CGATAAATTGGATTTAAACGAGGGATCCCATTCTTATCCGCAACTTTTAACATCCGACTAACCCGGTCTACTAATGGGAACTCGACTCCTGAATCAAATAAACGGCCTACTTTGATGGCATCATTCGCACAACAGTAATTAATTCTGATGTTATTTTTTTTAAGCAGTCTAGTGTGAACTGGATCAACACTTTCGCCTCCCAATAATTGAATAAAATCACTATTCAACTGAATCGTCTCATTAATGTATTTAAGGGCATTGGCCTGTCTATGCATGTTGCAAATTTTAACCCTTTGATCAATTTTTTTAGCGGCTTTTGCTGCACTAATCCCACAAGCCAAGAACGATTGATGCAAACGATTTTCAGATACAATTAAATGGGTCGCTTTTTCTGCTAATTCGACGTCACCTTTAAGATGAATGTTAAGCCATATATTATAAGGCATGATCTCTAGAACCTCTTTAAGAGTAGGAATAAGCTCCCCCTTAAAACGACTACCCTTCCAAGAACCCGCATCCAGCTTCTTTAACTCAGCTAAGGTTAATTCTTTAACTCTGCCACTGCCATTGGTTGTACGATCAACAGTATAATCGTGTATTATCACTAATTTACCATCCTTGGATAAAGCAACATCCAATTCAATCATTTGCACACCAAGTCGAATGGCTTCACGAAAAGCTGAAATTGTATTTTCAGGATGTGAATCACTGGCACCGCGATGGGCACAAATCCCATTTTTTGGCATATGTAATTTTGCATTAAAATCAGAAGGCCTAAAGCTTGAACACCCGACCAATAAAACAACTGAAATTGCTTTGATCAATAGATGCTTCATTGCCTATTAGCCCCAGGCATTTGGCTTGGTTTAATATCAACTTTTTTAATCAGCTTTTCCAAAATTTTCCCCGTTTGCGCAATTATCCTAGAATAATTTTGATTACCTGAAAGATTATTCATTTCATTTGGATCTTTTTCTAAATCATAAAACTCATAATCAGTTGTTCCAGGAAATCTCACTAGTTTGTATTGGCTGGTACGAACTCCCCAGTGAAAATGCCCTGTTGCCCAGTAGGAATACCAAATCCCCTCACGCCAGTTAGATGGGTGACGACTCTCTAACAATGGACTCAGACTGGCTCCTTGCATCGTTCTTGGAATCGCAACGCCAGCGATATCAAGCATTGTAGGAGCAAAATCAACATTACTACACAATGCCTCATTGACCGTGCCCGCCTTAATCTTGGCAGGATACCGTATGATGAATGGCATCTTGATCGAGCCTTCTAGAATAAGCCGTTTATCATATAAGCCATGCTGACCAAGCCAGTATCCCTGATCACTGGTGTAAATGATAACAGTATCATTCTTAATATTCTCTTGTTCTAGAAAATCCATCACTCGTTTAATATTATCATCCACCGCTCCAACCGCTCGGAGATATTTGTGAATCATGTGCTGATATGCAGCGCTAGCCTTACCGCGATCCGTCCCATCATGCGGCCACATAGCGGTATCTTCATCCATTTCGTGTCGGCCGAAGTAACCATTCTTTCGAATCATGTGCCAAGTGTGCACACCCTTAAGTCGAGGACTAGTCTTATCAACATCTTCATGTAAACTAGGAGGTTCCGGGATAAGAGTGTCTTTGAGGTAATTCTCCCAACGCTTTGGGTACTCATAGGAATGATGTGGCGCCTTAAAATGCAACATCATGCAAAATGGTTTCTTTGGATCACGCTCACTTAACCACGACAAGGCTTGATCTGTATAAACATCAGAACAATACCCATTATGCTTTTCACCTGGAACTCTTTCACGTTTTTTTCTTCCACCATACCATTGACTTTTTTGTGTATAGAAAACCGGATCAAACCAGGAACCTTGCCCACGAGTAACCTTGTATGAATCAAAGCCCATTGGACGAGAAGTAAGATGCCATTTACCAAAAACTGCTGTTTGATAACCAGCCTTCTTTAGCTCTACAGCCAACTGTGGTGAATCTTCATTAATAGATCCATTAAGATTCTGAACTCCATTCTTATGACTATATTGGCCAGTTATAATACTAGCACGACTAGGTGAACAGATTGAGTTATTGCAACAAACATTCGTAAAACGCATTCCCTCCTGAGCTAATTTATCAATCGTAGGAGTAGGACAATATTCTTTCAACCATGATCCATATGACCCAATCGCCTCCAACGCATGGTCGTCTGACATGATAAATAGAATGTTAGGTTGAGCCCCTAAAATAAAACTAGAAGTAAAAAAAATGAACGAAAAGATTTTGAGTAAAAGATATTTTGATTTCATAGATAAATGTTAACGACTTTATTTCAAACTCAAGTCGCTAAGAACCTTCCCGTTTGTTGAAACAACGTGAATCCCATGAGCATTCGAATCTGAATGAAATAATTCCCAAACCACTTTCTTGTTTCGGTTCACTTCGAACACTCGAACTTTTTTGGGATCTCGCTGAGCATAACTACTTATAACAGTATTACCATTTGGTAGTCGCTGGCCGCCACATGGATCAGCAAATCGACCATCAACATGAGAATTATCTACTCTCCATACGACCTTGCCATTCTTATCAAACTCCACTGTCTTGTTACCATGTGTAAGATTAACAACAGTGTTACCATTGCTTAAACGTATTGCAGTAAAAGGCCAATTCTCTGCCTCGCGCCCACCAAGTTCTAGAAGATCAGTTTTAATCTCATTTACCACCGTTCCATCAGCAATATATTCCTTAATTTTAAATGCTAGTAAATGTGGAGCAATATAGTTCCCATTGGGCAGCTTCCTGGCCATACGGGTCTGCATATGTCCATTGTTTGTCTCCGGCTTAAGCGGTACCTCAACAATAATTTTTTTGTTTTTGGATAATTCTAATAATCGCGGCTTAGGCCCACGCTCAACAACCATAGTATTTCCATTGTCTAATCGAACAGCCGTCCCAAGTTCTTTGTTTGGCTTGGCCAGCTCATAACTCCAAACAATCTTATTTTCTCTCGTAACCTCTTTGGCCACATTTTTTGAGGAATAGAGAATATTTCCATTTGATAATACATAACCATCTCGAGAACTTTCTTTCACCTCCCAAACTACATCACTATTCTCATCAATCAGTTGTGTTGCTTTGCCGCATATTAATATACTGTGCCGAATACCCTCACTACTAACTTGTCTAATATTCGGATTATCAGCAGCTGCTGCATAAACACTGATACTAACTAGCAGTATAAAGCTAAGATGAAAGGATTTCATAAAAAGCAGCCTATCTTTTCACTATAACTTAACCAAGCTGGATATTCTGTAATATTAAGATATTGGAAACTGTAATTTACCGAAAAAATTAGATTCTTTTATATAAAAGAATACCCGCATGACATGCCTGTCAGGCGGGTATTAATATTAAATTAATAAGCACCTACCACTGTTTAACAACCTTACTTACAGTGTTTCCAGCAGGGGTAGAAATATCTTTGATTTCATTAAAATATTCAGCCATAGCTCCTTTTTTCATATAAGAATCTAAGCTGTTTTTTAAATCAGAATATGATTCAAATGTGTGCAAAACATAGTGCGTTGTTTTACCTCTACCGAATTGGTATGTCCCCATACCCAATATATGATTCGTTCTGATGTCTTTTGTCTTGGGGACTATTTTCATAAAAGATTCTACAAATTTAGGAGCGTCAGCAGCTTTTATTTCCATATCCCAAAACGCTATAAAACTATTCTCTTTTTTGGTATCTGATCCATCCTCAGGAATATTAGTTGTATAGTTTCTAACTCCAGTAACCTTAGACTGAACTTCTGCCAATTGATGAAGTCGAACCATAAAACTCTCTCTTTCTGCTTTATACTCATCAGACATTATCGAACTAATTGCATCAACATCAGCCGATGATACCACAAGATTATGTGTTGTTTCTCTATCTGTGAAAATAGTTTCACTTAGTGTTACTTTAAACGGCTTATCATCAATTGAAAATGTTTCGTCCAACAACTGAAAAAGTGGAGCGACATTTTTCGGTGAAACTTTGAGCTCATAACTATTCCAGTGAAATGGCTCAGATATCACATTCTGGCTCAAGCATCCTAATGCCAAAGCAAATACTGATTTATGGATTATTTTTTTTATTTGAATTTTCATTACTCTGTTAAAATATGCGATTAAGCAAAGAAGAAATATTTATAATAATATTTAAAGTCAATATCTATTGCCTGAAATCAACATAAACGTATTTTAAATAAATGATATTGAATATGGGCAAAAAATTCTGAGTGATTAAAACTAGATGAAGGTTTTTTTCTTCTCAGAGCATTAGCCACTGATCAGGATTCTCAGCGATGAAATCCATAGATATAAAATCATTACTAATTGGCGCATTGTTCACAGCAGTCGTGTTTCTTTCAACTGGATGGCAGCTTAGTTCTGCTTTCCCAAACAAACTGCAAGTTGAGATAACACGGTTTCCTTCGACAGATACTCTTGATGTTGAATTTAAGCGTGGTAATTCTTTATCTTTTGGCTCTGCTTCAAACCCGATTTATGTGAAACAAAATTAGATTTCAATAAACATAACAATGGTGCGCATGACGCTTGCCCTTGTACGGACTATTACAACAAAAACAGCTAATAAAACAGGGACTTTTGCTTTTCAAGCCAAGTGCTTGGCCTGATGCTTCGTGAGATGACGAAGCACTTTTATTATGTTATGCTCCTCGGCTTAGCTTTGACTAAGCTCCAGTCAGAAGAGTTGAAAATCTCAAA
>JASLKL010000174.1 GCA_030747605.1 Verrucomicrobiota bacterium | reverse complement strand
CTTCAGCTGTCCTCGATGTTGCATGCGTGCAATGCGTGCAACAACGAAATCCCTTTTCGTAGTAAAATATTGAATTACATATCAGACCATAAAGCTGTCGTGAAAGAAAAGAAACGACTGCAGAAGTGTGCGAAAAAAAATTGGTCAATCAAGGCTTGTTATAGATTTAAGCTGCAGGCGTCGAGGCGAGGATTATTTTGTTGTCACCGACCGTTGGCAGGCTTTCACCGAACTAAAAATCAATTCAGAAACGCTCGACCATTTGGCTAAGCATTGCGATGAATTCTTAATACACGGTGTTGATGTCGAAGGACTCAGCCAAGGAATCGATGAAGCACTAGTTCAGCTTATCGCCAATCATTGCCCAATCGCGGCTACTTATGCCGGCGGTGCCCGATCACTGAAAGATCTTCATCGAGTCAACGAAATTGGAAAAGGCCGCGTACATCTAACAATCGGCTCAGCACTAGATATTTTCGGTGGTGACGGCGTTCAATATAACGACGCCGTTGCGTTCAATCAGGAACAAACAAAGTTTGAATAAAAAAGAACCACTCAGTGTTACTTAACACCAAATTTGTGTATAGTGGTTTGCGTGTATTTTTCCCTTGGGCGTAAAACTGTACTAGGAAAATGAGGCTGATTAATTGAGTCTGGAAAATGCTGAGTTTCCAAACAGAATGCATTTCGAAATTCATATTTCCAACCACCCTTACCAACCTCAGTCCCATTAAGATAGTTACCCGTATAGAACTGAATACCAGGCTCAGTAGTAAAAATCTCAAGAAACCTTCCAGATGTCTCTTCCTCAACTCGGGCAGCCATACTAAGCTTTCCAAACTCAATTTTGTTTAAACAATAATTATGGTCATATCCACCTGGGTCTCCACCTAGTTTATCAATTCTGGCGCCAATCTTAGTGGGTTCAAGAAAGCTCATTACTTTGTCTACTTTAAGTATTTCCCCGGTCGGGATTCCGGTCTTGTCCACCGGAGTATAGTGGTCAGCATTAAGATGCAACACATGATCAAGAATCTGGCCTTTACCAGCTAAATTCCAATAAGCATGATTAGTTAGATTCACCGGCGTGGCTTTATTTGTAGTCGCTAGATAATCAATCCGTAACTCATCATCATTAGTGAGAGTATAAGTCACCTTCATCTTAAGCTCACCAGGGTAGCCTTCCTCACCATCAGGACTAGTATAGCTGAAAGCCACCGCCTTACCCTCCTTGCTCCGAACCTCTCGAGCAGCCCAAACCTTCTTATCGATCCCTTCAACTCCACCGTGTAAATGATTTGGATCATTGTTGGTTGCCAAAGTGTATTCACCGCCATCAAGCGTAAACTTACCCATGGCAATACGATTAGCCACACGCCCAGTGGTAACACCGAAATAAGAGTGACCATCCAGATAATCTTCTAGCTTATCATGACCAAAAACAATATCACCTAACTTACCGTTTTTATCTGGCACGTGCATTTCTGTTAGCATAGCACCATAAGTAATAATTTTTGCCTGCAACCCATTTTTGTTAGTTAGAACATAGGCATCAACCTTATTACCGTCCTCAGTTTTTCCAAATGCTTCTTTTTTCACAGAACCCTTATTTTTCTTTTTCGCAGCGAAAGCTGATTGCTCGACCGAAGCGCCGACAAGAAAAAATCCCGCCACAAAATACGCTATTGTTTTCTTCATAATATTAACATTTATCTCACCTCTTAACGCGGCATGAAATCAGAGACCTTTCTATGGCTCCGTCAGTCTGGTGTCAATGCCATTCGCATATCAACACTTAGTTTGTCAAAAAAAAACGAGAACCATTAAGGCTCTCGCTTGAAAAACAGACTATAAGTATTTTTTAAGTAAGTGTGATTTGGTCGCCTTCCTTTAAGGTAACAATCGCCTTTTTCCATCGTGCGGTGCGCCCCTCATGCCGGGTTCTCTTACGTCGCAGCCGCCCATTAACATTCATGGTATTAACACGATCAACCTTCACCTTAAAAAGAATCTCAACTGCTCGACGAATATCGTTCTTATCGGCAATTGAATTTGCCACGAGGTGTACCTGCTGTCGTATTACCGCCTTGGTTCCTTTTTTCTTGGCAGATAATTCAGCCATCTCGTCGCAGCGTTCCTGCACAGCCATAACCTTCTCGGTTAGGCGCACGGTTTTTATAACATCAAATGGACTCATCTTTGTTACTTAGTCAAACGTTGTTCAAACTTCTCATAGCCATCTTTTGTAAAGACAAGCAGATCAGGCCAAAGAATATCATATGTATTTAAAGTATCGCTGGTCGTGGAACGTACCTTCGATAAATTTCGAGCAGAAAGCGCGACATTACTGTCGGCTTCCCCTGTCACAAGCACAGCACTCGAATACTGCCCTTTACCACTTTTTTTAGAATCAACACCTATCGCATTAAGCGTCTTAACTAAATCCGCTGTTGCTGGTTTTTCAATATTAAGCCCATCAAGAATAAGGACCTCTCCACCCTTGACTCGTTCTGTAAAAGCCTTCCGCACAGCAAGATCACGAACTTTTTTATTTAGCTTCTTTATATAAACACGAGGCTTTGGTCCGTGAGCAACACCTCCGCCACGCCAAATTGGATTACGCTTTTGTCCTACACGAGCTCGACCGGTCCCCTTTTGTCTCCAAGGTTTTTTACCACTTCCGGAAACTTCAGCCACAGTCTTAGTGCTGGCAGTACCAGAGCGCTGAGCGGCATTATACGCAACTACAGCTTCATGTACCGCCTGATGACCCTTATCATCATCCACCGGAGTAAATTTTGCTTCCAGTTCACCTTGATCGGCACCTGTTGCGTTCTTAATTATTAATTTCATTATTACAACCTCCGAACTGGTTTATTTTTTTTGCTTTGGCTTTTTCTTAGCCTCACGGATAACAACGTAATCCCCATTCGCACCCGGAATAGCTCCTTTAACAAGCAGCAGATTGTCATCGGCCTGTACCTTGATGATTTCCAGACTCTGAACCGTCCTCTTGACCTGCCCCATATGGCCCGGCATTTGTTTACCTTTGATAACATGGCCTGGTGTAGATCCTGCTCCAATAGAGCCCGGTCGCCTACGCCAACCACCTGAACCATGCGAACCACGACCGCCACCAAAGTTCCAACGCTTCACAACTCCCTGAAAACCTCGACCTTTGGTTTTTCCTATCACATCAACATAGTCTCCCGCCTCAAAAACATCCGCACCTATAGCGTCGCCCTGATTCACTTCAAGAGTAAAATCCCGGAATTCCTTTATCTTGCGAACTGGGTTGATAGTTCGATCATCCCACGCCTTTCGATTGCTCAAACGATCCTTACCCTTCACATGTCGATCCGGGGAGCGGGATATAAAATTTTCCTCACCATTGTGGGCTTTAAGATGGCCACGCTCAGCCAAAGTCAGCCGTTGCTCTTTCTGCGCATCAAATCCAAGTTGCACAGCCTCGTAGCCATCCTTTTCGGTAGTCTTGCGCTGCAAAACATAGTTAGGCCCTGCTTGAACGACAGTTACACTAATCGCACGCCCATCATCAGTATACACGCGGGTTTGACCCAGTTTTTTTCCTAATAATCCAACCATGACAGCTTAAATCTTAATTGTGATGTCGACACCTGCAGGCAAGTTCAACTTTTTTAACTCGTCCACGGTTTTGGCCGTGGGTTCCATGATATCAATCAGACGCTTGTGCGTACGCTGCTCGAAGGACTCTTGCGCCTTCTTGTCAACGTGCGGCGAACGCCCAACGGTAAATCGTTCAACACGGGTTGGAAGCGGAATGGGTCCAGCAACCAACGCGCCGGTTCGCTTCACCGTCTCGACAATATCACCAGCTGACTGATCAATGACACGATGATCGTATGCTTTTAGGCGAATTCTTATGCGGTTCTTTGGCATGATTAATTCTCTTTTTATGTACGTGCTGGCTTCTTGCTACTACCGCTGATCACTTCCTCTGCGATACTGCTCGGCACTTCTTCAAAACTAAAAGGTTCCATGGAATAAGAGGCGCGACCCTTGGATAAAGAGCGCACTGCAGTAGCGTAGCCAAACATTTCAGCTAATGGCACTTCACAGGTCAAAGTACAAATCTGCTTGGAATCCATCTCCATTCCCAAAATCTTTCCGCGGCGACGATTCAAATCTCCCATAACATCACCTTGAGACACTTCCGGGGTTACGACTTCTACTTTCATAATCGGCTCAAGCAGCACAAGGTTAGCCTTCTTACATGCTTCCTTAACCGCAAAAATGCCTGCCATCTTAAAAGCTAGCTCATTTGAATCCACCTCATGGAATGATCCATCTACGACCTCAACTTTAACATCAACAAGTGGGTATCCAGCTAACACACCCCCGGTGATAGCTTCACGAATACCAGACTCAACAGCGTTGTGATACTCCTTTGGTATAACACCACCAACAATCTTATTTTCTATCTCGATCCCCTTGCCTCGCTCGCTAGGGGCAATATTTATCACCGCATGGCCGTACTGCCCACGACCTCCAGACTGACGAACAAACTTACCTTCACCCTCAGCCGCCTGGGTAATAGCCTCGCGATAGGAAATCTGAGGCGCACCAACAGTGGCCTCCACTTTGAATTCACGAAGCATACGGTCTCGGATAATATCCAAATGTAACTCACCCATGCCGGCTATAATCAACTGGCCTGTCTCATCATCAGTAAACATACGGAAGGTTGGATCTTCCTCCGAAAGGCGCTGCAAAGCTTCAGACATTTTCTCACGATCACCATTCGAATTCGGCTCA
>JASLKL010000173.1 GCA_030747605.1 Verrucomicrobiota bacterium | reverse complement strand
CCAATCAACTCAGGAGTGATCATTGCATCATTTAAGTCCATAGATTCACACCCCAAATGATCGCACATTGTCTGCACAATAGTATCCTCATCAAGATAACCTAAATCAATTAAGGATTGAAACGCAGTTATGCTTTTAGCCTCCATCTCACCGGCGGCCTCTTCTAACTGAAACTCATCCAGCAAATTCTGATCACCTATCAACGCTAAAAGCGGAATTGAGGCATAATCAGCCATAACTATTCTTCCTCCTCCTCAGCCTCAGCCTGCATCCCAGCCTGAACAGAACGTAACTTATCCATAATCGTCCCCGGATCCTGAGCCTTCGTAATCACCTCATCTTCAGAAATTAAGCCTGCCTGATATTTTTCCAACAAATAAGAGTCTAGATTCACCATGCCATATTTCGCACCAGTTTGAATGTCGGAATTAATACGATAAGTTTTATTATCCCGAATAAGAGCAGCAATGGAAGGTGTGCGATTCATGATTTCAAACACCGCAACACGGCCAGGCTTATCAGCACGAGGACAAAGAAGTTGTGAAATCACCGACTCAAGCACTGTCGACAATTGGATTCGTATAGTGTTCTGCTGATTTGTAGGAAAAGCATTAACAATACGATCAATTGTTTTGGCCGCACCAGTAGTATGAAGAGTTCCAAAAACCAAGTGTCCAGTTTCAGCAGCGGTAATGGCTGCTTCAATAGTCTCCAAGTCGCGCATCTCTCCAACAAGAATCACATCGGGATCCTGTCGTAATGCGCGCCTTAATGACTCCCCAAAGCTAGGAACATCAATGTGAATTTCGCGCTGGGTAATTATCGCCGCCTTATGATTATGATAAAACTCAATCGGATCTTCGATTGTAATGATATGGGCATCATCCCTCTCAATATTTATTATATCAATCATTGAAGCCAAGGTCGTGCTTTTGCCTGATCCAGTGGGGCCAGTCACCAACACCATGCCACGCGGCTTATACAACAGCTCCTTAACAGACGGAGGCAAACCAATCTGCTCAAAAGTTAAGAGCGTAGTCGGAATCTGCCGCAACACCATAGCGAAACGTCCCTTTTCCTTGAAAACACTGACACGAAAGCGAGCCAATTCACCAAATGCAAACGCATAATCTGCCCCACCTCGTTCACGAACTTCCTGAACGCTCTCATCAGAAGTGATGGAACGCATCAATTCTTCAGCCATATCATTTGTCAACGCCGGACCGTCAACCTTCTGTATAATCCCATTCAAACGAATACAAGGTGGAACCCCCACCCTTATATGCAGATCTGATGAACCTTCCTGCACCATAAGGTGCAACAAGTCTGACATTGCGTATGACATAACTATTTTCTTTTTTTAATCTTCATCTCCTACAGTTACCCTCATAACTTCTTTTGGAGTCGTCATTCCTGCAACAGCTTTTCGAGCACCATCTTCTCGCAGTGTCCTCATTCCAACTTTACGAGCATGATCTCGCAGCGTGCCAGATGTAACTTTGTTAACGATTAATTTCCGACCTTCATCCTCCATCACATAAACTTCAAAACAACCGAAACGCCCTTTATAGCCAGTATTGTTACACTTGGCACAGCCCTTGCCAGCCTTGAAATTCGGATCTTTTATATTGTTGATATCCAAGCCTAAAGCGCTCAGCTCAGAACTAACCGGCTCAACCGGCGCTTCACACTGCGGACAAACTTTTCTCACCAAGCGCTGAGCCATCAAACATCTTGTGGCAGAAGCTATTAAAAACGGCTTAACTCCTATATCAATTAAACGGGCAACAGCAGAAGGAGCATCATTAGTATGTAAAGTTGAAAACACCAAGTGCCCCGTAAGCGATGCATTAATAGCAATGGACGCAGTCTCTATATCTCGAATTTCACCTAACATTACCACGTTGGGAGCCTGCCGTAACATAGCGCGCAGCGCATTTGCAAATGTTAAGTCTACTGCCGTGTTTACCTGCACCTGATTAACACCATCCAATTGATATTCCACAGGATCTTCTACAGTTATGATTTTTCGGTCTGGTTTATTGATGTAATTAAGACAGGAATAAAGTGTAGTAGTCTTACCTGAACCAGTAGGTCCTGTAACAAGAAGAATGCCATCTGGAAGCTGAATCAAATTCTCAAAAGTTTGCTGGTCATCTGATAAAAAGCCTAACTGGCCCAAGCCAAGTTTCAATGATTCCTTATCCAAGAGACGCATAACAATGCTCTCCCCATGCGTGGTTGGTAGACAACTCACACGCAAGTCAATCGTTTTACCACCAACGTTTGCTTGAATACGACCGTCTTGCGGGATTCGCCTTTCGGCAATATCCATTTCGGACATGATCTTCAGACGGCTTATAACCGCCCCTTGTAATTTCTTTGGAGGCGCTTTCTGCTCATGGCAAACCCCATCAATTCGATACCTTACACGAAAGCGATCTGCTAAAGGCTCCAAGTGGATATCAGACGCCTCCATCCTGAACGCCTCTACAATCAATGTATTTACCAATTTAATGATTGGAGCATCAGCATCTACAGCATCCTCGTCATCTGCCATGGACACCTCGCCAATAGTGCTAATCTGCACTTCACCCTCCGTAATGTCCTGAATAAGCTTACTAACACTGTCATCTTTAGCGGTGCCATAATATTGCTTAAGCGCAACCTCTATCTCCTCCTCATCTGCCACGTTAACATTGACCTGCATGTTCAACGCTTGACCAAGACCATCTATAGCATCCAAGTCCGAAGGGTCGGACATTACCACAGTCACACTAAACTCATCCATATAAAGAGGAACAACCTTATATTGGTGAGCAATATTACGAGGGACAGCAGACACAACATCATCTTCAATCGTTTGCTCGCTTAATTCCACAAATTCAGTCCCAAACTGCGCCGCTTTAGCCTGAGATATCTGAACTGGCATAATCACACCTTTAGCCACCAAAGTATCCACAACTCCTTCACCACTGGACATAGACTCATCTTGAGCGAGATTCAGTTCCTCGTCCGTCACTACACCCATTTCAGTGAGTGTATCTAATAAGTAGTCGTCTCGAGCTGCCACAGAAAAAATTAATAACGTTTAATACTCCAAAAGGCTGGTAGCTTAACCTCGATCAGGACAAAGTTAAAGTCAGCAAATCCTCTCACAAGCACGCCGGCATGCCTAGAAAGGGGCAAATGGCTACCTGATGCTTCGCTTTGATCCAAGCATTAATTCATTATTTATTACTGACCAGCAATTAAACTTCTCAAAACTAACTATAGCGTGGATTGCCATAACACACTGTTTACGGCAAAGTGAACGCGCTGCTTGAGCAGCCATCTAAGCACTAAAGTAATGGATGATGTGCTAAAATTAGTGATCGGCATTGACGGCGGAGCCACATATAGCCATGGAGCAGCAGCCACGCTGGACGGCAGGGTATTAGCCGTTACCCATTCTACTTCAATGAATTTCACAGGTTCTTACCAAAAAGAAGTAAGACGGCGAATGAATGAATTAGTTCGAGAATTAGAACTACAGCTTCCCTTTTCCAACGAAATTATCCATTACACCGTATCTGCGGCTGGAATATTTAATGAAGCTACAGTTGATCAAAAAGAGAAGCTCTGCGGAAAGATTTATCCATGGAAACAAACACGACTCGTAGGAGACAGTGTAGCGGGGTATCAAGCCGCTACATTAGGAAAACCTGGAGTGCTTGTGATTTGCGGCACAGGCACAAGCGTTATTGTTGGCAACCTTGAATCTAAATTCACTCATCTTGGTGGATGGGGACCATTACTCGAAGACAAAGGCAGCGCCTACTGGATTGCCGTCAAAGCTATTCGTGCGGCAATTAATGACTTTGAAAACACCGGGGAAAAGACAGCTATCACTTCCACCCTATGCAAACTTTATGAAATAAAAAACATTCAAGGCATTGTCCCTCTCATTTATCACCCAGAATTCACAAGAGACAAATTTGCAATACTCGCCGCCCGAATAGACAAAGCACTCGAGGGCAAAGATAAAGTTTTTCAAAAGATCTGCGAAGAGGCGGGTAAAGAAGTTGCCAATCTAACCATAACAGCAGTGGAAAAAGCCAATCTCGACATTTCACCACTACCCATTTTTTTCTCAGGAGGCGTTTTAACTTTTAATCATCACGCACAAAAGTCATTCGAAAAAACCTTGCGAGATAGATTTCAAGTTATGCTCAGCCAACCGAAATTACCAACAGTGCTAGGCTCAGTCATACTAGCTCTTAGGGAAAGCGGGGTATCTATTACTAGGGATATAGTAGCTCAACTCAATAAAAGCTACCATGACGTTGATGAATTATCCAAAGCTTAACTACTTGGACTATTCATTATCACGAAAAACTCCTGAATACCATTCTCCACAGGCCTCAACATCAACCATCTTCATTCCGGCCCTGCAATATACATCTCTAACAAGCGGGAACTGAGCTTTTAATATACCCGCCAGTATCAGGCAACCATCAGGAGCAATCCAAGATTTTAGTTTTTCACTTTCATCAATCAACAAGTCGTAAATTAAATTTGCGCATATTACATCAAACCTATCCCCGCCAGATGCCATTTCAGTTAAATCTTTTACATCAAAACTCAACGTTTCGGCTAGGTGGTTTTGTTTTGCATTCTCTCGCGCTACATGAACAGCCTGAGGGTCAAAATCCCATGCGACAACAGGTGAGTATCCAAGTTTTGCAGCTGATATTGCCAATATACCCGAACCAGATCCGGCATCCAAAAAAGAACGTGATCCGTTAATCGGAGCATGATCAGCCAACT
>JASLKL010000172.1 GCA_030747605.1 Verrucomicrobiota bacterium | reverse complement strand
ATTATCTCGCCACCAGTCATACAAATAGCCGACTCTCTGAACTCTGGCTTTCGTGGCAATGTTAACAACACTAGGCATTACTTCAGAGACAGCTTTAACAGTGCCATTAAAGCGTTGCTGATCTTGATCCTTAGCAAAAAGTGAAGAGCCGTTGAACAGGTCAATTATCCCGAAAAATAATAGAGTTATAACTTTGGTTCTCATATAAGCCATCTTTCCGACATTCATACAGCATGTTTTGTTCATTTTTAACCAGAAAACGCAAAACAACTTATCCACAATTGTCTCAAATGGCTTGACGCTTAAACCACTTTTGATTGGGATGTCCGCCATGACTTTTCGTATAGTCCTGTTTGGTTTAGTTGCGATTTTTGCATTTAGTAATATTGGATGCATTAACACGCCTGTTGGAAATAAATTCGGTGTTCCTGTAACTCGAGACAAGATTATAAGTCGCTACGAGCGCCCACTAGATCAGATATTGAATTCGGCGCGTGAGGTATTATCACGTATAGGCACAGTGACTAACGACGATATCATAACAAAAACCCTTACAGCTAAAATTAATAAACGAACAGTTTATGTGACAGTTAAAGAAGTCGAACCTCTTGTCACTGAGGTTGTGGTTCAAGCACGAACATCTCGTGGGACAGGGGATTTGACTATGGCATCTGAAGTAGACAAGCAAATAGCTCTAGGACTTGTTCTTCCTCAGAATTAGTTTAATATCACATCAGTCCAAGATCTTCATCGCGCCGCTCCAGTTTAAGCGGCGCCTTTTTTTTGCTAACTCCACGGATTTCAATGGGTAAATGCATTATTCGACTTTGGGCTCGATTTGCAGAAGCGCTTTTTGGGGCAATATCGATTACTCGATTTAAAGTCGAAGTCATCTCTTCTAGCCTTGCTCCAGACTTTAATTGAATATCAACAATTTTATTTAGCCATGCTACTTGTTGTGGTGTTGTTGATCCTGGCATACTAATCAATTGTTCATATTGTTTTATGGCCATTGTCCATTCTTGTGTCTGATCAAAATAATATCTGGCAAGATCCTCTCGGTTAACAATTGATTCAGGGTGCTCTTCTACTCTCCTTAAACATGTAGATAAGAGCTTTTTGTTCTTATGTGCCTTGTTGGATTCTTCTACTTTTGGAAAACTAAGAGGCCCTTCTTCTTGCTCAATTCTAGATGACTCTTTAACTATATCATTGTAAGTATCATTAATTTCAGTCGTTGCAACAATTGACTCATCATAAAAATCCATAGATGCTATCCGTTGGGATGCAAGTTGCGCAGCTTTCGTCCCGGGATAAGTTTCTCTGATTGTTTCCAACGCTTGCCGAGCACACGCTGTCGAATTGAAAATATTTAACTGCCAGTCAGCAAGCTTGTTATAAACAATTGGCAAATTATATCTAATGTTCTCCTGGTCGCTCAGCACCGTATTAATCGTCTCCTTTGCTGCATTCAAATCATGATAGTCTTCTGCTTGTATTGCCGCCTTGAGCATAAGCCCGTCAAAGTCAGAGGGGTATTTTTCTAATTGAACTTCAACTAGGTTAAGGGCCTGACTGTAATCACCTTGATTGCGGCTAGCTATTACCGGCCCATAAATGGGTTTGTCTTCGATAATATTTGGATTCCCAGTGAACAATTGCCCAATTGGGGAGGCAATTGTTTTTTCAATCAAAAAAGGAGTAAAAAAAACAGCAAGGAACGCTGCGCACGGGATAAAAAGAAAAATCATATATACTAATACTTTCCCCCCCGAAGCACCCTGGCTCAGCGTAGCAAAACCGCCGATAATCGGTGTTATTCCGATTAACCCAATAACGAAGTAAAAAATCCATTTATATAAAGGATTCTGTTCGAATCTGTCCCGTAAATTCAAATTATTACTAGTTAATAGTTTAGCTTTAAGCGGCTTTTACTGCCTTCATTTAAATCCCTCATTTCTAATTCATCCACTTTCCATTGGCCATTCTTTTTCGTTAGACCTTTTACACTAAAGCGCTTTAAAAGCTCGCCATTAACATCAAAGAAATCAGCGGCAATTATTGCTCCGGATTTTTCATCAACCCAAGAAAGTACGCGGCTATATTTTCCTTTAATTGATTTTATGGGCCTGCTTTCAAGAACATTACATAATCGGCTTTTCCTGCGTTGCTTCCTTATTGTTTTTTGGCTAGGCCAATGAAGAAATTCCAACCCAAAATCCGCTAAAGTAAAAGATGAGTTGGCAATCCCAACATGAATATTACTATTTTCTTCCGGTTCACAACTGTATGCATTTTGTTCGCCGACTTTTCGCCTTATCTGCCAAACCATGCTATTGCTTTCCGGCTTAGTTTTGTAGGTGGTCAAGAATTCGTCTTGTCCTAATAATTTGGTTTCTATTGTTAAAGCTGTTTGTATTCGTTTTCGGTTCTTCTGAGTTACTTGCATTGAAGCCTCTATTAAGATGTTTTCGGGTGGTATTGCATTACGGATGGAAAGGGCTAAATCTTCTCCATTAACAAGAGAAGATGCATATGTATAAGCCAAGCCAGCCAGAAAGCCGGTAGTCAAATATAATATGTATATAAATTGTTTTATTTTCATGAAAACTGCGTAAATAGTGAATTAAGATTATTTAGCGTATTCCACAAAACGGTTTTCGCGGACCATGGTTACTCTGATATGACCAGGATATTGCAATTCGTCTTCAATTTTACGGGCAATTTTACGGGCCAAATCATAAGACTCCTCATCAGTTACTTTACTGGGGTTCACCAAGACTCTGACTTCTCTACCAGCTTGAACCGCATAACACTTTTCAACGGCTTCAAATGATTTTCCAATTTTTTCTAAATGGCTCAATCTCTTAAGATAGGTTGACATTGTTTCTGACCTAGCTCCTGGCCTTGAAGCGCTGATTGCATCAGCCGCACTAACAAGAATGCCCCAAATATAGTCGTACTGCACCTCTCCGTGATGAGACGCAACGCCATTGACTACATCTTCAGGTTCGCCATTGCGTTTTATGAAATCACCACCCACAATTGCATGCGGGCCTTCTACATCCTGTGACATTGCCTTACCAATATCATGAAGGAGTCCAATTCGTTTAGCTTTAGCGATATCCAATCCCATTTCTCCAGCCAAAAGGCCCATTAAATGCGCAACTTCAACGGAATGTGCGAGAACGTTCTGGGAATAGCTACTCCGATAACGAAGCTTTCCAAGCATGCCCAATATCTCCTTATTCAGCGAAATGACTCCTGCCTTACAAGCGGCCTCTTCACCTAAATTTGCCATATTGTAAGAGTTCTCTTCTGTTACTTTCTTGGCAACTTCCTCAATTCGAGTGGGGTGTATGCGTCCGTCCTTAACAAGCCGGTTCATTGTCTCACGCGCTATCTCACGCTTGACTGGATCAAAACCTGAAAGAACTACGGAATTAGGAGTGTCATCAATTAAAACAGTTACTCCTGTTGCAGCTTCAAATGCACGGACATTGCGGCCTTCTCGTCCTATAATGCGACCTTTAATATCCTCATCTCCATTCAGAGAGACAGTCGCAGTTGTACTTTCGTAAGTATGTTCTCCTGCATATCTCTGAATAGCAATTCCAATTAATCTGCGAGCATCTTCCTCCGCCTTATCTTTGGCTTTATTGACTATCCTTTTGCCAATTTGGCTAGCTTCTATTTGATATTCATCCCGAATTAATTCAAAAAACTTTTCCTTAGCATTATCTTCACTCAGTTTTGATACAGCTGAAAGTTCTGCCTTATATTTTTCAGCTAGCTTCTTGGTTGCAGAATCTCTCTTTTTCAGGTCGTTTTTAAATGAATCAAAATCTGCACGTTCTTCTTTAAGCCTTAATTCATTTTCAAGGACTGTTTGCAGCTGGCGGTCGAGCAATGATTCTCGCTCTTCAAGTCGTTTTTCGCGCTGTCGAATTTCCTCACTCTCTGCTCCAATTGTATTCTCCAAATCATCGCGAAGGCGCTTTGTTTCTTCACGAGTTAGCATTCGAGCACTTCTTGTGAGGACTTCAGCTTCGCGGCGCGAATGTTTCTTTAGCGAAGATTCAGTGCTATGGAGAGCGCGACGTATTTGCCGTTTTTGATCTTTTCGAATCCATACCATCCCAATTAACACCACTATGGTCACGATTGTCCAGGCGACCCAAAGCTCTACTGATGCTAATATGATATGCATAATTTTATATTAAATTGAAATCGAGTTCACCATCAGGAGTCATGGTTAAATCCATTTTTGCATCATGCAACTCTTGCGGGGTCTGATTTACGACTTGCTCCCTAAAGCAGACCCCACAGAATGTAGCATTCAGTTTTTTCAGAACACGATCGTAATAACCGCCACCGCGTCCTAGTCGCCCACCATTGCGGTCAAATGCTACTCCAGGCACAATCACTAAGTCCAGTTGGTTCATGTCGATCTCGGGGCAGCTTGTGAAAGGCTCCATGATGTTGTGCCTCCCAATGACCAGATCCTTTATACTGCTGATAGCAGAGGCAGTGTATTCTCCGCTCTTTAAATCGTAACGGGGCAGGGCGACAACCTTATTGCTTTTCAAGCCCCTTTCAATCAATTGGTTAACGCTAATCTCTTTGCTTAGATTACTATAGAGTAATACGATTTTGCTTTTACCCCAAAAATGTGTTTTTTCTATCTTGTCACACAGACGAGATGACTGCTTGGCCATTTCTTCATTAGAGATGGCTTTTTTCACTAAGAATATTTGCTTCCTCATTTTAACTTTAAGCATGCAAATATCAGAATTGCTTTCAGAAGTAGGTTTTATACCG
>JASLKL010000171.1:310-4855 GCA_030747605.1 Verrucomicrobiota bacterium | reverse complement strand
TCCTGAGAAGGTGGCAGATGCGATGCGCCCTTGTTCTGTCTTTAACAGCGCATTAGAGGAGTTAGGTTGAAATATTTTATGTGTTAATATTTAAGGTTCGAGTATTTTGAAGATTTAATAATTCCAAATAAATGTTTCACCTTAAAAAAAACTAAGACAGCATGATTTTTATGAATAAAATTAAGGTAAGGAAAATTTATTTAAGTCTGTGTTGTTTGTCGTTTTTTATTGCCATTGAAGCGGGACAAAATGCTGCCCCATCTTCTCATTTTGTTTTTGACGACAATTTTGATGGAGATATTTTGATTAATGAAGTTCGAGTTCCGAAAGCAGGTGTGGCGATGTATACTTACTACGAGACTCTTGGGTGGCGAGGAGGTGCATCTGGTTACGCTGGAATTCAGGTGCACCCTCGTGGAAACAATTTCATTTTCTCAATTTGGGATCATAAAGATCATAAGGCTCCAATCAAAGCGGTGCACCGTGGACCAGGGACACTTACAGAAAAGTTTGGTGGAGAAGGCACTGGTTTGAAGTCATGGAATTTTGAGTTGGGTTGGGATCCTGACGTTTGGTACACGCTTGTTTCACGAAGTTGGGCGTTCGGTGATCATACATTCTATGGTTTCTGGGCAAGATCAGGGAAAACTAAGCTTTGGACACATTTGGTAACGATGGATGTAGCATCAAAGGATGCGTTTTTTAAAGGTGGCACAGATGCTTTCATTGAGGATTGGTTGGAGACTGGGAGCAATATTCGAACTACAAATTTACGTGGAGGCTGGAAAAGAAAGTTGAATGGGAACTGGTATCCGTTCAAGCAGGGGCGTTATTCAGTTAACTATTGGGATTTGGAGCCTGGTAAGCGATCATTCAATTATAAGACCAATTGGGATGGGGGTGTGGCAAAGGATCCGACAGGCTTATTTTATTTCATGACGGCGGGTGGGAAAAGAACTGAGCCTAGTGTTAAGAATCCATCCCGGCATGTGATCATGCGCACTGAAACTAAACCTGCATTTGAGCCTATACATTTGACGAAGGCTGAAGCCAGGCTGGACAAAGAGAACTTAACTGTAGCATGGGGCATTGATGACAAGGCGCTTCCAATGTTTGAGTTCAAATTGAGTGTATTTGAGGGTTCGCAGGGTGATGGATCAAAGGTGTCTCAAAGTTATTCGGAAGTTAAGCCTCATGGGCGTTCTGCTATGATCGCACTTGGTAAGTCGTTGTTAAATAAATCACTCACAGTTGAGGTTTTGTGTTTCGATATTCTTGGTAACAGTGCAAAACGACTTGTTGAAGTGCAGCGTTAACACTGTTGTTTCTTCCAATTTTATTAGCTAATCTGTCTTGTAATCTTATTAAGCACTAGTGTTTGAATTTAGATAGTTTCCGCTCTATTTTTCTTTTTGCGTGCGCCGACTGTTTTCAATTTTCTTCATTATTTGCTGCATTTATCCAGTTCGAAATGCAGATGCAGTAGATGTTGAAGCGGATGTTTTGTTTGCTCGGAAAATCCAGCCGCTCTTCAAGGTTAAGTGTTTCACTTGTCATGGTGATGATCCGGAGAAGCTTAAGGGAGATCTCGATATGCGCACGCGGGATGGACTGCTCGCAGGTGGCGAAAGTGAAAAACCTTCGCTTGTGGTGGGTGATGCATTTTCCAGTCCGCTTTACTTGGCAGTGACACGCGAGCATGAAGATGATTGGGCGGCCATGCCTCCCAAAGAAAATGACAAGCTTACCTCTGAGCAAATCAGATACATAAAGCAATGGATCAACGCCGGTGCACTCTGGCCTGATGCCAAACGTATTGCGGTCATTCTGAAGGAATCCAATCCCTGGGGGGAGGCTAGTGGAGTGCGGGTGAAAACCAGCGGTGGTTTAGATGATTCATGGACAAATCGCAGGTATGATCCGGCTGATTTATGGTCGTATCAGCCGGTTGAGCGACCGAAGTTGCCTTCAAGTTCTGCCAACCCGATCGATGCCTTTATAAATGCGAAACTTCCTGAGGGTCTAGTTCCAGCACCGTTGGCAGATTCTGCGACATTGATTCGTCGTGCGACTTTTGGTCTGACTGGTCTCCCTCCGTCACCAGATGAGATTGATATGTATCTTTCCGAGTCAGGCCCGGATGTCTTTAAAAATCTCATTGATAAACTATTAGCTTCGCCTCATTACGGTGAGCAGTGGGGTAGGCATTGGTTGGATGTTGTTCGTTATGCAGACAGTTCAGGTTTTGCAAATGACTTCGAACGTCCCAACGCATGGCGTTATCGAGATTATGTGATTCGCTCCTTCAATAATGATAAGCCCTATAATCAATTCGTTCGCGAGCAACTTGCGGGTGATGAGATTAATTCGAATAAAATAGAAAACAAAATTGCAGTTGGTTTTCTTCGAATGGGCCCTTGGGAACAGACTGGAATGGCGGTTGCTCGTGTAACAAGGCAGTTTTTTCTTGATGATGTGACAGATTCTGTTGGTCAGGTTTTTCTAGGTCATGCGTTACAATGCGCACGTTGTCACGATCATAAATTTGATCCGATACCAACTCGTGACTACTACTCCATGCAGGCAATATTCGCAAATACTCAATTTGCTGAAGTTAACGCTGCTTTTCATCCGAATGAGAATACCGATGGTTTTGAAGTTCATAAAAAATACCATCAACTCCGTAATGATGAAAACAAGTTGATGCTGGAAGGTTTGCCAAAGGAAAGGGTGACGCCAAATGATTTTGGTCGTGAGCGGCTTGGTCGTAAGTGGAATATATTATTTAGTTGGGGGTTTGATCGCTATCTTCCAATTGCGTATACGGTGTATAATGGAAAAACAAGGCTTGATCGAAACGTCAACCGACGTCGATTTCGGCCTTCAGATCCAATGGGTAAAGGTGTGCTGGAGCAATCAGCCATATTGACGGGAGGCGATTTATTTTCACCTGGAGAAAAAGTTGCACCTGCTATCTTAAGTGCTGTCGGATTGAAGGCAAGGATTCCAGAAGGATTCAAGGGTCGTCGTCTTGCTTTAGCGAACTGGATTGTCCATAAAAATAATCCTCTCACTGCTCGTGTTATGGTAAACCGAGTCTGGCAATATCACTTTGGTCGAGGCTTGGTGGGTAATTCAAATAATTTTGGAGCTACAGGAAAAAAACCGACGCATCCAGAGCTGCTTGATTGGTTGGCTTCGGAATTCGTTGATAAAGGTTGGTCGTTGAAACAACTCCATCGGATTATCATGACATCTGAAACGTATCGCCGAGCCAGTGCGCATCCGGATATAGAAAAATTATCTAGATTGGATTCTGACGGTAATAGTTATGCTGTGTTTTTGCCCCGCCGCTTGGCTGCAGAGGAATTGAGGGATGCGATGTTGGCAGTGAGTGGAGAGTTGAATCGAAAACCAGGTGGTATTCCTGCTCGACCTGATATGAATTTAGAGGCGGCTCTTCAGCCAAGAATGATCATGGGTACTTTTGCTCCGAGCTATATTCCGGATATTAAACCTGAGCAGCGTAATCGTCGGTCGATTTATGCTCTAAAGTTAAGGGGTCAACGTGATCCGTTCATGACTACTTTTAATCAGCCAGGTTTTGATAAGTCTTGTGAATTGCGGGATAGTTCAAATGTAACACCACAGGTGTTCTCATTATTCAACAGTGAAGAGTCAGCTGATCGAGCTTTGGCTTTTTCAGCGCGGATTCTTAAGGAAACCAAGAATGACATGGAAGCAGTGCGACGAGCGTTCCGGCTTGCATTTGGTCGTGTGCCTGATAATTCCGAGGTTGATGCTGCCCTGCAGCTTTGGAAAGTAGCATCAAAAGAACAAGCTGAACGTAATCCCATGCCTAGAACTTATCCGACTGAGATATTACGCACTGCAAATGAGGAGAATACTGGTCAGACTTTTACGTTTAGAGAGAAACTGTTTGAGTATCGGGATTATCAACCGGATCTTCAACCGCACCAAGTAGATGCGCGAACACGCGGTTTGGCCGACCTTTGCTTGGCTTTACTGAATGCAAATGAATTTCTCTATGTATATTAGTAAATTGAAAAGTGTTTCTACAGTTTTTTTGTTTAAGCATTTTTATAATGATTATCACTCTCAAAATGATAAGATCTATGTTTCGGGAAGACATGCGACTCGACGTCTGTCTGTCGGTGGAGATAATATGTAGGGAGCCAAGCAAGATATCATGAACCGTCGCGATTTTCTTTATGGACTTAATGCCAGTCTGGGCAGTGTTGCCTTCACTTCGATGATGGCGCAGTCCGCTCAAGCAGCGACTAGGAGAGGGCCTCATTTTCCATTGGCTAAGGCAAAGCACTGCATTTTTCTTTACATGGAAGGAGGGCCATCTCACATCGATACATTCGATCCCAAGGTCAAACTCGAGGAATTGCATCTAAAGGAGTTTAATGCTTCTGGAGAAGATAAGAGTGCAATGAGTTCGGGCAAACGATATTATGTTAAGAGTCCGTTTGAGTTCCACAAGGCCGGGCAAAGTGGGGCAGACATGAATAAACACTG
>JASLKL010000171.1:0-300 GCA_030747605.1 Verrucomicrobiota bacterium | reverse complement strand
GCGCTGGAAAAAACTTTCTGATGTGGCGGATGACTTGTGTTTTTATCGTGGGTTACAGGTGGAATCGGTGAACCATCCGACTGCAAATTATCATGTGAATACCGGTAACCGATTTGGCGGAGATCCTGCAATGGGCGCCTGGGTCAACTATGGTCTTGGAACGGAGAACAACGACCTTCCTGGGTTTATTGTATTGCCCGAGCTTTCCTATCCGCAGGGTGGTGCATCTAACTGGTCGAATGGTTTTTTGCCTTCACCGTTTCAAGCTACTGCACTGCGACCAAAAGGTTCTCCATTACT
>JASLKL010000170.1 GCA_030747605.1 Verrucomicrobiota bacterium | reverse complement strand
CATTGTGCTCTGGGGTGACCACGGTTGGCACCTGGGTGAACATCGAATCTTTGGCAAACACACCAGTTTTGAGAAAGCCCTGAACTCTGTTTTGATTATGCGCACGCCGGGAATGAAGAAGCCAGGACACCCGACGGATGCACTGGTTCAGAGCATTGATATTTACCCGACACTGGCCAAACTCTGCGGATTGACGCCTCCCAAGGATATCAACGGAAAAATCTTTCTCGATTTACTCAACAATCCCAGCCTGCCCGGTCCGGAATATGCACTTAGTTATAACCAATCGTACGGCCCTCCCTTTCGGGGCAAACCTCGGATGTATGCCGTGACCCTACGAAGTCGTGTCTATCGTTACGTTCAATGGCAGAAAGATCTGGCCGAGGGAGAGATTCTCTTCCGTGAACTCTATGATCATCGTTCAGACCCCGATGAAACAAATAACCTGGCGGTCAAGAAGCCTAAGATGATTAAGAAATTCGCCGAATTAATAACGGAGCATGTAAAGACTAAGCATTAACAAGACAGGCGGCTCAGATGAGGAGAATGAGCCGAGGAGCTGTTTGTCGCGTTTAATTACTTGGCACACTTAATGCCTTGGTTGGCCCGTACGTAGTTTTAATTTGCTGAGGTGCATGCAGCAGATGCGAGATGGGAGCTCTGCGAAACTCATTCTGCATTTCCTTCTTGTTCCTTCTCTCTCTTCTCTTTCTTCTTTTCTCTCTTCGCTAGTTTTTCGGCTTTCTCCTTCGCATTAAGTGCTGACGCTGGCGCAACACCTAATTCATGCCACTCGCCTAAAGGCTTATAAGCTTCAATACCATAATCAGCACCTTCATAGCTTTCCTTTAATGAATCAAGAAACGCTAAAATCTCTTTGCGCATCGCCAAAGCAAGCTCAGGACTACTCGCGTTTATATTTTCCGTCTCATACGCGTCGCGGGATAAGTCATATATTTCATCGCTTTTTGTTTCAGTAATTGAGTTAATGATCATCTTATAACTGCCTTTCACCAACCATGCCCTGCCCTTATGTCTAAACGGAATCGATTTTGTTCGATCAGCTTCTCCTCTGATGACAGGGAGCATGTTTTCACCATCCAATATCCTTTGGTCCGGCATTTGATAACCCATTATTTCTGCAATGGTAGGCATATAATCGTAGGTACAAACCGCTGAATTCACTACCGATCCGGCCTTAATCTGTCCTGGCCATACGGCAAGTGCAGGAACTCGCACCCCTCCTTCATAACAAGAACTTTTACGCCCTCGGAAGCCTCCCGTCACACCAGCCTGGCGATCGCCGAAATCTGGATCGTTCCCTTCAGGCCCATTATCACTACAGAAAACCTGAAGGGTATTATCATATATACCAAGCTTCTTAAGTTTCGCCTGTAGTCGACCAACCTGCTCATCCATTTCAGTAATACATCCGTAGTACTGAGCAGAATCACCAGTATTCGGATACATAGCTAGGTAAGACGGCCCCGCTCTAATAGGTTCGTGAGGTGCATTAAACCAAATCACAGCTAGAAAGGGCTTATCACTATCAACTGCTTTCTCGATAAACGGGATCACTCTATCCATAACAACACGCCCTGCCCCTCCCTTCAAATTACTGTCAGGATCATTTGGGTCTAGTGGGACGCCGTCATCATAAAATGGATTCTTATTTTTATTCCCTTTCCCGCCAGGATCCCACGTTGATACAGAAGACTCCACTACAAAGCTTCTATCATAACCATGATCCCACGGCGGCGAATAGTTTTCTGCAGGTTTACGGCTCTCTCCCTTCGACGACATCGTTCTGCTAAGCGTGCCTAAATGCCACTTGCCGAAGTGGCCGGTCACGTAGCCCTTACTCTTCGCCGCCTCAGCTATTGTAATTTCTTCACGCCGAAGGTGGCCCGTATTCGCACTCCAGATAGCCGTTCGAAAATTATGACGACCCGTAAGAACTGCCGCACGTGTCGGCGAACAAACCGGCCCAACTGAATAGAACTGCGTTAAGCTAACACCCTCACGCGCCATCTCATCTAGATGAGGCGTCTTTATAATTTTATTCCCGTTGAACCCAACATCCCCCCAGCCTAAGTCATCTGCCATCATCAGGATAACATTAGGAAGGGTTTTCGCCTGTAAAACAGAGATAGATATCAATAAAAATAAGCTATAGTATTTAATTTTCATTTTTAATTCTGGTTATAAAACGGTTCATTAGCCCGATCCATCACAGTTAAAGATCTATCAACCAATCGAATATGCGAGCTACAGATATGCCTCCATAATACCAATCTCATTTCCTTCTTTCAGAAACTGCGGCATTCGCAACCTCATGCGAAATACGAACCGCATCCTCCTCACCGCCATTCCAATGCTCTTCAGTGATGGCGGCAATATGCGGGAATGCCTCATCCACATCATTCACTTCAAAACGTACATTTTTGAGTTGAGCTTTAAGTCCTTTAACGACTTCTGCATACTCTGGATTCCCATACACGTTAGTCATTTCCAGAGGATCATTTTTTACGTTATACAATTCCCAGCCAGGCGGTGTGCGGACATTGCCCCTTTCCCCTTTCTCATCTACACCGTAGAAAAAGATCAGTTTCCAGTCCTTAGTCCGGATACCAAAATGGGCAGGATTGTGATGGTGTTTCATATGCATCCAATAACGGTAATAGCTCGCCTGACGCCAATCTGCCGGCTCATCGCCGGTTTCCAAGATAGGACGAAAACTCCTACCCTGCATGCTTGCCGGCATTTTCACTCCCGCGTAGTCTAAAATCGTAGGTGCAAAATCAGTGTTATTAATCAAAGCATCGGAGCGAGATCCTTTTTGAATCACCCTCGGATAGCGCACAATCATCGGCATGCGCAGTGATTCTTCATACATCCATCGCTTATCAACATAGTCATGCTCACCCAGCATCATCCCCTGGTCTGACGTATAGATTACAATTGTATTATCCAGCTCGCCTTCTGATTCGAGATAATCAAGCAGTAATTTAATATTATCATCTACTCCACGAACACAGCGCAGGTATTCCTTAAGATAATGCTGATAGCTAATATGCTTGATTTCTTTTTCTGTCATACTGGAAAACTTTTTCTTAATTTCCTTATCGACTCGCTTCGAGTGCGAACGGAATTTATTTCGAAGGCCTACGGAACTTCCAATACGAAAGAGAAGCTCATCATTGTGTCCCCGCGTAGCAATAGAACCGTTGCCCTTATTATCGTATAAGCTTTCAGGCTCTGGAATATCGATACCCTCATAGAGATCATTATAGCGGTCCGCCGCATCCCATGGCCCATGTGGAGCCTTAAACTGATTGAACAGCATGAAGGGTTTGGTTTTGTCGCGCTGTCTCAACCACTCGATTGAAGACTGGGCAATAATGTCTGAACAATAACCCTCTTCCATGATCTGAATTTCTTTTGCATCAGGCGAAACCCGCATACCAAACTCAGGGTTATGGTACTTTCCCTGGCTATTAAGCACTTTGTAATAATCGAATGCCAGCGGCTGGGTGCCTAAATGCCACTTTCCTATAACGGCTGTTTGGTACCCAGCATCCCTCATCGCTAGTGGCAGCGCCTGATCCGATTCAAGCACTTTCCCCCCCAGGCTTTTAACGCCATTTACGTGACTGTACTGCCCTGTCAGAATAGTTGCCCTACTTGGAGAGCACACAGAATTAGTGCAGAACGTGTTTTCAAGCACAACTCCCTCGGCCGCCAATTTATCAAGCACCGGCGTCGGGTTCAGCGCCGCCAAGCGCCCCCCATAAACACCAATCGAATGCGCCGCATGATCGTCGGACATAATAAAAAGAATATTGGGCCGAATATCCTTTAAAGGCGCTGCGCTAAGCTCGACGACGGCAACCGCAAATCCAATCACAAGAAAAGATGCAATAGTTTTATTTTTCATAACATCACGCAAGGTGCCAGCTATGGTAAAAACCCATAAACAAGAACCGGTTTCAAAGAATACATGCAATATTTACTTTATTGAAATTTCAAAGCCCATGCAAAGTTAAAGCAAACAACTTACCCATAATCGAAGAGCAGATGGCATATCCACTCCAAGTAATAATTCATACTACCTACAACCATTCAAAAATAACGAGTGCAGCGTTAACAAAAACTGCAATTATAATATTTTTAATTTAATAATCCAATAACTACCCATATAATAATACGGATCAACTCTCATGATATATCTAATACAACCCAGCTAACACATTTTTTTCCATACTCGGAGAAAATCAACCCACAGGCCAACCATAGCGAAGCTCCTGCCAGTATTAAATTAAACACAACAAACAGCTTCTCGGGGTTACCAACCATTCATTGTTCCAGAATCAAAGCTCCCCTACTCATACTAAACACCCAAACGGCTAGCCCACCTCGTACCGCTGTTTCGGGAACTCTATGATCATCGTTCAGACCCCGATGAAACAAATAACCTGGTAGCCAAGGAGCCAAAGGTCGTTAAGCGTTTCGAGAAAATGCTAAAGGAACTTCTAGACTGAGTCTTCTCAAAATGCCCGGCACAGAGGATGTAATTTAGATAATGAATAAAGAACGAGTTTTCTAAAACTTTTTGGAAACAAATGCTCTCCTTAATTCATTAATTATAATGAATTTATTACAAAATATTTTACTTGGGTAGGCGAACCGGAGAAAACGAAGCACAATTAATTCAATGAAATCCTATAAAACTCGTTCCTTTTTAGTTTGTTTGATCATTCATTCCGTCCTCTCTCCCTTTGCCGGGGCTGCGGAGTGGGTCAATTTGTTCGATGGCAAGTCCTTTGACGGATGGTTTCAGACCGGTGGTAAGCACACCTATGAAA